>DASZHA010000080.1:0-6782 GCA_035938265.1 Candidatus Dormiibacterota bacterium
ATCGGACGGACCCACATGGCGCATGCCGGTGAGGAACTCCTCCACCTCCTCGACCACCGCGTCGGTGTCGCCGAACCAGGGCCAGTGGTCACCGCCGTCCAGCTCCACGTATTTCGCGCCGGGGATGTGCTCGGCGAGATAACGTCCGTGGCCGACCTCCACCAGAGCATCGTCCTTGCGGTGTATGACGAGCGTGGGAACTCGGATGGACGGGAGGACGGCGCGTATATCGATGGCCGAATTCGAGCGCATGTAGATGTCCAGCTGAGCCGGACTGGCCGCCATCCGGCTGATCCGGGCAAACCACTGGCGAAACTCCTCGTCGCCGCTGCGGCTAGGCACCACCAAGTCGTAGAACTCGCCGGTCGTCCCGGCCGCCTGCACGCCTGTGAAGAACATCTGGATCCCCTCTTCAGAGAAACCGTAGGGATAGTCAGGCGCAAGCTTGAGGCGCGCGAAGGACGCGTACGGGATCAGCCCGCTCACCCTGTCTGGATGAGTCGCGGCGAACAATGCGGCGAGCGCTCCACCCTCGGAGTAGCCGAGTAGGGCCGCCCGGGCCGACCCGACGGCGTCCATCACTGCTCGGATGTCGTCCATGCGCTCGTCGACGTGGGGCACGTGGGCCACCGGGTCCGAGAGGCCGGTCCCGCGTTTGTCGAAGATGACGAGCCGGCTGAATTCCCCCAGTCGGCGTAGAAACGCCGCTGCCTGCGGCTCCTCCCATACCACCTCGACGTGCGACACCCACCCGGGCACGATTACAAGGTCGATCGGCCCCTCACCCACCACCTTGTAGGCAATGGAGACGTCCCCACTCTTCGCGTACCGTGTCTCCGGCTGCATCCCTTTAGCGCAGCCTAACCCACCGCGCTAGGCTGAATCTGTGTCATCGATCACACAGTTGGATCGCTCCGAGGCTCCTGAGGCTGCGCTGCGCTCAGACGGCCTGTCCCCTTATCCATGGTCCGCCGGCCCCGGTGCAGTCTTCTCGCACCACAGCCACTCACAGACCAAGCACCTCTACGTGCTGCGCGGCAGCATCGACTTCGACGGCGTCGAGCTTGGCGCCGGGGATGGCATCTTAATCCCGGCGGACACGGAGCACTCGGCCGTTGCCGGCCCCTCGGGTGTGACTTGTGTGGAGGCCTTCGAGGACTAACCGGCAGCCCCAGATCGGCGCCGAGCGGTCGGCTCCAGCCAGGGGTTGTAGTAGCCGGCGTCCGATGGGTTGAGGTTGGTTCCCGGTGGCACCAGCTCGTCGATGCGATCGAGCACGGCCTTGTCGAGCCTGGTGTCGTCAGCGCCGAGGTTGCCCTCGAGCTGCTCCATCGTCCGCGGCCCGATGATCGCCGATGTCACCGCCGGGTGCTCCAGCACCCAGGCCAACGCCAGCTGCGTCATAGTGATGCCGACGTCCTGCGCCAGCTGGTCGAGGTCCTCGACGAGGTCGAGCTTGCGGGCGTTGCCAGGAAGGCTGAGGTCAAAGCGCTCGGGGATGCGGCGAATGGTCATGCGCGAGCCTTCGGGAGTGTCATGGTCCTTGCGGTACTTCCCCGTCAGCCAGCCGCCGTTGAGCGGGCTCCAGGCGAGTACGCCCATGTTGTACCGCTGCGCTGTTGGCAGCACCGCGGTTTCGATGCCTCGAGCGAAGATCGAGTAGGGCGGCTGCTCCGTGACGAAGCTGCCGAGGTGGCTGCGGGTCGCCGCCCACTGCGCCTCCGCGATCGACTCGGCCGGGTAGGTCGAGCTGCCGAAGTAGCGGATCTTGCCGGCGTGGGCGAGGTCGGTCAGCGCCCCAAGGGTCTCCTCGATGTCAGTCTTGGGGTCGGGGCGGTGGATCTGGTAGAGGTCGATCCAGTCGGTGTCGAGGCGACGGAGGCTGTTGTCCACCTCCTGCATGATCCAGCGACGCGAGTTGCCCCGCTGGTTGATGTCGTCACCCATCCTGCCGTGCACCTTGCTGGCGACAACCACCGTATCGCGACGGCCCTTCAGCGCCTTGCCGACGATCTCCTCGGATTCGCCAGAGCTGTAAACGTCGGCGGTGTCGACGAAGTTGATGCCGGCGTCCAGGGCGCGGTTGATGATGGCGATGGAGCCGTCGTGGTCCTTGTTGCCCCAGGCGCCAAACAT
Source organism: Candidatus Dormiibacterota bacterium (assembly GCA_035938265.1). Lineage (GTDB taxonomy): Bacteria > Chloroflexota > Dormibacteria > DASZGP01 > DASZGP01 > DASZHA01. The sequence goes on from DASZHA010000080.1 coordinate 2,137, forward strand.
CATCGTCCCGAGGCACAGCGGGCTGACCTTTACCCCGGTCCCGCCAAGCCGCCGGTAGCGCGTCATCCCGCGCGCTCCAGCACCATCGCCCCGCGGGAGCCGGGCTTGAGCTCCTCAGCTACCGGCATTGCCAGTGTCGATTGGTTCCAGCACCACCACCGGAATCTCCCGGTCGGTCGCCCTCTGGTAGTCGTCGTACCCGGAGTAGACCTTGGTCATGATCTTCCACAGACGCGGTCGCTCGTCGGCGGTGGCAGTGCGGGCGCGGTAGCGGCCTTTGTGGCTCTTGACCTGGACCTCGACCTCAGGGTTCTTGAGCATGTTCTTGTACCAGTAGGGGTGGTCGGCAACGCCCCCTTTGGAGGCCACAACGATGAGGTTGTCGCCGTCGCGCTCGTAGGTCAGGGCCGTCGTCCGCGGTTGGCCGGTCTTGGCGCCGGTGACGGTCAGGATCAAGTGTTTTGCAGGACCAATGCGGTGCCCGATAACGCCGCCCGTCAATCGATAGATCGGGATGTGCAGGGCCCGCTGGATCTTGAAGCCCGTGGGATTCAGGTAAAAAGCCGTCGCCCCCCGGCTGCCCGCGGTTGTCTCTTTGGTTCTCTTCTCGCCCTTGTCAGACTCCGGCATTGGACCTCCTCTCTGCCGCTGCCGTGACGTCCTCGCGACCCACCTGGCAGCGCGGGCAATAGTAGGTCACGTCACGCGCTCACGGATGTCCGTCGGTCTGGCCAGAGGACCAGCCCGCGCGGGGAAACACCGAACCCGACCTCGCGCATCAGCGGCTCCAAATTCGACCCTGCAATCGGCTCGCCGTTGAGGGTGCGGATCTCTACCTTGCCGGCGCGGCCGGCGCAGGTCGCGAGGGCGCCCAGGGCCTCCACCGTAACCTCGCCAAAGCTGAGCAGGCTGCGCCCCCCGCGCTCGAGGTAGAGGCGGAGCTCGCCGTCCTCGAGGACCACGTATGCCCCTGCCACTCTCGCGGTGCGGGCGGGCGACGCCGGCCAGGGGATGGTGACGCCATACGGATTGGCAGGGTCGGTGGCGGCCAGCCCGATGGCGCCCGGCCCCTCGTCGCCGCGAGCCACATGCCGCGCCCCGCGGAGGCGATCGACGGCCCCCGGAAGGGCGAACTGGGAGCCGCCGAGGCCGTCGACGAAGTAGCCGCGGCGGATCTTGCCCGCCTCCTCCATGGCTCGTAGCACCGGGTAGATCGCGGTGAACCCGCCCGGGCTGCCCTCGCCGAGGACCTCCTCCCGCGACAGGACCCCGTAGCGCTGCAGCAGCGCCCCGGCGGTGGCGTGAAGGCGCTCGGTGGCGCTGATTTCCAGCGACGTCAGGTGCTCGACCAGCGACCATCGGCCCTCGGACCCCGGTGGGCCCAGGCGCATCATCGGGCGTCGGGGGCGGCTGCCTCGCCGCCGCGGGCCTCGGTTGCGCAGGGGGACGAAGGTGTCGTTGGTCACCTCCCCGGCCCAGACCATCTCCCAGAGCACCTCGAGCACCCCCTCGGGGTCGCGGCCGTCCTCGACCTCCAGGGTGGCGCGCATCAGGTCGGCGAAGAACGAGGCACCGCGGCTGACCAGGTGCTGGCGGAGGGCGTCGGCGATGGCGCCCTCGGGCAGGTCAAGCGGCGGGTGAAGCAGGCGTGGGGCGTCGGCGCGGAGGTACAGCGCGACGCGCCCGTCGGTCCCACCAAGGGCTCCCCGGCCGGCCCAGATCACCTCGCCGGCGGAGATCAGGTGGTCCAGCATCTGGGGGCTGTAGTCCGCCACCCGGGCCGGCAGGACATCCCGCTCCAGGACGGAAACGGGCACCGCGGCGGCCTGCAGCTGGTGCACCACCTCAGCCAGGCGGTCGAGGCCGCGGGCGGGCACGCCGATACCCTGCCACTGCGGCAGGAAGCGGGCCAGCACCTCAACCGGCACCGGCTCGACCTCGCGCCGCAGCCGGGCCAGCGAACGCCGCCGCAACGCGATCAGCACCTCCGGGTGGCAGAACTCACGCTCGGCGCCACCGGGGCGGAACTCCCCGCTGAGCAGGTCGCCGGCGGCCACCAGATGCGACAGCGCCTTGCTGACCTGCTGTTTGGGCAGCGCCCAGCGGGCGGCGGGGTCGGCGGCGAGGAACGGGGTATGGGTGCGCGCGTAACGCAGCACCAGCGACTCGAAGGCCTCGCCCCACTCGCCCAGCAGGGCAACCGGGAGGCCGACGGGGAGAGCGACGCCCAGGCCGTCCCTGTAGCGGGCGGCGTCCTCGGCTGCGATCCAGCGCTCCTCCCCGGCGATGCGCACGGCGGCGGCGCGGTGCTCCTGGGTCAGCTGACGCAGCCACTCAGGGCGGATGCCGCGCGCGGTGGCGTCGGCCTCGGTCAGGTCGCCGAGGCGACGGAGCACGTCGGCAGCTTCGTCGGAGTCGCGGGGCCAGCGGTCTTCGACCAGGCCTTGCAGCTCCAGCTCCACCGCCTCGATGACCTCGGGTGCCAGGAGCTCGCGCAGCTCCTCGGACCCCAGCAGCTCGGCCAGCAGCTCGCGGTCCAGGGTCAACGCTTGGGCGCGGCTCTCCGCCAGCGGCGCGGCGGCCTCGTAGATGTACTGGGCTATGAAGTCGAATAGCAGTGAGCTGGCGAAGGGCGAAGCTCGCTCGGTCTCGACGGTCACCACGCGGACCTGCCGGGAGCGAATCTCACGCATCAGGTCGACCAGCGCTTCCATGTCGAAGGTGTCACTGAGGCACTCGCGGTAGGTCTCCAGGATGATCGGGAAGTCGGGGTGCCGCGACGCCACCTGGAGGAGGTCGTGGGCCCGCTGCCGCTGCAGCCACAGCGGCTGGCGCTGGTTGGGCCGCCGCCGCGGCAGGAGCAGAGACCGGGCGGCGTTCTCGCGGAATCGGGATGCGAAGAGCGCCGATCCCTGGACCACGCCGATGACCGCCTCGCGCACATCCTCGGGATCGAGGAAGAGGCGGTCGACGTCGGGCGGGTTGTCGACCTCGGGGACGCGCAGGGCGAAGCCGTCATCGGTGTAGATCGACTGCACATCCAACCCCAGCTCCCGCTCCAGTCGCGCCGCCACCGCCAGCGCCCAGGGCGCATGGACCCGGGCGCCGTACGGCGTCAGGACGCAGACGCGCCAGTCGCCCAGCTGGTCGCGGAAGCGTTCCACCACCACGGTGCGGTCGTCGGGCACGGCGCTGGCCGCCGCCTGCTCGGCGAGGTAGCCCAGCAGGTTCTCGATCGCCCGGCGGTCGAGCCCGGCGCGGTCGTGGAGCCGCGCGGCGGCCACCTCGGGGGTGGCATCCCGCAGCTCGCGCGTCATCTGCCCCAGGGCGCGGCCGACCTCGACCGGGCGGCCCAGGGTGTCGCCATGCCAGAAGGCGATCGTCCCGGGCTCGCCCGGCGCGGGCGTGACCAGCACCTGGGAGGGGGTGATGTCCATCACCCGCCACGTGCTCGCCCCGAGCACGAAGGTCTGGCCGACGCGCATCTCGTAGACCATCTCCTCGTCGAGCTCGCCAACACGCCGGCCCGGTCGCCGGCCCCCGGGGGGCGCCGCCGTGCCGGCCATGGCGAAGCCGGGCACCGTGCCCCGGTCCGGCAGTGGCTCGCCCTCGTAGAGGGACACCGTGTACAGCCCCCGGTCGGGGATGGTGCCACCGCTGACGACGGCCAGCCGCTGCGCCCCGGCGCGACCGCGCAGCTTGCCGGTGACCCGGTCCCAGACGATCCTGGGCCGCAGCTCGGCGAAGTCGTCGGACGGGTAGCGCCCGGCCAGCATGTCGAGGGTGGCCTCGAAGGCGCGGTCGGTCAGGTCGCTGAAGGGGTAGGCGCGGCGGACCAGGGCCTTGGCGTCGGTGTCCTGCCACTCCGCCATCGCCAGCATCGCCACCAGCTGCTGGGCCAGCACGTCAAGCGGGTTGCGCGGCACCCGGGTCCGCTCGATCTCACCCTCGAGCATCCGCTCCACCACCACTGCCGCCTGGAGCAGGTCGCCACGGTGCTTTGGCATCACGACGCCCTTGGACGGCTCCCCCACCTGGTGGCCGGCGCGGCCGATGCGCTGGATGCCGCTGGCGACGGTCGCCGGCGACTCGACCTGCACGACCAGGTCGACGGCACCCATGTCGATGCCCAGCTCCAGGGACGAGGTCGCCACCAGTGCCGGCAGCCGTCCCGACTTGAGCGCCTCCTCCAGCTCCAGCCGCTGCTCCCTGGCGATCGAGCCGTGGTGAGCGCGGACCAGCTCCGCCGGTTCGCCGGGCGGGCCGGCGCCGGCGTCGACCGCCTCCGCAACCGCCTGTTCTTGGGCCAACTCGTTGAGACGCGCTGCCAGCCGCTCGGCCAGCCGCCGCGAATTGACGAAGATGATTGTTGACCTGTGAGCCCGGATCAGCTCCAGCAGCCGCGGGTGGATCGCGGGCCAGATGCTCCGCCGCGGCGGCGCCGGGGCGCCCGGGTCGAGCGCGGTGGCGCCTGCGGGCCCCGAGGGCTGGTCGGCGCCGCGCTCGAGGTTGCCCATGTCTTCAACCGGCACCTCAACCGTGATCTCGAGCCGTTTGCGCTCCCCGGTGTCGACCAGCTCCACCTCGCGGCCGGTGCCTCCGAGGAATCGCCCCACCTCATCGAGCGGGCGCTGGGTGGCGGAGAG
>DASZHA010000081.1:0-95311 GCA_035938265.1 Candidatus Dormiibacterota bacterium
CGACCGGGTCCGCGTCGCCGAGATCATGCAGAACCTCTTTGAAAACGCCCACCGCTACAGCCCTCCGGGATCAGCTGTGCACGTGGGCGCCACAGTTGAGGACGACGAGGCCCGGGTGTGGGTTGCCGACGAAGGCCCCGGCATCCCCCCGGCCGACATGCCCAGGATCTTCGAGCGCTTCTATAAGGTCGACCGCGCCCGGACCAGGCGGGGCGACGGCTCCGGCCTGGGGCTGGCGATCTGCAAGCACCTGGTGTCCGCCCACGGCGGCCGGATCTGGGCCGCGCCGGAGCCGACCGCTGGCACCCGGGTCAGCTTCACCATCCCAAATCGCTTAACCGACATTTAACCTTTCCCGCGGGAGCGGTTAACTGGGGCCTGCCTAACCTCAGCTCATGGGCGATTGGCCCGCCGTCCCGAAGAGGGGGATGGATGATCAGCAGGCCTGGGATCCAGCGGGATCCTGCCAAGGGAGTGCACTTTGAAGCGTTTTCTTCTACCCATCCTCGCGCTGAGCGGCGTCTTGTTGGTCGCCGGCTGCAATTCCTCAACCACGTCGTCCGGTGGAAGCAGCTCCAATGTCAGCGGCACGGTGACCCTTAACGGCTCGTCGGCGCTTGACCCACTGGTCAAAGGCGTGACCGACGACTTCCAATCCCAGTACCCGCAGGTCACCCTGCAGAGCACCCCGACCGACAGCGGCACCGGCGTCTCCCAGGTGGCGGCGGGCACGGTCCAGATCGGGATGTCGGACTTCGCCAAGAGCGCGGTCACGGGGCTGCAGAACGCCGACCAGCTGGTCGACCACCAGGTCGCCGTCAGCGGTCTTGAGGTCATCGCCCACAAGGACGTCGGTGCCGACAACCTGACCAGTCAGCAGGTCCACGACATCTTCGCCGGCAAGATCACCAACTGGAAGGACGCCGGCGGCAGCGACGTCAAGATCGTGCTCGTCGGTCGTAAGGCCAGCTCGGGAACGCGCAAGGCCTTCGACAAGCTGATCATGAAGGGAGACGCCGAGGCCAGCGGGCCGACCGGGGTCCAGGAGCAGCCCAGCGCGGGCAACCTGGTGACCCTGGTCCAGGGCACCCCGGGAGCGATCGGCTACGTTGGTTTCGGCGACATCAAGGCCGACTTCAGCGCCAAGCAGCTGAGCTTCGAGGGAGTCAAGCCGACCAACGACAACATCGTCGGTGGCACCTACTCGCTATGGTTCCATGAGCACATGTACACCAAGGGCGAGGCGTCGGGGGCGACCAAGGCCTTCCTCGACTACCTGACGTCGGACAAGGTCCAGAACGGCGACAGCTTCACCAAGGCGAAGTTCATCGCCATCAGCAAGGTGAAGGGCACGTCCGCTGCAGATAGCTGACCAGCCAAGCGAGATAAACGCAGCCCGGCGACCCCCTCGCGGGGCCGCCGGGTTCGCCCCGACGTCTCGTAGACTCCTGACCGACCGGATCGCCCGGGCGGTCTTCGGCGCGTCAGCGGTGTTCCTGGTGGTGGTGCTGCTGTCGGTCTACGTCTTCGTTGGCATCGGCAGCCTCAACATCTTCAAACACGTCTCGCCCTGGCATTTCCTCCTGGTTGACCAGTGGACCCCGTACGCCAGCACCAACCCCGACTTCGGCGCCGCCGGCATAATCCTGGGCTCCCTGGCGGTGGTGGGCATGGCGATCCTGATCGCCACGCCGTTCAGCCTGGGAGCGGCGCTGTTCCTGGAGGAGACCAACAAACAGCTGGGCGAGCGGGTGCTGCGCCCGGTGCTGGAGGTCTTTGTCGGCATTCCCTCCGTGGTCTACGGCTGGTTGGGGCTGACAGCCCTGGTGCCGGTGATCCGCGGCATCAGCCACGAGGGCAGTGGCCAGAGCCTGCTGGCCGCCACCCTGGTCCTCTCGATCATGATCGTGCCGACCGTGACCACCCTCAGCGCCGACGCCATCCGAAACGTCCCCACCGCCCTGGCCGAGGCCTCCTACGCGCTGGGCGCCACGCGCTGGCAGACCATCTGGCGGACGATCCTGCCGGCGGCGCGGGCGGGGATCACCACCGGCATCGTGCTCGGCATCGCGCGCGCCCTCGGTGAAGCCTTGGCCGTGGCGATGGTCATCGGCAACATCCCGGGCCTGCCGACGCACCTCTTCGGTCCCGCGGCCACCATGACCACGGTGATCTCGGCGGACCTTGCCAGCCGCGCTCTCAACCCGGTGCTCAACGACGCCCTCTACACGCTCGGCATGCTGCTGCTGCTGTTGAGCCTGGCGCTGATCCTGATCATCCGCTACCTGTCGCGCGGGTTCCAGGCCAAGTGAGCGTCCAGGCCGGGCCGGCCCGACGCGCCCGTAACTCGGCCAGGGTGGTGGATGCGGTCATGACCCTTGCCATCCGCGGCTCGGCCGTCTTCCTGGTGGGCATGCTGGCCTTCATCGTCATCAGGCTGATCCTGGCCGGGCTGCCCGAGCTCAACCTCCACTTCATCACCTCGCCGCCCAAGGCTCTCGACCCCGGTGGCGGCATCGGTCCCCAGCTCTTCAACTCGGTGTACGTGCTGGTGCTGTCGCTGCTGATCACCGCGCCCATCGGCCTTGCGGCCGGCGTCTACCTCGCCGAGCTGGCCCCCGACAACCGCTTCACCCAGGCGCTTTCGGTGGCCACCGAGACGCTGGCCACCCTGCCCTCGATCGTTGTCGGGCTCTTCGGGCTGCTGGTCTTCGTCGAGCTGACTCACTGGTCCTTCACCCGGCTCGGCGGGGCCCTGGCGCTGACGGTCATCAACCTGCCGTACGCCGTGCGGGTCACCGAGGACGCGCTGCGAGCGTTGCCGGATTCACTGCGAGAGGGCTCGCTGGGGGTTGGCGCCACCAGGTGGCAGACCATCCGCAAGGTCCTGCTGCCGGCGGCGCTACCGTCGCTGATCACCGGCCTGATCCTGATCAGCGGCCGGGCGTTCGGCGAGGCAGCCGCCCTCCTCTACACGGCGGGCCAGGCGGCGCTGCGGGCGCACCTCACGCTCGATCCCTTCGCCCCCGGCGAGACCCTCGCGGTGCACCTGTTCTCCTACCGCCAGGATGCCAGCGTCCCGGACGTGAACCAGATCGCCGACGGGACCGCGGCGGTCCTGCTGATCGTGGTCCTGGCGTTCAACGTTGGCGCCCGCTTCCTGGGCCGCGTCGCCGTCCGCCGGGTCACCGGTAAGTGATGCTGGCGGCCGTGACAGAGCAGGCAACGGCGGACGACACCAAGCTGGAGGTCAAGGGCCTCAACTTCTTCTACGGCGATTTCAAGGCGCTCAACGACATCAACCTGGTCGTACCGGAGAACCGGATAACGGCGCTGATCGGCCCCTCAGGGTGCGGCAAGAGCACCATGATCCGCGTCTTCAACCGGATGTACGACCTCGTCCCCAGGACCAGGGTCGAGGGGCAGGTGTTGCTCGACGGAGAGGACGTCGTCAGCGACAGGACCGACGTGGTCTCACTGCGGCAGCGGGTGGGCATGGTCTTCCAGCGCCCCAACCCCTTCCCCATGAGCATCTACGACAACGTGGCTTACGGGCCGCGCATCCTGGGCCAGCGCAAGAACATGGAGGAGGTGGTGGAGAGAAGCCTCCGCCAGGCCGCCCTCTGGGACGAGGTCAAGGACCGTCTCAAGCGCTCCGCGTTGGGCCTTTCCGGGGGCCAGCAGCAGCGGTTGGTGATCGCCCGCGTGCTGGCGGTACAGCCGGAGGTGATCCTGATGGACGAGCCGGCGTCGGCTCTGGATCCCGTGGCCACCCTCAAGATCGAAGAGCTTGCCCAGGAGCTCAAGAAGGACTACACCATAGTCATCGTTACCCACAACATGCAGCAGGCGGCCCGAACCTCCGACTACACCGCCTTCCTGATGATGGCGACGGAGCGGTACGGCGAGCTGATCGAGTACGGCCCCACCACCGAGATCTTCAACCGGCCGCAGAACAAGTTGACCGAGGACTACATAACAGGCAGGTTTGGCTGATGACGCGAACCCAATTCGACACCGAGCTGGACGAGGTGCGCGACACCGCCAGCCGCATGGGAGCGCTGGTCGAGGTCGCCATCCGGCACGCTGTGAAGTCGCTGCTGGACCGCGATCGCGAGCTGGCCACCCAGGTGGTCGAAGGCGACGCCCAGATCAATGAGCTCCACATCCAGCTCAAGGAAGAGACCTTCATGGTCATCGCCACCCAGGCGCCGGTGGCCCGCGACCTACGCCTGCTGCTGGGGCTGCAGTACATCGGCGCCGAGCTGGAGCGGATGGGCGATTACGCCACCCGGATCGCCAAGCGTGCGCGCAAGCTGGTCGAGGAGCCCGAGCCGCCCGCCGGGACGCTGGTCGAGATCGCACAGATGGGAGAGCTGGTCGAGAAGCAGGTGCACGACATCCTCGACGCCTTCCTCCGGATTGACCCCGACGCAGCCCTGGCCGTGGCGGGGCAGGACGACGCCATCGACAAGCTCTACCGCAAGGTGTTCGCGGAGCAGATCGGGGCGCTGGCCGAGGAACCCGACCACATCATGGCGACCCAGCACATCCTCAATGTCGCCCACACGCTGGAGCGAATTGGCGACCGGGTGATCAACGTGGCCGAGGACATCGTCTTCCTCGACACCGGCCGCGTCGTCGAGCTGGACTGAGCGCTCGCATTAAGTTGGAGGTCCGCTGAACCCATGAGCCGGCAGGTTCTGCTCGTCGAAGACGAGCCCAACATCCGCGACACCCTCCGGTTCAACCTCAGTCGCGAGGGATACACCGTCCGCGAGGCGCGGACCGCCGAGGAGGCGTTGCGCAGCTTCCGGTCCACCCCGCCGGACATCATGCTGCTGGACGTCATGCTGCCGGGGATGAGCGGCTTCGAGGTCTGCCGCATTATCCGCCAGGAGAGCGTGGTGCCGATCATCATGCTCACCGCCAAGGACCAGGAGCTGGACAAGGTCCTCGGCCTCGGGGTTGGCGCCGACGACTACATCACCAAGCCGTTCGGCCTGCAGGAGCTGTTCGCTCGGATGACCGCGGTGCTTCGTCGCGCCGACAAGGAGCGCCCCGGCAGCGGTGAGCAGGTCCCCGAGCTCGACCAGGTTGGCGGCCTGGTCATGGACCGCGCCGCGCGCACCGTCTCGCTCGACGGCGAGGAGGTGAAGCTAACGGCACGCGAGTTCGACCTGCTGTCCTTCTTCCTCGCCCACCCCGGTCGCGTTCACACTCGCCGCCACCTGCTCCAGCAGGTGTGGAAGTACAACTACGTGGGCGACGCCAAGACCGTCGACGTCCACGTGCGCTGGCTGCGCCGCAAATTCGCCGGCCGGGCGCCGTTCGAGATCGTCACAGTGCGGGGGGTTGGCTACCGAGCCGATCGCCACGACAACCTGCAGGCCTCGGCATGAGCTCAGCCCCGGTCGGGATAGACTTGGGGCTTGATCACCGGGAACCATGGCTAGAGCGGCTGACAGCCGGCTGAGCCAATCCGCCGCCCAGAGCGGCAAGGCGCGTCGCAACGGTGCCGCGTCCCGCCCCGCCCCCGCGCCACGGCCGCGAGCCAAGACCCAGCAGCGCTATATCAACCGCGAGGTCAGCTGGCTGGACTTCAACTCGCGGGTGCTGGCCCTCGCGGAGGACCGAACCTCCCCCGTCCTGGAGCGGGCCAAGTTCCTGGCCATCGTCAGCCAGAACCAGGATGAGTTCTTCCAGGTGCGGGTGGCCGGCCTCAAGGAGCAGGTGGGCGCCGGCGTGTCCGCCACCGCACCGGACGGCCTCACCCCGCAGGAGCAGCTGGCCGCGATCCGCGCCCAGGTGGTCGGCCTGGTCGCCCGCCAGGACCGCGTCTACAACGACGAGGTCGTTCCCCTCCTGCGCGAGGCCGACATCCACATCGTGGGCACCGGTGAGCTCGATGAGGCGGAGCGCACCTGGCTCCTGGGGGTGTTCGAGGAGCGCATCTTCCCGGTCCTGACGCCGCTGGCGGTTGACCCCGCGCACCCCTTCCCCTACATCTCCAACCTCTCCCTGAACCTCGCCGTCCAGGTCCGCGACCCGGTGCGGCGACGCACTCGCTTCGCCCGGGTCAAGGTGCCGCCGATCCTGCCCCGTTTCATCGTCATGCCCGACGGCCAGCGTTTCATCCCCCTGGAGCAGGTCATCGCCACCCACCTCGACCACCTCTTCCCCGGGATGAAGGTCGTTTCTCATCACCCCTTCCGGGTCACCCGGAACGCCGACCTGGAGCTCGAGGAGGACGAGGCCGACGACCTCCTGGCGGCGATCGAGACAGAGCTGCGGCGGCACCGGCGGCTGGCCGACGTGGTCCGGCTGGAGGTCGACCCCGACATGTCCGAGGAGGTGCTCAGCCTCCTGGTTCGCGAGCTGGAGTTGGGCGAGGACGACGTCTACGTGACATCCGGCCTGCTCGACATGGGCGCCCTCTGGGCGCTCCACGCGCTCGATCGACCCGAGCTCAAGGACGAGCCTTGGACAGGCACCGTCCAACCCCGCCTGCAGCCCGGTCCCAACGGTGCGCCGCCGAGCGTCTTCCGGGTGCTGCGGGAGGGCGATGTCCTCGTCCATCACCCCTACGAGTCGTTCGCGACCTCGGTCGAGGCGTTCATCGAGCAGGCCTCCCGCGACCAGGACGTGCTCGCCATCAAGCAGACCCTGTACCGGACATCGGGCCCCGAGGGCAGCATCATGCGCTCCCTGATCCGGGCCGCCGAAAGGGGTAAGCAGGTGGTGGCGCTGGTTGAGCTCAAGGCCCGCTTCGACGAGAGCGCCAACATCGCCTGGGCCCGGGCCCTGGAGCAGGCCGGCGTCCATGTCGTCTATGGGCTGGTGGGGCTCAAGACCCACTCCAAGGTGACCCTGGTCGTCCGCCGCGAGGACGGCGCCATCCGCCACTACGTCCACGTCGGCACCGGCAACTACAACCCCACCACGGCCACCATCTATGAGGACCTCGGCCTCCTCTCTGCCGACCCGGTGCTCGGCGCCGACGCCATCGAGCTCTTCAACCATCTCACCGGCTACAGCCGGCAGCGCAGCTGGCGGCGGATGGTGGTGGCGCCGGTGGGGATGCGCAGCAGCATCCTCGAGCTGATCAAGCGCGAGGCCCTGCTTCCCGACGGCCGCATCGTCATGAAGATGAACAGCCTGGTCGACGAGGAGGTCATCAACGCGCTCTATGAGGCGTCCACGGCCGGCACCGAGATCGACCTCGTCATCCGTGGCATCTGCTGCCTCCGGCCGGGGGTGCCCGGGCAGTCGGAGCGGATCCGGGTGCGATCGATCGTGGGCCGCTTCCTCGAGCATTCCCGGATCTTTCGATTCGGCAGCGACGGCCGCGGCGCCGACTACTACATCGGCTCCGCCGACATGATGCCACGCAACCTCGACCGCCGCGTCGAGGTGCTGGTTCCCGTCCTGGACCCGGCCCTGACCGAGAGCCTGGCCCACATCATGGACGTCGAGCTGGCCGACGACGTCCTCGGCTGGCGCCTCGGCCCCGATGGGGAGTGGACCAAGGTTCCAACCGTCAAGGGCGTGGACACCCATCGCAAGCTGATGAGCGATGCGCTGGCCGCGACCCAGCCCGCCGGCGTCGCCGGTGGGGCCTGACCCATCCCGGGGTGGGGCCTGAGCCAACCGGTGGCTGAGGAGCGCGAGCTCAAGCTCGAGGCGCCCCCGCACTTCGACGCGCCCGATCTGAGCGGGGTCGAAGAGGGGATCTCGGCGGGCGACCCGGTCGAGAACCGGATCACCACCCACTACTGGGACACCCCCGACCTCCGCCTGGCTCGCTGGGGCACCAGCCTGCGCCATCGTTCCGGCGAGGGATGGACGGTGAAGCTGCCCCCGATGATGGGCCAGGGAGTGATGGTGCGCGAGGAGCAGGCCTTCACCGGTGTCCCGTCGCACCCGCCGGAGGGCGCCCTGGACCTGCTCCGGGCGTACGTCCGGACCGCCGAGCTGAAGCCGGTTGCCAGCCTGCGCACCCGTCGGCGCGCGGTCAGCCTGGTCGACGCCGGCGGCGAGGCGCAGGTCGAGGTCGTCGACGACGAGGTATCGGTGCTCGACGGGCGCCGGATCGCGCTGCGCTTTCGCCAGGTCGAGGTCGAGGTCAAGTCGCCAACCGCCAACGGCCTGGTGGACAGCGTGGTGAGCCGTCTTCGCGAAGCCGGCGCCGGGCCAGTCGACCCCGTGCCCAAGAACGTGCGCGCCATGGGCCCCCTCTCCCAGTCGCCCCCGGAAGTCCACGCCGCCGCGGTCGATCGCGACTCCAGCGCGGCGACCCTGCTGCAGGCAACGATCGCGTCGGCGGTGGCGCGGCTGATACGCAACGACCCGCTGATCCGGCTCGGCGGCGACTCCGAGAGCGTGCACCAGGGACGCGTCGCAACCCGACGGCTGCGCAGCGACCTGCGCACCTTCAAGCCGATGTTCGACCCCGAGTGGGCCGACAGCCTGCGCGACGAGCTCAGCTGGCTGGGCGAGCTCCTCGGCGATGTGCGCGACGCTGACATCCTCGCGGAGCGGCTGGCGGGTCAGCTACGGCAGATCGCCAGGGCGGGTGGCAACAGCCGGCGGCTTTCACGACAGCTGTCGGCGCGGCGACGCGGCGCCCGGGTCCGACTGATGAGCGGCCTCCGCAGTGAGCGCTATGTATTGCTCCTGGAGCGGCTGGTGAAGGCGGCGCAGGCGCCGGCGCTGGCCGAGGGCGCGACCCAGCCCGCGATCGAGGCGATGCCGCCACTGGTGAAGCGCACCTGGGACAGGCTGGCGAGCGCGGTCAAGAAACTCGACAAGACGCCCGCCGACGAGCAGCTGCACGCCGTGCGCATCGCCGGCAAGCGAGTGCGCTACGCCAGCGAGGCGGTGGCGCCGGTGATCGGCAAGCCGGCCTCGCGCCTGGCCGCAGGGGTGACGGAGCTGCAGGACACCCTCGGCGACTACAACGACGCCGTGGTGACCAGCGCATGGCTGAGGGGGGCCGTGTCAGACATGGAGCCTTCGACGGCGTTCATCGCGGGTGCGCTCAGCGAGAAGGAGGAAGGCACCGCGCGAAAGTCGAAGGCCGCCTGGCCCGCCGTTTGGAAACGGCTGTCGCGTAAGAAGATGCACCAATGGATGGAGAGATGACTGAGCTGACGACTAACCACACATCCCTCATCGACAATGCGGTAGAGGAGGTGCTGGCCGACCGCGACGTCGTGCGCGCCGCCGGCGGCGTGGTCTACCGCACTGACGGCAAGTCCGGCGGTCTCGAGGTGGTGCTCATCCATCGCCCGGCATACGACGACTGGTCGCTGCCCAAAGGCAAGCTCAAGGATGGCGAGACGTTGGAGGCGGCGGCGCTGCGCGAGGTCCAGGAGGAAACCGGGATGCGCTGCCTGATCGCGCGGTCGCTGGGGACGCTTGACTACGTCGACCGTCGCGGGCGCGAAAAAGTGGTCTGGTACTGGCTGATGCGCGCCATCGGCGGCACATTCAAGCCCATCCCCGAGGTCGACCGCATGAAGTGGATGGATTTCGATAGCGCGCTCAAGAAGCTGTCGTACGACCACGACCACGACCTCCTGCTTCGCTCCGGCCTGCAGTAGGTAGCCAAAGGGCCCCGCCGGCGGCGAGGCCCTTCCTGCAACCCTAGTGGCCGCTGAACTCAGGCGGTTGCCGCACGCACCTGCTTGGTCAGCTTCTTGGCCTGCTTCTTGACCTTTCCCCTAGCCTTCTTGACGTTGCTCTGAAGGGTCTTGTCGACGTTCTTGAGAGCCCGCTCCAGCTCGGTGACGCGTTTCTGCAACGCGGCGACCTGGACCGCCGGCGCTCCGGCGGCGCTGCTGCGCGCGCGTGTGGTTGTCTTCTTCGCGGCGCGCGCGGTGGTCCGACGGGCGCGAGTCGCGGTTGCGGCCGCGGTGGAACGCGCGGCGGCGGCGCGACGCGACGTCGAACGCTTGGCCGCGGTGGTCTTGCGCGCTGCCGTGGTCTTCGCCGCGGTGGTCTTGCGTGCTGCGGTGGTCCTGGCCGCTGATGTCCTGCGCGCCGCCGTTGTCTTGCGCGCGGCAGGTTTGCGAGCTGTGCTGCGGCGCGCGGTTGTACGACGCGACGGGGACGCCGCCGCGCTGGTGCTGCGAGCAGTTGACGGCTTGCGCGCTGTGGTGCGACGTCGCGCTGCGGACGTGCGAGCCGGCCTCTTGGCTTTAGACATGCTGCCTCCTTCAGGTGTACGTGCGCGCACAAGGCGCGGGTGTCACGCGGCACATTATGGATTGCGCGGCGTGCGGCTTGCACGTGGTGTGATTCACGCACGACGCGCTGCGCGCCCCGTGCCCGGACCGGGTGCTAGCGCCTGTCGGTGGCGATGATGGCGGCGCCCACAGCGCCGGCAAGGTCACCGAGCTTCGACTGCACCAGGCGCGGGGGGTCATCACGACGGAGCAGGTGCGGCTTCATCGCCTTGGCGATTCGGTCGATGAACGGCTGGCCCAACCGATCACCCAGTCCACCGCCGATGACGAAGGCCTCGAGGTCAAGAAGGTTCTGCACCGACGCCAGGCCGACCCCCAGCGCCAAGACGGCATCGTCGATCAGCTGAACGGCGACCTTGTCGTGAACCGCTAGTGCGTCGGAGATGATGCCGCTGGCCAGGTGGTCGCGGCCCTTGCGCTTCATCAGGTCGAAGAGGACCGTCTTCTTCTTACCCTTCTTGACCCAGCGCAGGGCGGTGCGCTCCATCGACAGCCGCCCGGCGTACGCCTCGATGCAACCACGGTTGCCGCAGCCGCAGCGCCGGCCACCGTCCTTGACGACGACATGCCCAATCTCGCCGGCCGCGCCGCGGCCATGCCGCAGCTTGCCGTCGATGACCAGGCCACCCCCGACGCCGCTGCCCACGAAAACGCCGGCGAAGTTCTGAAAGGGCTTGCCGGAGCCCGCGCGTTGCTCCCCGACGACAGCGGCGCGGACGTCGTTGTCGATCCGCACTGCCGCGCCATTGAACATCTTCGAAACCCCGGTTCCCAGGGCGTAGCCCTCGAAGGCCGGCAGGTTCACCGCGCGGATCACGGTACCCTGCGGGCCGTGCACGGTGCCGGGGAAGCCGATGCCAATGCCGACAACGTCCTTCAGCGACACCTGGGCCTCTTCAGCGGCCGCCACCAGGGTGACGCGGATGGCTTCGACGACGTCCTCCGCGCTCCCCGGAGGGGTGAGGCCGCGGCCCTGGCCGATCACTTTGCCTGAGCGGAAGAGCACGGTCTGGATCTTGGTGCCGCCGAGGTCCACGCCCGCGACGATGATTGGGGTCGCTGCCATCGCCATAGGATAACCGCGGCCATTTTCGCGCCAAAACTACATTTCCCAGCAGATTCTGAGGAAACCCTGGTAAAGGTCTGAGCGTGGACCGTAAGGCTGGTCTCATGAGATTCCCAGCGCCGTGCAGTTGACCAGCCGGATCCTGGTCGTCGACGACGACGAGCACATCGCCGCGTCGGTCCGCCGCGCGCTCGTGTACGAGGGCTACGAGGTGGAGACGTCGGCGGACGGCCGCACCGCGCTTCACACCATCGCCTCGATGACGCCTGACCTGGTCATTCTCGACGTCATGCTCCCGGGCATCGACGGCATCGAGACCTGCCGTCGAATCCGCAGCGAGGGCAACGTGCCGGTTCTCATGCTGACGGCGCGAGACGCCACCGAGGCGCGCGTGGCGGGGCTCGACAACGGCGCTGACGACTACCTGGTCAAGCCCTTTGACTATGCTGAGCTGCTGGCACGGGTGCGTGCCCTGCTGCGCCGGCGGGGAGCGAGCTCGTCATCGGTGCTCAGCTTTGCCGACATCACCGTCGACCTTGCCACGCGCACCGTGAGCCGTGGCGACAGGATGATCGACCCCACCCCGCGCGAGTACGAGCTGCTCCTCTACTTCCTGCGCAACCCGCGCCAGGTACTCACCCGTGGGCAGATCCTCGACGCCGTGTGGGGATACGACTTCGGCGGCTCCAACAACTCCGTCGACGTCTACGTCGGTTACCTGCGCCGGAAGCTGGAGACCGCCGGCCTCAGCCGCCTCATCCAGACGATCTACGGCGTCGGCTACTCCCTGCGCGACGAGTAGCTCTCACAACGTTCTTATCGGACTCCGAGGAACGTCTGAGCAAAACCGGCGATTGGTCACAGCATCAAACGCAAAGCTGAGGACAACCCAACAACAGCCACTCACAACCAAAAGGAGAAGTGAAGTGACCAAGACACGCAACATCATCACCGCCGCCGGTATCGCGGCATCACTGCTCACCGGCGGAGTCGTCGGCGCCGTTGTCCTCGGACCGCTGACCGCCAGCGCGGCCACCGCCAGCCCGACACCGGCGGCAACAACGTCTCCAGGCACCGGCTCGAGCACCGCCCCAAGCGGCACGTTCAAGTCCAACGAGGACCCCACCCACGAGCAGGGTGAGAGCGCAGCCCGCGAGGCCCAGGAAAACGCCGGCCAGATGCCGACCGTTCCCTGATCGGCGCTGAGCACATCAACGCCCTGACCTGACAGGGCGGGATACCAGAGGAGGCCGGCATCACCGGCCTCCTCTTCTTTTGCGCGCCGCGGTCAGCGGGCCGGTCGGCGTCTACGGGCCAGGCGCCCGCGACCGCCGGAGCCAGAACACGAGGATGACGAGGGCAAGCAGAGCGAGGACCGCGATGCCCCCCAGCACGGGCAGCACCAGCGCGGCAGGCAGGCGGGCCAGAGCACCCGGGGACGGCGACACCACCGGCGATGAGGGGCCGCCACCGGGAGCGGCTGTCGCGGACGGGGAGGGTCCGACGGCGCCAGCGGTGATGTTGCTGTTGCCCTCGAGGAAGGCAGCTCCCGCAACCTCGTCCTCGTGGGCCCCGTGGTATCGCAGCAGCAGGAGCCCCTGGTTGATATCGGCGACGTAGATGATCCCCCCGCTGATGACGGGGTAGCTCCAGGTCATGGTGTCGGTGGTTCCCAGCTCGAGATCGCGAAGCTTCGGCGTGGTGCCCGTGGGCCGGAGCTCGGCGAGGCGCACGGGCTGAGCGGGGTCATCGAGACCGAAGACCTGCAGCCCGGCGCTGTACCAGGAGATCAGGGCCAGGTGCGCGGTGACGGTGGGGTTGTGGCTGGTCCAGGTTCCCGACGGCGCCCCGGCGCAGGTCGAGGGTGTGTTCTCCGGCACCGCCAGGGTGCCGACGGTGCGAGGACGAGCCGGGGTCGAGAGGTCAACAAGATGCCCCGTCCCAAATGGACACCCCTGGTTCGGGTATCGCTCGTCTGTCGTCACCACCATCGTCCGCCCGGGCACCGGCACGGCGCTGTGGACATCGCCGGGCGCGGTCTTGAACACGGCGTCCGGAGCGGTGAGCGGGCGCAGGGTCGGCGCGGGCTTGCCGGCGGCGAAGTCGGCAACGTCAGCTACCACCAGCCCGCCTGTCCACAGGGAGACAAAAGCCGTGCCGCCATCGGCGGCTACATCGATGGAGTGGAGTGGAGCGTGGCCGTAGGCCGACGGCACGGTCCAGCCGCCGAGCCGCGTCGGGTGCGTCGGGTCGGTGACCTCGATGACGTCGAGGCCGTCGCCTGAGGCCCCGAACATCGACACGTAAAGCAGGACGCGGGAGGCGCGCCCCGGGTCCTGCCACAGATAGAACTCATGCGGCGACCGCGATCCGAAGTCGACGCTGCCCACCTGCGCCGGCTGCCGGCAATCGCCGGACCAGCGATAAATGTCGAGGCGGTTGGGGCCACCGTTGATGGAATAGAAAAGGACGATCAGCTCGTGGGACGCGGGGATGGCTCTGAGCTCGCGCGGCGTGCTGCCCGGGTGGCGAGGAAGCTCCCCAGCGACCTGCGGCGACGCCGGGTTGGCCACGTCCACCACCAGCGGGGCGGCGTCCGAGCGGCTGCCGACGTAGGCGCAGCTCCCCGCGACCGCCACGGCGGCGTTCATGCCGCGGCTGTCGAGTGGGCTTTTGCCCACCACCTCCAGGCTCGCCGTCGCCGCCGCGGCCGGCGTGAGGGCCGGTGGTGTCAGCGTCGGCAAGACAGCGACCAGCGCCGCCGTCAGCCAGCCGGCTCTGAGGGCGAGGCGTGTTGTGCGGCTCATTGGGGACATTCTCATGTCTCCAGCTGAGAGGTCATAATTCACGTCTCCGGAGGACGACGTAGTGCGACAGCTGACCAGCCTTGATGCCCAGTTCCTGGCGATGGAGGACGCGCGGCAGTACGGCCACGTGTCGGGCATCGCCATCCTCGACCCTGCCACCGCGCCCGGAGGCAAGCTCGACCTCCTCGACGTCCAGAACCTGATCCTGGAGCGGCTGCCGCTGCTTCCCCCTTTCACCTGGCGGCTGGTGGAGGTCCCCTTTGGCCTCGACTATCCCTACTGGATCGACGATCCCGACTTCGACATCGACTTCCATGTGCGCGAGCTGGCGCTGCCGCAACCCGGGACTGACGCCAAGCTGACAGACCAGGTGGCGCGCATCTTCGCCCGGCCCCTGGACCGCACCCGGCCGCTCTGGGAGCTCTACCTGATCCACGGGCTGGAGCGCGGCAGGGTCGCGCTGCTGACCAAGATCCACCACTCGGTGGTCGACGGCATGTCCGGTGCCGAGATCCTGGGCGTGCTTCTCGACCTCTCGCCGGAGGGCCGCGAGGCCCCGGAGCCCGTGGCCGCGAGCGAGGAAGAGGTGCCGGGCCAACTGGAGATGCTGGTGCGCGGGGTGCTCGGCCTGCCCAAGTACCCGCTGCGAGTGCTCGAGTCTTTGCCGGGCGCGCTGCCCAACATCGAAGAGGTCGGTATCTACGACGCCATCCCGGGGGCTCGTGAGCTGGCCCGGGCCACGCGCGGCATCCAGCACCGGTTGGGGTTTGGCGGCGACGTCCAGGAGCGCAAACAGGCGGTGCCGCCGAGGACATCCTTCAACGGCCGCGTCTCCGCCCACCGGCGCCTGGCCATCGGCAAGCTGCCGCTCGACGCCGTGAAGGCGGTCAAGAACTCGCAGGGCACCACCGTCAACGACGTCGTGGTCTCGATCTGCGCCGGCGCCGTGCGACGATGGCTTATCGCCCACGACGAGCTGCCGCGCAAGCCGCTGGTGGCGCAGATCCCGGTCTCGGTGCGCACCCTCGAGCAGGCGGGCACATTCGGCAACAAGATCCAGTTGATGAGCGCGCCGGTCTTCACCAACGAAGCCGACCCGGTGAAGCGCCTGCAGAAGACACACGAGGCGATGGGCGACATGAAGGAGCGCAACAAGGCGCTCCCGGCGGCGCTGCTCCAGGACGCGACCAACTTCATTCCCCCCGCGGTGTTCTCGCGCGCGGCGCGACTGACTTTCGCCCTCAGCAGCAACGCCCGGCCGACATGGAACTTCGTCATCTCCAATGTGCCCGGGCCGCAGTTCCCGCTGTACTGCGTCGGCGCCAGGCTGGAAGAGATCTACCCCGTCTCGGTGGTCACCGATGGGATGGGGCTCAACATCACGGTGATGAGCTATACGGGGCAGCTGTACTTCGGCATCGTGGCCGACCGCGAGATGGTGCCCGACGTCTGGTCGCTGATCGGCTTCCTCGAGAAGGAGCTGGCCGCGCTCCTGCCGGAGGCATCGAAGCCCGCGCGCGCGACCGTGCCGGCGACCAATGGCGCCGCGCGCAACGGCGCGCGCAGGCGCCGGACGGCCCGGGCCTCGGCGAAGTCGAGCCGGCCGAAGGCCAAAGCCGGGAGCTCAGCCCGCAGGCCGCGCAAGCCCGCCACCTCGGGCACCGCATAGCCAACTCTTAGAGTGGCCTAGTAGCGCATGAAGCTCGAAGGTATCCACCACATCACCGCGATCACCGGCGACGCACCCCAGAACGTCGAGTTCTACGCCGGCGTGATGGGCCTGCGGCTGGTCAAGAAAACCGTCAACCAGGACGATCCCACCGTCTACCACCTCTTCTACGCCGATGAGGCGGGGAGCCCCGGCGCCGACCTGACCTTCTTCGAGTACCCCGGCGCCGCCGCGGGCGTCGCCGGCGAGGGCATGGTCCATCGGATCAGCTGGCGCGTGGGATCGGCCGACGCGCTCAGATTCTGGGAGGAGAGGCTGGTCACCCACGGGGTTGCGGTGGAGCGAGAGGGCGAGCGGATCCGCTTCCCCGACCCTGAGGGCCTGGGCCTTGAGATCGCGGTGTCCGACCGCGACGATCCCCCTCTTCTCGCCGACCACCCCGAGGTTCCCCGCGAGCTTGCGCTGCAGGGATTTGACGGCGTCCGCGCCTACAGCAGCACGCCCGAGGCCAGTCGCGACTTTCTCACCGGCCTCAACTTCGAAGACACCGGCGATGGATTCGAGGCGCGGGGCGGCGCCCGCGGTTCAACGTACACATACGACCTGGCCCCCAACCTCGGCGTCCAGGGCGCCGGCACAGTGCACCATGTTGCCTGGGCGGCGCCGATGGACGAGCACGCGGCCTGGCGCCAGTCGGTGCTGGAGGCGGGCGGCCACCCCACGCCCATCATCGATCGCTTCTACTTCCGCTCGATCTACTTCCGGGAGCCCAGCGGGGTGCTCTTCGAGATCGCCTCCATCGGCCCCGGCTTCAGCGCCGATGAGCCCAGGGAGCACCTCGGCGAGAAGCTGTCGCTGCCGCCCGACTACGAGCACCTGCGCGATCGGCTGGAACAGGTCCTCACTCCCCTCCCCGACCCGCGGGCCCGAGCGCGGGAGGCTGCGGCTAAAGGCTGAGCTCGTCCCCCACGGCCAGGTGGCCCGGGGCGAGCACGGTGGCGTACACGCCCAGCAGGGCATTGTGGCCCTGCTTCAGCCTGGGCATCAGCGCCGGCTGGGCTGAGAGGCCCGGCTGCGCGGCCATCGGCATGGCACACCGGATGGTGGGCATGATCACGTCAGCCCGGACGCCGCCGATATCGAGCTCGTGCCCCACCCAGGCATCCTCGGGATAGTCCCCGTCGGACGCGGCCTCGACCAGCACCGTGGGGCGGAAGCGGCGGATGTCCCAGTCCAGGCCAGGGTCCAGCCGAGCGGCCGAGGCCAGGCTGGCCTGCGTCAGCAGGTGAAGGGGCGCCAGGTCGAAGAAGCTGCCGTCGAGCACCGGCAGGTCGATGACGTCGGCAGCGGGATCGCCCTCGGTCTGGAACTCGTAGAACGCCTCGGTGGTGGGCGTGGCCCGCTCCAGGCGCACCTCGCGGCCCAGCCATTCGGACAGCGCCACAGAGACTCGGGGATCCTCTGCTGACATCGGGGCCTGGCCGGGCACGGTCACCGACACCTCGCCGTTGTTGGTAGCGGCTGCCGCCAGCAGCAGCCGCGGCTCCCGCTTGGCGCTCAGCACCTTGGTGGTGGCGACGTCGCGGACGCCGTAGATGCGGTCGTTGGGAATGCCCAGCTCGCCGACCTCGGCGTCGGAGAGGGACTCGCCCTGCATCGACTTCACCGGGTAGCGGTTGAGGCCGGCCACCCTCCCGACGACCGCCAAGGGGCTCAGCCCTGACGCACCTGCAGGTGGACCCGGTTGCGAGATGGGTCGAGGGCCCAGTAGCCGGCGTCCTCGAGCGGGTTGACCTCCACCCCGCCGCCGTCCAGGCGCCCGACGACGCGGTCGAGCTCCTCATCGGTGGGAACCTCGACCGTGTAGTGACGGAGCCCGGCGGCGCCCTCCGGCCGTGGCGGCGCCCCCTGCCCGGCCCAGGTGTTGAGGCCAAGGTGATGGTGGTACCCGCCGGCCGAGATGAAGGCGGCCCCGAAGCGACGCATCAGGCCCATGATGTCGAACCCGACGAGGTCGTGGTAGAAGCCGAGGGCCTCCGGGACCTGGCGCACGTGGAGGTGGACGTGGCCCATCTTCGACCCCTCAGGGATGGGATCGTCAAGCCGGTCCGTCGGCTCCAGGTGGCTGAACATCTCCTTGAGGTCGATGGGGTCGCGGCCCGAGCGGGGGTTGCCGTCCCTGTCGATGGCGCCGAAGGTGTCCTCGCTATAGACGAATGTGCCGTCCTCGGGACTCTCGGTGTAGACCTCGATGCCGTTGCCGTCGGGATCCCAGAAGTAGTCCGACTTGGTCATGGTGTGGTCGGTCGGCGACTGGGGGTAGCGCATCTGTCCCAGGCGGCCGATGACGCGTGCCAGCTCGCGCCGGTTGGGGACCACCACCGCGAGGTGATAGAGGCCGGTGGTGCCCTCCACCACAGGCTGGTCGGCGCCGGGGTGCAGGACGACCAATTCCTTGTCGGGTGTGCCCAGGCTGATAACGTCGCCGTCGACGCCTCGCGGCGTCAGGCCGAAGACGTCGGCGTAGAAATGCTTGGCCCGTTCGCCGTCGGTTACGTCGAGGTGGACGGCGCCAACCCCGGTCTCGGGCGCGATCGATGTCGGGGCAGACTGGGTCGTCTCGGTGTTGCGGGTACTGCTCAATCGGGGACCTCCTGGTTCGGTGCTGAGAATAGTCTTACCCAGCGCGCCATTCCCCCATCGCTGGCCCTCCTCAAGGTGCTGTGAGCGATTTCCCAGCAAACTCACAGAAACCGAGATCATTCTTAGATTCATGGCAGAGGCCGTGGCAGACGAAACGCGCATCCTGGTCGTCGACGACGAGAAGTACATCTCCGACCTGGTGTCGATGGCGCTCAAGGTCGCCGGCTTCACGGTGCAGTCCGCGGGCAGCGCCCGCGAAGCGCGTAACACCATCAACGAGTTCCGGCCGGCGCTGGTGGTGCTCGATGTCGGCCTCCCCGACCAGGATGGTTTCGAGCTGGTCCAGCGGCTGCGCAACGACGGTCAGAAGGTGCCGGTCATCTTCCTCACCGCCCGTGACGCAACCGAGGAGAAGATCCACGGGCTGACGGTCGGGGGCGACGACTACGTCACCAAGCCATTCAGCCTGGAGGAGCTGGTGGCCCGCATCAGGGTCGTGCTCCGGCGCCATGACGGCGACAGGCCGGATGGCAGGTCCGTGCTCAAGCTGGCCGACCTCGAGCTCGACGAAGAGGCTTACGAGGTGCGGCGCGGCGGCGGGCGGATCGACCTGACTCGAACCGAATTCCGGCTGCTGCGATACCTCTTGATCAACTCCGGGCGGGTCCTCAGCCGCGCCCAGATCCTGGACCACGTCTGGGAGTACGACTTCGGCGGCGACGCCAGCGTGCTGGAGACATACATCAGCTACCTGCGCCACAAGGTCGACAAGGTCGAGCCACCCCTGATTCACACCGTCCGCGGCGTCGGATACGTGCTGCGGCTGCCGCGGTAGGCGATGTCCCTTCGCCTGCGGCTGCTGGTCGCGCTGGTGCCTCTCTTCGTCCTCGGCCTGGCGGCCGCCGACGTCGCCACCTACGCGTCGCTGCAGCAGTTCCAGCTCCAGCGCGTCGACCAGCAGGTGATCGCCGCCCACGTCGCCGTGGAGAGCTACCTCAATAGCTCTGTCTACGGCAACGAGCGCGGTCCCACCAGCCCCGACGGCCCCGGCGGCGGGCCCCCGGGGCCATCGTCGCCGTCATTCCCCCAGGGCACCTACGGCGAGCTGCGATCACCCAGCGGGACCGTTCTCAAGAGCCAGTCCTTCAACTTCGGCACCAGCAGCACGGAGTCGCATCCCAACCTGCCCTCGAGCCTGAAGCCGGGGACCCAGTCGTCGCCCAACCTCCTGACGGTCAGCGGCACCGGCGGCATCAGCCACTACCGCGTCTATGTCGACACCGTCAACAACAGCTCCGGCGACATCGTCATCACCGCCTTCCCCCTGGACGACGTCAACGCCACCCTGACCCAGCTGCTGCTGCTGGAGCTCGCGGTCAGCGGCGGGGTCACGCTGGTGCTGGCGCTGGCGGCGATGGTGATCGTCCGCCGCAGCCTGCGGCCGCTGGAGGAGATGGGCGATACCGCCCGAACGGTCGTCACTGAAGGGCTGCACCAGCGGGTCACGCCGGCCACCGAGCGCACCGAGGTGGGACGCCTGGGATTGGCCCTGAACACCATGTTCGAGGAGCTGGAGCAGGCCTTCGCAGCTCGCGACGCCAGCGAGCAGCGCCTGCGCCAGTTCATTTCCGACGCCTCCCACGAGCTGCGCACGCCCTTGACCTCGATGCGCGGCTACGCCGAGCTGCTCCGACGCGAGCCCGAGATGGAGCACGAGGACATCGGCACGGCGGCCCGCCGAATCGAAGGTGAGGCAAGCCGGCTGGGCGTGCTGGTCGACGACCTCCTCCTGCTGGCTCGCCTCGACCAGGGCAGGGCGCTGGAGCAAACCCGGGTCGACCTCGAGGCCCTGGTCATTGACGCCTGCGCCGACGCCCGGGTGGTCGACCCCGGCCGTGCCATCTCGGCCCAGGTGATGGCGCCCCTGGCGGTGATCGGCGACGACATGCGGCTGCGCCAGGTGCTCAGCAACCTGCTCAAGAACGCCCTGGTGCACACCCCGGCGGGAACCCCGATCGACGTCAGCCTGCGTCCCGAGGACGGCTTCGCCGTAATCGAGGTGGTCGACCACGGCCCCGGCATCCCCACGGCCGAGGCCGACAAGATCTTCGAGCGCTTCCATCGGTCCGACCCCGAGCAGAGCCGCGACCGTGGCGGCAGCGGCCTCGGGCTCAGCATCGTCGCCGCCGTCACCGCGGCCCACCGCGGCCGCGTGTCGGTGGTGCCCACGCCTGGCGGAGGCGCCACCTTCCGCATCGAGCTACCTCTGACCGCCGACTCCGACCCGGCGGCCCAGAACGGATCTCCCAGCAAACTCTGAGCAAAACCTGAAGGCGGTGTGAGGCTGGAGCGCGATGCTGTGGATCATGAACAACGACGACATTCGACAGCAGAGGGCCCGGGCCGTCGCCGCCGCCAGGGCTCGGCTGGGGCGGTTCAAGGTCGGCGCCGCCGCGCTCAGCGTCCTGACCTTCGGCGGCCTCAGCGCGGGCATCGCGGCGGGCGCGGTCTCGGCTACCACCGCCACCGCGGCGAACACCGCGCCATCCACGGCCACATCGACCAGCAGCCCCAACCCGGCGGCCACAGGCGCGGCCACGTCCAGCAGCGCGGGCTCGAGCAGCACGTCCTCATCCAGCGCGACGTCCTCCAGCTCCAGCCAGCCAGCCAAGATCGTGTCCGCCCAGTCGTGAGGTTCCGAATCAATTCCACCCCCCTCCGGCTGAAGCCCTCCCCCGCCCCTCCGCCGAGGGCTGTGGAAGAAATCTCTGGTGAGACCTTCCACGGCTTCGGCACAACGGTGGGGGCATGGGCCACAGACCCCGGCCTGGTGACCCGCCTCGACCACTTCATGCGGGCCTGGGTGGAGACCGTGGAAGCAGCCTGCAGCCGCTTCCGAGAGGACAGCGACATCTCCCGCGCCAACGCCGCCGCCGGGAGGCCCGTCCGGGTCAGCCCGACCCTGCTACAGGCGGCCGACGCGGCGGTGGCGATGGCCGAGCTGACCGGCGGCCTCTGTGACCCGACCGTCGGCGAAGCCGTGATCAACGCCGGTTACGACCGCACCTTCGAGGCGATCGTCGCCGAGGGCCCCGGGCCCGAAGGCCCGGCGCGCGGCGGCGGCGCCTGGCGCCAGGTCGAGGTCGACCACCAAGCCGGCACCATCACCATCCCCGCCGGCTACCGCCTCGACCTTGGCGGCAGCGCCAAGGGCTGGGCCGTCGACTCCGCGCTGGCCACCCTGGAGCGCTCCATCCTGGCCGAGAACCCCGGCGCCGGCATCTGCATCAGCGCCGGGGGCGACCTGGGCGTGGCGGGTCGGGCGCCGGAAACGGGCTGGCCGGTGACCGTGCGCGAGCGGCTGGACGGCGAAGACCATGGCACCGAGGTCTTCCTGGCCCGCGGCGCGGTCGCCACCAGCGGCGCCACCGCCCGCCGCTGGCGGCGTGGCGAGGTCACCGGCCACCACATCATCGACCCCCGCTCCGGCCGTCCGGGCAGCAGCCACTGGAGCCTGGTCACCGTCTTCAGCGATAGCTGCCTGCTGTCCGACGTGGCCGCCACCACCGCCTGGCTGCTCGACGGCGAGGCCGAGGCCTGGCTGGGCGACCACCGCCTTGGCGCCCGGTTGGTTGACGACGGGGGCGCCATCACCGTGGTTGGCGACCTCGGCGCCTGGCTCACCGGCGCGATCCTGGCATGACGTTGGTCGTCGCCCTGACCGAGCAACCCAGTGCCCTGTGGTACTTCGCCCGGGCCTCGGGCTTCGTCTCATTGCTGCTGCTGGCCGCCACCGTGGCCCTCGGCCTGGTACTGGCGATGCGGTGGCGCAACACTGTCTTTCCCACCTTCCTCAGCGAGGGCCTCCATCGCTACCTGACGACGGTGGTCTACGTCTTCCTCGCCATCCACGTGCTCACGCTCTGGCTCGACCCCTTCGCCAAGTTCTCGCTGGCCGACGTCCTGGTCCCCTTTGTCTCCAGCTACCGGACCTTCTGGATGGGACTCGGCATCTGCGCCATGGAGGTCTCCCTGGCGCTGGGCCTGAGCATCTACATCCGTCCCCGAATCGGTTACCGGGCGTGGCGCGGGCTCCACTACGGCACCTACGCCACCTTCCCCGTCGCCCTGCTCCACGGCCTTTTCACAGGCACCGACACCGGCGCCTGGTGGGCGGTGGCGATCTATGCCGTAAGCGGACTACTGGTCGCCGGGCTCGCGGTGGCGCGGGCAGCCGACCTTTTGACGCCTGGCCATTCCCTGCCAGGGGCCGAGGGCTCAGCCGGGTCGTAGCCTCCGCGGCCTAGGAGCCGAAGGCCAGTCGCTGAGCCTCGATCAGGGCGATCGCCAGGATGACGGCGATCAGCACCAACACCATCAACACGTTCCACCGAGGGTGGCCGACTTTGACGGGGATGAAGCCCATTCTGCCCGGGCTGGAACGGTCTTCTGGGGTTTGGGCCATGGGTGCCATCGCACTCTCCGAAATGTTTGGTCCGGCCCCACCAATCTGCGCCACCCGCCGCCAGAAAGCAACGCTTTCCGTCCGACCGGCGAGTTTGCTCCTCCAGGCACCGTGACGGAAATGTCACAAGTGACACAAGAGCGTCCCACGGGGCCGAACACGCGGGAGAATGCGGACCAGGTAGAACGGCTGTGGCAGTACAGAGCAGTGGGGCGCGGCTCGAAACCCCCAACGGATCGCACGCCAACACCAAGAGGTTCTTCGACCTCTCGGTCGACATGCTGTGCATCGCCGGCACCGACGGCTACTTCAAGCACGTCAACCGCAGCTGGAGCCGGATCCTGGGATACAGCGCCGAGGAGCTGATGTCCATCCCCTACCTCGACTTCGTCCACCCCGATGATCGGGACCTCACGATTGCCGAAGCCACCAAGCTCGCCCTCGGCTTCGAGACGGTCCACTTCCGGAACCGTTACCGCTGCAAGGACGGCTCCTATCGCTGGCTGGCGTGGACCGCCGGCGGCGCCCAGGGCGACGTCATCTACGCCGGGGCCCGCGACATATCCCTGGAGATGGAGGCGCAGGAAGAGGAGCTGATGGAGACCCTGCAGCGCCTGCAGCGGATCAACGCCATGCTCTCCGGCCGCAACTGCTCGATGCGCTTCCAGCCGATCGTGGATTTCCGCAACGGCGACGTCATCGGCATGGAGGCGCTGGCCCGGTTCAAGGCCCCCCCGCGTCAGCCGCCGGACCACTGGTTTGCCGAAGCGGACGCCGTCGGACTGCTGCCGGAGCTTGAGATGGCGGCCATCGAGGCCGCGATACCCAATGTGGCCGCAGTGCCCAGGGGCCAGTTCCTGTCGGTCAACGTCTCGCCGGAGACCCTCCTGACCAAGGACTTCTCCCACATCATCGAGAACATCGACGGTACGCGACTGGTCGTCGAGGTCACCGAGCACGCCGCGGTGCACGACTACAAGCAGCTCAACATGGCGATCGCCCAGCTGCGCCAGCACGGCATCCGCCTGGCCATCGACGACGCCGGCGCCGGCTTCAGCAGCCTGAAGCACATCATCAGGCTGGTGCCGGACTTCATCAAGCTCGACATGTTCCTGACCCGCGACATCCACGTCGACCCGGTCAAGCGCGCGTTGGCCACAGCGATGGTGGGCTTCGCCTCGGACATCGGCTCTAGGCTGATCGCCGAGGGCGTGGAGACCGCGCGCGAGCTCGATGCCCTGGGCGACATCGGCTTCCAGCAGGCCCAGGGCTTCTTCCTCGGCCGGCCGGGACGGTCGATCATCCAAGCCAACTAGACCCTCGCTCTCTCCCTTGCTGCCGTGAGCTGACCGCTGGCCGACTAGGGCGCGCCCAGCACCACCTCGATGTCGAGGGCACGAAGGCCGTCGATCAGCTGGACGGCGGGCACCTGGCGGTTGACGGGGACCAGCCCGGTCAGCGGCTGCCGGCCGGCAACGATTGCCTCCACCGCCAGCACTGCCGGCAGCACCGCCACCAGGTAGCTGCGCCGGCGGGCGGTCAGGCTGCTTCGCCACACCTCCCCCCCGCCGCCGGCGACCTCGACCCCGACCCCACCCATGCTCGACCCCAGTCGCCGAGCCAGCCACACACCCATGGGGGCCATCCGCCTCGCGAAACCCCCGCCACCGGGCACCTGCGAGGCAACTCGGAGAACGCCGTTGGCGCCAGGCGCGTTGGTATCGACCCAGAAGTCCACGTCGGCCAGTCCCGGCCACGCCACTGGCAGGGTGACCGCGTCGGCGCTCTCTGTCAGGTAGCCGCGGACTCGACCGCGGCCCAGCGGCATGTGGAAGTCGCGGTGCTCCGACCAGCCACGCCGGGTGACCAGGCCTCCTCCTCGCCGGAGCCGGATCGGAGCCCCCACCGAGCGCAGCACCGATGCCGCCGTCCCCGGTGTCGACGTCTGGCGGCTGGCCGGGGCCAGGCAGACCGAAACCCGCCTGGGATCGGTTACGCCACTGGCCTCGACCATCGCCGCGGTCACCACCGAGACCGAGCTGCAGCAGTTGACGACCCGGGTGCCGGCGGTCTCGATGCGCTCGCGCCGACCAGCGACCTCGACGGCGTAATCAAGGGCGTCGCAGAGATCGACGACGTCAGCGCCGACCTCGGCGGCGGCATCGACGAGGGCCATGCCCCGGCCCTGGTAGGGCCCGGCGGCGTCGACGACCACGTCACCCGGCTGGAGGTACGCGCGCAGGGATCCCGGGGAGCTGGCGTCGGCGTCCGATCGCGCGGGCGCCAGGGGCTCCAGGCCCCGCTCGCGCAGGAGCCGAAGAGCAGCGGCGCCAAAGAAACCCGCCGCGCCCAGGACGACGATGCGGCTCACGCCAGCCGGCGACCCATGACCACGCACCAGGGGCAGAAGAGGCCGAAGAGGACGGCGGTGCAGACGGCAACACCGGCAAAGCTGTGCAGCAGGGTGGCGGCACTCAGCCCGTAGCCGGCGGCCCACATGGTCCAGGTCCAGGCGGCGAACCAGCCCTGGATGCCGCGCGTGCCGAGGGTCAGCAGCGTTCCCGCGACCGTGTAGAGACCGTTGCCCAACCCCCCGGTGAGGAGGGCCGCCGCCGGCGCGACCACCGCCAGGTCCATCGGCAGCCAGCCGATGTAGAGGGCCTCAGCGGTGAGGTCGAAGGCGATGCCGGCGCACGCCACCAGCAGAGCCGCCAACGCCAGCCGCCGGTTGGTCACCCTGCTGCCCCACCAGGCGAGGAAGCCGACCAGGCTCAGGGCGGCGGCAACCCAGACCGCCCAGCCGCCGCGCCACAACACCTGGTGCTCGGTGATGAACCTGGCGCGGGCCGCCTCGTCACCGCCGACCTCGGTCCCAGGCCGCAGGACCAGCGCGAGGACGCCGGTGGCCACAAGGTTGAGGGCGCCGCAGGCGTAGGGCGCGATCGCGCGCAGGCGGGCGCCGATCGCCCGGCCCTCCAACAGGAAGAGGCCGAACGGCAACCACCAGACGACGTCGTTGAAGATGACCAGCGGCAGGGTGCGGACCGGGAGCTGCTCGGTTACCACCACGGTGAAGACCCAGCCGACCGGGCCGATGACCTTGCCCAGGAGGCCGATGGCGATGAAGGGTGCGGCGCGGTCGAGGCGGAGGGCGGCGTAGGCGTAGCCCAGGCCATAGAGGCCCAGCACCATGCCCAGCACCTGCCA
This sequence comes from Candidatus Dormiibacterota bacterium, assembly GCA_035938265.1. Taxonomy (GTDB): domain Bacteria; phylum Chloroflexota; class Dormibacteria; order DASZGP01; family DASZGP01; genus DASZHA01. The sequence goes on from DASZHA010000081.1 coordinate 26,108, forward strand.
GACCGACGTGTAGTTGATCCGCGGGATCTGGAAGAGGTCGAAGAAGGCGTTGGGCAAGAGCCCCGCCCAGATTCCGAAGGCACCGTTGTACAGCGCAGCCAACACCAAGCAGAGGCGGTAGTTCCGGGCGCGTTGGGGGTCGATGCGGGCGGGCATGCGGGTAATTGCAGCATGGGCGAAGGGCGCGGATGCCACGCAGGCGCCAGGTCTGCCCGCGCGGTTGTACTGGGGGACAATACGAACTGGAGGTTGCAGCCATGACAGAGACACAGACCCTGGAGCCGAAGGTCGACCACATGCCCATCGAGGCCGTCGACCACGTGACCCTGTGGGTGGGGAACGCCCGCCAGGCGGCGCACTTCTACCAGACCGCCCTGGGCTTCGACCTGGTCGCCTACGGCGGTCCCGAGACGGGCATCAAGACGCTGGCCAGCTACGTCCTGCGCCAGGGCCAGGTGACGCTTTTGGTGACCAGCGGCCTGGACCCCGACAGCCCGATTTGCAGGTTCTGCCTGGAGCACGGTGACGGCGTTCGTGTGATCGCGCTGCGCGTCCCCGACCCCAAGAAGGCTTTCGAGGAGGCCGTCCGGCGTGGCGCGGAGGCCGTCGAGGAGCCGCGCGTCGACGAGGACGACAAGGGCCGCACCGGGGTCAGCAGCATCCGCATGTACGGCGACGTGATCATGCGCTTCGTCGAGCGCCGCGACTACCCGGGGGTCTTCTGGCCCGGGTTCGAGGCGATACCCGGCGCCACCGCCAAGCACAGGGGCGTCGGGATCTCAGCCATCGACCACATCGTCGGCAACGTCGAGCTGGGCAAGATGAACCAGTGGGTGAAGTGGTTCGAGGACGTGCTCGGCTTCGAGCTGATGCAGCACTTCACCGACGAGGCCATCACCACCGAGTACTCGGCGCTGATGAGCAAGGTGATGCAGAACGGCTCAGGGAAGATCAAGTTCCCCATCAACGAGCCGGCCCAGGGTAAGCGCAAGTCGCAGATCGAGGAGTACCTCGACTTCAACAAGGGTCCCGGCGTGCAGCACATCGCATTGATCACCGGCGACATCGTCGCCACCGTGGGCGCCCTCAAGCAGCGAGGCCTGGAGTTCCTGACCGTGCCCGGGACCTACTACGACGACCTCTGGCAGCGTGTCGGCCCCATCCGCGAGGACGTCAAGGCGATCGAGCAGCTCAACATCATGGTCGACCGCGACGACGAGGGCTACCTGCTGCAGATCTTCACCAAGCCGGTGCAGGACCGGCCGACGCTGTTCTTCGAGGTGATCCAACGTCGCGGCTCGCGCGGCTTTGGCGAGGGCAACTTCAAGGCCCTCTTCGAGGCCATCGAGCGGGAGCAGGAGAAACGGGGCAACCTCTGAGCTAGTCCGTGGCCGCGGGCCGGATCGTCCCGCTTACCTCGCCGAACCCGATCCTGGTGCCGTCCGGCCCGGGCGCGCTGGCGGAGATGATGACGGTGTCCCCGTCCTCGAGGAAGGTGCGGCTGGAGCCGTCTCCCAGCTCGACGGGGTCGCGCCCGTTCCAGGTGATCTCCAGCAGCGATCCCCACTCCTCGCGGGCCTCTCCCGAAACCGTGCCTGAGGCGTAGAGGTCACCGGTGCGCACGCTGGCGCCGTTGACGGTCATGTGGGCCAGCTGCTGCGCCGGGGTCCAGTACATGCCGGCGAAGCGGGGGTGCGACAGGGGCCGGCCGTTGATGCTGACATCGAGGTCTATGTCGAGGCCATAGAGGTGGTCGCCGCCCAGGTAGGGCAGCGGGGCGGGGTCCTGCCGCGGCGCGGCGACGTGGGCCGCATCGAGTGCCGCCAGGGGCACGACCCAGGCCGATATCGACGTGGCGAACGACTTGCCCAGGAAGGGGCCAAGGGGGACCGTCTCCCAGGCCTGTAGGTCGCGCGCGCTCCAGTCGTTGACCAGCACCACGCCGAAGACGTGGTCCTCGAAGGCCCGGGTCTCGACCGATCTCCAGTGGTCGGAGCCGACGCCGACGACGAAGCCGACCTCGGCTTCGATGTCCAGCTTCTGGGAGGGCCCGAACTCGGGGGCGCCATCCGCGCCACCGCGTCGCTGGCCCTGGGGCCGCGTGATCGGGGTGCCCGAGACGACAACCGTGCCGGCGCGGCCGTGGTAGCCGACGGGCAGGTGGCGCCAGTTGGGCTGCAGCGGCTCCTGGTCGGGCCGGAAGATGCGGCCCACGTTCTGGGCGTGGTGCATCGAGGAGTAGAAGTCGACGTAGTCGGCGACGTCGAATGGCAGCTGCAGCGTGATTTCTGACAGCGGCAGCAGCGCGGGCTCCACCGTCGTCCGCCGTCCGGGGTCGGTTAACAGGTCCACGATTCGCGCCCGGGCGTCCTGCCACCCGCCCCGTCCCCGAGCCATGAAGGCGTTGAGCGACGGTTGGGCGAAGACGTCGTCGCCCAGGGCTCGGGCCAAGTCGAGGACGTGGTCGCCGATGCCCACCCCCACGCGCGGCGCCGCCTGGCCCTGGGCGAAGACCGCGTAGGGCAGGTTCTCGATGCCCCGCTGGGTCCCGGGCGGGAGCTCCACCCAGGTGGTCATCGGTCCAGCGCGCTAGGCGCTGAGGCCGGGGCCGGCGTCGTGTTTGGTCGCCGATCCCTTGGCCCAGGTCCAGGCGTAGTTGTCGTCCTCCGACTCTCGGGCGGCCGGCCCCAGGTGCAGCGGCCTGAAGGTGTCGATCATCACCGCCAGCTCGTCGGTACCGGGCTTGCCGATGGCGGCCTCCACGCTGCCGGGCTGAGGACCGTGGGTGAAGCCCGAGGGGTGAAGGCTGATGGAGCCCAGCCCGATGCCGGCGCCCTTGCGCGACATGAAGTCGCCGCCCACGTAGAAGAGCATCTCATCAGAGTCGACGTTGGCGTGGTTGTAGGGCACGGCGATGGCCCTGGGGTCGAAGTCAAAGGGCCGCGGGCAGAAGGAGCAGATGACGAAGTTGGGGCCCTCGAAAGTCTGGTGGGTCGGGGGTGGCATATGGAAGCGCCCCACCCGCGGCTCAAATGCGTGGATCGAGAAGGCGAAGGGGTACAGGCAGCCGTCCCAGCCGACCACGTCGAAGGGATGCTGCAGGTAGGTCATACGTGTCAGGCCGGCGCGGTGGCGGACCAGCACCGGCACGTCGTCGCCGGCTACGAGCAGCGGCTCTGACGGAGCGCGGAGGTCGCGCTCGCTGTAGGGCGCGGACTCGAGGAACTGGCCGGTCGCCGAAAGGTAGCGGCGCGGCGGGCGGATGTGGGCGGAGGCCTCGAAGACCAGCGCCCTCACCGGCTCGTCGCCCGTCGGCACCCACCGGTGCGTGGTCGACGTGGGGATGACGACATAGTCGCCGGCGCCGACGTCAAGCCCGCCGTACACCGACTCGAAGCGCGCGCTGCCGGTTTCGACGTACACGCACTCATCGCCGATAGCGTTGCGGTAGAGCTCGCTGGCGCTGTCGGCGACGGCGTACAAGATGCGCACATCGTCGTTGCCGAGGAGCAGCTGCCGTCCGCCCACGAGGTCGCCCCCCACCGCCAGGTCGTGGGTCTTGAAGTGGCGGGGCTTGAGCGGGTGATTGGGAGTCAGCTTGGTGGCGTCGGCCGGGACATCGACGGCCTCGGAGGCGACGATGGCGGTTGGCAGGCCACGGTGGTAGAGGAGCGAGGCGTCTGAGGAGAAGCCCTCCGCTCCCATCAGCTCCTCGGCGTAGAGCCCACCATCCGGGGTTCGGAACTGCATATGACGCTTGGGCGGGACTTGGCCGACCCGGCAGTAGTGGCCCATGATTGCGGAGCATACTGCGCTCGAGGTTTGGTGGGACCGTGCGCCGGCTTTCATCGGAGGTGAGTCGATGACCAGGGATATCCAGGCGGAGCAGGCGGAGCTGATGCGGCTGGTGGGCGACCGGACGATGGCGTCGGTGTTCGCCGGGACCGTGGAAGCGCACCGCGACGAGCCCGCGCTCAGCTGGAAGACGGCCGACGGCTGGCACACCCTGACCTGGGGCGAGTACCACGACCAGGTCCGCCTGGTGGCCCTGGGGCTGCGCGCGATCGGCTTCGCCCCTGGCGAGTTCGGCGCGATCATGGCCCGCAACCGTCCCGAGCACCTCGTCGCCGACCTCGGCATTATGCACGCGCAGGGAACCCCGGTCAGCCTCTACAACACCCTGGCGGCTGAGCAGGTGCAGTACATCGCGGCGCACTGCGAGGCGGCGGTCGCCTTCGTCGAGGATGCCGGTTTCCTGGATCGCTTCAAGGCGGTGCGCGACCAGCTGCCGGCGCTGCGCAAGGTCATCGTCATGGAGCCCTCGCCCGCCTCCGACGACGACTGGCTGATGAGCTGGCACGACCTCCTGGAGCTGGGCCGGCGCAAGGGTGAGGCGGAGCCGGAGCTGTTCGACACCATGTGGAGGCAGGTCCGCCAGGACGACCTCGCCACCCTGATCTACACCTCGGGCACCACCGGGCCGCCCAAGGGGGTGATGGACTCCCAGCGCCAGGTGGTGGCAATGACCGAGATCGGGAACACGTTTCTGCCCGTCAACGCGGGTGACCGGCACCTCTCCTACCTTCCCTTTGCCCATGCCTTCGAGCGCTTCATCGGCCACTGGGACGCCATCGCCTGGGCCATCCACGTCCACTTCTGCCCTGACCCCGCCCAGCTCTTCGCCTACGCCGGCGAGGTTCACCCCAGCGGGATGATCGGCGTACCCCGGGTCTGGGAGAAGCTGTCAGCCGCGCTCCAGGCGGGAATCGCCGCGGAGCCCGACGAGCAGCGTCGCACCGGGATCGAGGGGGCGATCGAGGTCGGTCGCAAGATCGTCCGGCTGCGCCAGGCGGGGCAGCCGATCCCGGCGGAGCTGGAGGCCGCCGTGGAGAAGTGCCGTCCGGTGTGGCAGGCCCTCAAGGCCAAGGTTGGACTGGACCAGTGCGCCTGGGCCATCACCGGCGCGGCTCCCATCGGCATCGACGTCATCGAGTTCTTCCAGGCGATCGAGCTGCGGCTGGTCGAGGGTTGGGGAATGACGGAGACCACGGTCGGCGCCACCTTCGCCCCAGACCTGGACTCCCACCGCAACGGCACGGTCGGGCGGGCGGACTTCGGCGACGAAGTCGTCCTCGCTGTCGATGGCGAGATCCTGGTTCGCGGCCCCAACATCGCCCAGGGCTACTACAAGATGCCCGAGCAGACCGCCGAGACGTTCGACGCCGATGGCTGGCTCCACACCGGTGACATCGGCACCATCGACGACGACGGCTATGTCAGCATCGTCGACCGCAAGAAGGAGCTGATCATCACCGCCGGCGGCAAGAACATCTCGCCGGCCAACCTGGAGAACCTGCTCAAGCAGCATCCCCTGGTCGGCCAGGCGTGCGCCATCGGCGACAGGAGGCCCTTCGTCAGCGCCCTGATCGTCCTCGACCAGGAGGTGGCGCCAGGCTGGGCGCAACGCCAGGGCATCGAGTTCTCCTCGATCGCCGAGCTGGCCGAGCACCCCGCCGTGGTGGCCGCGGTCCAGGAGGCGGTGGACGAGTGCAACCGGCACGTCTCCAAGGTGGAGTCGATCCGCAAGTTCGCCATCCTGCCGGTGGAATGGACCGCGGAGTCGGAGGAGCTGACGCCCACTCTCAAGCTCAAGCGCCGCGTGGTCTTCGACAAGTACGGCGACGTGGTCGAGCGGATGTACTCCAGCCCCGCACCGCAGGCGGAGGCCGTCCCCGCGGGCTGACGCCCTTAGTGGCCGGCTAGCCCTGCCCCGCGGACCGGCCCCGCGTGGGCGCCGGCCGCGCCTGGGAGAGAGCCTTGGCAATTCGCGCCGGGAGCCGGTCGCGAGCCAGCTGCTCCAACCGCCGCGGCAGGGGAATGCGCCAGTTGGGCCAGCTCTCGACGGTGCCAGGCATGTTGAGGCGACGGGCCTGCCCGCTGGCGTCGGCCAGCGACGCCAGCACCAGGCGGCACGGCGAGGCGCCCAGCGCCTGGTAGGCCGCGACGACGACATCGTCCACGCCAGCACCTGGGCTGGGGACAGCCGCCGCCAGCAGCCGGCGGCGCATCCGGGCGGTTCCCCCGGGGTTGGGTCGGTGGCCCGCCGCCGCCTCGTCCTCGACGTCGCTACCGGACCACAAACCAGCTGTGGTGGGCAGGTCATGGGTGGTCATCGACGCCACCGCCTGGCGGGGCCACCGGTCCGGCGGCCGCGACTCGAACCACAGCACCCGCGAGGAGAGCACGCCCCGGCGGCGAAGCTCGTGTCGCACCCCGGCTTCGACGGTGCCGAGGTCCTCACCGACAACCATGGCCCGCGCCCTCTGGCTCTCGAGCGCGAGGACGTCCAGCATCTCGGCGGCGGGGTAGCGCACGTAGGCACCCTCCTCCGGCGCACAACCGTCCGGGATCCACCACAGCCGGAAGAGGCCCAGCACGTGGTCGATTCGCACGCCGCCGCCGTGCCGCATCGCCGCCCGGAAGGTGGAGGCCAGCGGCGCGTACCCCGCGGCGCGGAGGCGGGCCGGGTCGAAGGCGGGCAGGCCCCAGTCCTGGCCGTCGCGGTTGAAGGTGTCGGGCGGGGCCCCGATCCGGATCCCCGGCGCCAGCAGGTCCTGGTTGGCCCAGGCGTCCGCACCGCGGGGGTCGAAGCCGACGGCGACGTCGTGCATCAGGGGGGTCTCGCGGGCCGCCGCCTGCAGCTGCACCTCCAGCACCCACTCCAGCCACGCGTGGAAGCCAACATGGTCCGCCTCCTCGGTGGCGACGCGAGCGACGGCGGCGGAATCGGGGTCGTGGAAGCGCGCTGGCCAGGATCGCCACCCGCTGCCGAATCGCTCGGTGAGGACGTTGAAGATGGCGAAGCGCTCCAGGTCCTGCCCACCCGCGGTGCGGAAGGCGTCGAAGCGGCGATCGCCCTCGGCAGCCTGCCAGGCCGCTTCGAGGGCGCGCATCTTGGTGGTGAAGACGGCGTCCCGGTCGATCAACTTGGAGCTGTTGATCCGCCGCAGGGTGGCGGCAGTCTCGGCGGCAACCCCGCCCCCGACCGGCTCCTCGTCGACCGCGATGTAGAGCGGGTTGCCGAACAGCCGGCTGGAGGCGAAGTAGGGGCTGGTCTCCTGCGGCAACAGAGGCAGGGGGGCTGATAGGGGATTGAGGAGGATTACCGAGGCTCCCTGGCGGCGAGCCCAACGGCCCAGGCGCCGGAGGTCGCCAGCGTCGCCGATGCCCCAGCTCCGCGCCGACCGGCAGGCATAGAGGGGGGCGTCCCAGCCCCACGCCGGGGGACCCTCCGGCTGGTGACAAGTCCCGGGGCTAACGACCAGCAGCCGCCCTGCACCGTCCGCGACCAGCCGGTGGTAGCCAATCGGCAGGTCCGCCGGCAGCACGCCGCCGGCGACGTGCGCCTCCCCCCCGCTCTCGGTGTAGACCGTGGCCCGCTGCACCGGTAGCCGGTCGCCAGGTCGCGCGAACAGCGGCAGCGCCCCCCCGGGGCCGGCGTCGCCGGTCGCCTCCATGGCGCCGAGAACAGCCTCCAGGGTTTGGTCGGGGACGCGGCGCCGCCGGCGGTCCGCGCCCAGGTAATCGACCATCACGCCGTGACGGCCAGCGAGGCGGCGGAGCTCGGCCCGGCCCGGGGTGGCCAGGGCTACTTGCGCATGGAGGCCTGGCGCCCGAGCAATGGGTACACTTGACCTCTCACGTTAGCTTGGGCCGATGCTATCAGCATCCGCGGCGACGGAGCTTCTTTGGGCGACCATCAGCGACCCGCAGGCACAAAAAGGAGGATGTGTTGGCGCTGAAACCATCGGCAATAGGTGAAACTCCTGCCGTGGAATCGGAAACACCGGCGGCCTCGCAATCCACCTGGCCAGGACAGGACAACCCCCTGGGCGCGACCTGGAATGGGGAGGGCACCAACTTCGCCCTCTTTGGCGGCGCCGCCGAGGGGGTCGACCTCGTCCTCTTCGACGACGACGGAGGCGAGGAGGTCCACGAGCTGAAGGAGCAGACCGACCTGGTCTGGCACGGCTTCGTCGACAAGGCCGGCCCCAGCCGCCTCTACGGCTTCCGGGTGCACGGCCGGTACGCCCCCAAGGAGGGCCTGCGCTTCAACCCCAACAAGCTCCTCATCGATCCCTACGCCCAGGCCATCTCGGGCCGATTCCAATGGGGGCCGGCGCTCCTGGGATACGCGCCCGGCAGCGAGGGGGACGTGCCCAGCGACCTGGACTCGGCGACGGCGATGCCCCGGGGCGTGGTCGTCAACAAGCACTTCCCCTGGGGGGATGACCAGCGGCCGCACACCGACTGGGCCGACACCGTGATCTACGAGGCGCACGTCAAGGGCTTCACCCACCTGCATCCTGACATCCCGGAGGACCTGCGCGGCACCTACGCAGGCCTGGGCCATCCCGCTGCCATCGACCACCTCCGCGGCCTCGGCGTGACCGCGGTGGAGCTGATGCCGGTGCACCACTGGATCGACGGCGGGCACCTGGTCGACAAAGGCCTGGTCAACTACTGGGGCTACGACTCCATCGGGTACTTTGCCCCCGAGGCACGCTACTCCAGCAGCGGCGACCGCGGCGACCAGGTCAGTGAGTTCAAGGCGATGGTGCGCGCGCTGCACGCGGCCGGGCTTGAGGTCATCCTCGACGTCGTCTACAACCACACCGGCGAAGGCGACCACCTCGGCCCCACCATCAACCTCAAGGGCATCGACAACCCCGCCTACTACCGGCTCAGCGACGCGGACCGTCGCCTCTACTTCGACGTCACCGGGACCGGCAACAGCCTCAACGTCCGCAACCCCCAGACGCTGCAGCTGATCATGGACTCGCTGCGCTACTGGGTGACCGAGATGCACGTCGACGGCTTTCGCTTTGACCTGGCCAGTGCCCTGGCGCGCCAGTTCTACGAGGTCGACAGGCTCTCCGCCTTCTTCGACATCATCCACCAGGACCCGGTGCTGTCCCAGGTCAAGCTGGTGGCGGAGCCATGGGACGTCGGCGAGGGCGGTTACCAGGTGGGCAACTTCCCGGTGCGTTGGGCGGAGTGGAATGGACGCTTTCGCGACACCGTCCGCGACTACTGGCGCGGCGGCACCGGGGTCACCGACCTCGCCTACCGGCTGACCGGCTCAAGCGACCTCTACCAGGACGACCGCCGCGCGCCCTCGGCCAGCATCAACTTCGTCACCTGCCACGACGGCTTCACCCTGCGCGACCTGGTCACCTACGAGAAAAAGCGCAACCAGGCCAACGGCGAGGGCAACCGCGATGGCAGCGACGACAACCGCGCCTGGAACTGCGGCGTCGAAGGCGAGACTGGCGACCCCGCGGTGCTGGCCCTGCGGGCGCGGCAGCGGCGCAACCTGCTGGCCACCGTCATCCTCAGCCAGGGCTGCCCCATGCTCCTCCACGGCGACGAGCTGGGACGGACCCAGGGTGGCAACAACAACGCCTACTGCCAGGACAACGAGATCTCGTGGATCAGTTGGGAGTCCATCGATGCCGACATGCTTGACTTCACCCGCCGCCTGATCGCGCTGCGCAACGGCCAGCCGGTGCTGCGGCGGAAGCGCTTCTTCAGCGGGCAGGCGATCCAGGGCTCGGGGCGCAAGGACATCGCCTGGTTCCTGCCGTCGGGTGTTGAGTTCTCCGATAAGGAGTGGCAGGACAGCAGCCAACGCTCGATCGCCATGATCCTCAACGGGGAAGAGATCCCCGACCGGGGCCCCCGCGGCGAGCCGATCGCGGGCGACAGCTTGATGGTGATGCTGCACGCCGCCGATGACGACGTCGAGTGGGTCATCCCCGACGGCTGGGGCCAGGATTGGGAGGTGGCCCTCGACACAGCGGGTGAACGCGAGGACTCCGCGCGCGCCCTGTCCGTAGGCGGGCGCGTGGCGGTGACGGGGCACTCGCTGGTGGTCCTGCGCCACCCCCATTGATGAGTCCCTCGGTCGCGATCGAGCACGTCCGGCCCTGCGTCGATGGCGGCGCCTTCGCCGCCAAGGGCACGATCGGACTGCCGCAGGAGATCAGCGCCGACGTCTTCACCACCGGCCACGAGGCGGTGCGCGCGTGGGCAACGCTGACCCCGCCGCCCGGCCACCCCAAGTCAGGTCGCGCGCGCCCCCCGCTCGACGTCCCGCTGCAGCCCACCGGCAACGACCACTGGGTGGGAGACTTCACGCCCGACGTCGTCGGCTGCTGGCAGCTGAGCGTGGGCGGCATCGTCGACGACTACGGCACCTGGCTGCGCGACACGCGCGTCAAGCATGAGGCCGGCCAGGACGTCGCGCTGGAGCTGGAGGAGGGTGACGGCATCGTCGAAGGGCGAGGACGCGCCACCGGCGTCTCCGCCCGCGACCGCGCCGCCCTCGAGCGGCTGCGCGACAGGTTGCGTCATGGCAGCCAGGCGCAGCGGCTGCGCGCCGCCGGCTCGGCAGCGGCGGTCGCCGCCTTGGCCCGCACCCAGCCGCGCGACCGGGCCGCCCGTGCCGGCCCCTACCCCCTATGGATCGACCGTGGGCTCGGTGGCTTCTCCGCCTGGTACGAGATGTTCCCCCGCAGCGAGGGCGCCACCGAGGGCAGGTCAGGGACCTTCAAGACCGCCGCCAAACGGCTCAAGGACATCGCCGCGATGGGCTTCGACATCGTCTACCTGCCCCCCATCCATCCCATCGGCGAAAGCCTCCGCAAGGGCCCCAACAACAGCCTGACGGCCGGGCCCGACGACCCGGGCAGCCCCTGGGCCATCGGCGGCCCGGCCGGCGGCCACGACGCCGTCCACCCCGACCTCGGGACCATCAGGGACTTCGACGCCTTCGTCGCCACCGCCAGGCGTCAACTTCTCGAGGTCGCCCTCGACTTCGCCGTCCAGTGCAGCCACGACCACCCCTGGGTCACCGAACACCCTGACTGGTTCCAGCACCGGCCCGACGGCTCGATCAGGTACGCCGAGAACCCGCCCAAGCGCTACCAGGACATCTATCCGATCGACTTCGACACCGACGACCGCGACGGCCTCTGGCGGGAGCTCGACCGGGTGGTGCGCTTCTGGATCAACCACGGCGTCAAGGTCTTCCGTGTCGACAACCCGCACACCAAGAGCATCGACTTCTGGACCTGGCTGATCGAGGGGATCCACGGCGATCACCCCGACGTCATCTTCCTGGCCGAGGCCTTCACCCGGCCTCGGGTGATGGAGCGCCTGGCCAAGGTCGGCTTCACCCAGTCGTACACGTACTTCACGTGGCGCAACACCAAACACGAGCTGTCGGACTATCTCCGGCAGCTTTCGCAGACCGAGGTGGTGGATTATTTCCGCCCCAATTTCTGGGTCAACACCCCTGACATCCTCCACGAGACGCTGCAGCAGGGCGGCCCCGCGGCCTTCCGTCTGCGCCTGGTCCTGGCCGCCATCACCGCGCCTTCGTGGGGCATGTACAGCGGCTATGAGCTGTACGAGGACACGCCCCTGCGCGAGGGCTCGGAGGAGTACCTCGACAGCGAGAAGTACCAGTACCGGCCGCGGGACTGGTCTCGCGCCGACTCGTTGGCGCCGATGATCACCAGGGTCAACGACATCCGCCGTCGGCACCATGAGGCGATAGCGCTGCTGCGAACGCTCCGCCTGCACCACGTCGACTCGGACCAGGTGCTGGCGGTCTCGCGCCGCCCACATGGCGGCGGCGACGCCCTGCTGCTGGTCTGCAACCTGGACCCCCACAACGTCGTCGAGGCCACCTGTTGGCCCGATCTCGACGCCCTGGGGCTGGGGGGAACGACCAAGCTCAAGGTCCACGACGAGCTCACCGGCGCCAGCTACAGCTGGTCGTCGGGGGGCAACTATGTTCGTCTCGATCCCAAAAAGACGCCGGCACATATCTTCTCGGTGCACCCAGCACGGTGAGCGATAAGAGGGCTGTGAGCGGTCAAACGACGCCTGTGAGCGCTAAGAGAGGTCCTGGCAAGCCCTCCACGCGGCCCCAGGGGCTCGTCGCCGACAGCCCGGGCCCTGCCCTGCCGGGCGCCGACCCGCACTGGTACCGGCACGCGGTTTTCTACGAGCTGCTGGTCCGTGGCTTCGCCGACGGCAACGCCGATGGCATCGGCGACCTCCCCGGGCTGATCGACCGGCTCGACTACCTGGAATGGCTCGGCGTCGACTGTCTCTGGCTCCTACCCATCAACCAGAGCCCGTTGCGGGACGGCGGCTATGACATCAGTGACTACTACTCCATCCAACCGGAGTACGGCGACGAGGAAGACCTGCGCGCCCTCATCGATGAGGCGCACCGCCGCGGCATGCGCGTGATCATGGACATGGTCATGAACCACACCTCGGACCAGCATCCCTGGTTCCAGGAGGCGAGGTCGTCACCCGACAACCCCAAGCGCGACTGGTACGTTTGGTCGCAGACCAAGAACCGCTACACCGACGCGCGCATCATCTTCGTCGACACCGAGCCCAGCAACTGGACGTGGGACGAGCAGGCCGAGGCTTATTACTGGCACCGCTTCTTCAGCCACCAGCCCGACCTCAACTACGACAACCACGAGGTCCGCGCCGAGATGGTCAAGGTGCTGCGCCACTGGCTCGACCTGGGCCTCGACGGCTTCCGCCTGGACGCCGTGCCCTACCTCTACGAGCGCGAGGGCACCAGCAGCGAGAACCTCCCCGAGACCCACACTTTCCTGGCCACCCTGCGCGAGGTCATCGACCGCGACTACGGTGGCGACCGGGTGCTGATCGCGGAGGCCAACCAGTGGCCGGAGGACGTCGTCGAGTACTTCGGCAGCGAGCAGCACCCTGAGTGCCACATGTGCTTCCACTTTCCCCTGATGCCGCGCATGTTCATGGCCCTGCGGCGCGAGCAGCGCTACCCCATCACTGAGATCCTGGAGCGCACCCCGGCCATCCCCGGCTTCGGCCAGTGGGGCCTGTTCCTGCGCAACCACGACGAGCTGACCCTGGAGATGGTCACCGAGGACGAGCGCGACTACATGTGGACGGAGTACGCTCGCGACCCTCGGATGAAGCTCAACCTCGGCATCCGCCGCCGGCTGGCGCCGCTGCTGGCCAACGGCCGCCGCCAGATGGAGCTCTTCTATGGCCTGCTGCTGTCCCTGCCCGGAACGCCCATCCTCTACTACGGGGATGAAATCGGGATGGGCGACAACATCTACCTCGGCGACCGGGATGGCGTGCGCACGCCGATGCAGTGGACCGCGGACCGCAACGCCGGCTTCAGCCGCTCCGATTTCGCCCAGCTCTACCTGCCGCCGCTGATGGACCCGGTGTACGGTTTCGCCGCGGTCAACGTCGAGGGCCAGCAGCGCAACGAGTCCTCCATGCTGCACTGGCTGCGACGCTTCCTCGCCGTGCGACGCCGCTACCAGGTCTTCGGTGAGGGCGACTTCGAGGCGCTCGACGCCGACAACCCTTCGGTCTTCGCCTTCCTGCGCAGCAATGAGAACCAGACCATCCTCTGCGTCAACAACCTTTCACGGTTCGTGCAGCCGGTGGAGCTCGACCTCCGCCGCTACACGGACCGGCGGCCGGTGGAGCTGCTGGGGCGGGTGCCGTTCCCCAGGATCGGCGAGCTGCCCTACTTCCTTACGATCGCGCCGCACAGCTTCTACTGGTTCGAGATCAGCGATGCCCCTGTGCCTGCCGTGGGCGGCGAGGGGCAGGGATGAGCCAGCCCGAATCCCCCGCCGACCTGCTGAAGTCGGCCGGGCTGCCCCAGCCCGAGTCACAGCTGATGGACTACCTGCGCCGGCAACGATGGTTCAGCGGCAAGGACCGCGAGATCGAGCGCGTCGTGATCGAAGACGCGGGCATCGCCGAGGGCGAGCCCTCCCTGGTCCCGGTCCTGCTCCGCGCCGAGTACGCCGACTCCGGCTGGGAGCGCTACAGCCTGCCGTTATCGGTGCGCCCCGCCGCCAACGCCGACTACCGGGACGCCGCGCTGGTCGCCGAGGGGCTGCGCGATGGCGAGCCGGTGGTGGTCCTTGACGCCCTCCTCGACCGCCAAGCCGCAGCGCGCTTCTGGGGTCTACTCGAAGGGGCGGACCCCCTGCCGACCCTCAACGGCGAGCTGGCCGGCAGCGGTGCGGGCCGGCCGGCCCATGACGCCGAGATCCACACCCTGCCGCGCGACCAGAGCAACACCATGCTGGTGCGCGGCGAGACCGAGCTGCTCAAGTGCTTCCGTAAGCTGGAGGGCACCAGCTCCCCGGAGTTCGAGATGCTGGAGGCGCTGAAGGACGCCGGCTTCGGCCACATCCCGACGCCCCTGGGCCTGATCGAGTACCGCACCGCGGCGGCCGAGCCCGTGGTGGTGGCCATGCTCCAGCCCTACCTCCACAACGCCACCGACGGCTGGGCCATCGCCATGACCTCGCTGCGCGATCTCTACGCCGCCGCCGACGAGTCCGAGGTCGAAGATGAGGCCGAGATTCGCGACCTGGTGGACGACCAGGGATCGGACTTCACCCCGGATGCGGCCAGGCTGGGCGCCGTCATCGCCGAGATGCACCTGGCCCTGGCTGGGGACAGCATGCCCGAGCCGATGCGGGCGCAGCCCGCCGGTCCTACCGACCTGCGAGCGTGGGCTGACGACATGCTGGCCGACCTGGAGACGCTGGCCCGGGCCGACCGGAACCTCGCGGCGAAGGCGGCGCGGGAGGGGCTGCGGCGACGAATCGACGCCATCGCCGACCTGCCCGAGGCGGGGCTCGCCATCCGGGTGCACGGTGACCTCCACCTCGGCCAGACCGCGCGAACCGACGATGGCTGGGTCATCCTCGATTTCGAGGGCGAACCCTCGCGCAGCGTCGAAGCGCGACGGCGGCGGGCGTCGGCGCTCAAGGACGTGGCCGGCATCCTCCGCTCCCTGGACTACGCCTCCGCCGTGGCGCTGCTGAACTGGACCAACCCCGATGACCCGCGCTGGACCCGGCTGCAGCGATTCGGCGACGCCTGGGCCAGGGTCAACCAGGAGGCCCTCTGGGATACATATGTCGCCACCGTCGGGGCATCCCCGCTGCTGCCCCCCGCGGAGATGGCGCCGGCATTGCTGGATGCCTACGAGGTGCAGAAGGCGCTCTATGAGCTGGCCTACGAGCTGAACCACCGGCCGGACTGGGCGTGGATCCCGCTGCGCTATCTCGAGTCGCCGGCCTGATGGCGCGCGCCACGTCCGTGAGCCAGGCAGAGCTCGACCTTCTCGCGGCCGGCCGCCACCACGATCCCCACCAGGTCCTGGGCCGGCACCCCGAAGGCGGGGCGAACAGTTTCCGAGCCTGGCAGCCGGCGGCCGAGAAGGCCTGGCTGCTGCTGGGAGAAGACACCAGGGCCAAGCCCATGCGCGCCCTGGGCGGCGGGTTGTTCGAGGTCGAGGTCAGCGACGCGGTCGCCGGCGGCCACCGCTTCCGCTTTGCCAATGCCAGTGGCAAGTGGACCGTCGACGACCCCTATGCCTTCCTCCCCACCCTGGGCGAGCTCGACCTGCACCTGTTCGCGGAGGGACGGCACCTCGAGCTGTGGCAGCGGCTCGGCGCCCGTGTGCTGGAGCAGGAGGTCCCCGACCCGGACGGCGGCGTGCGCCAGGTGCGGGGCACCGCCTTCTCGGTCTGGGCTCCCAATGCCGAGGGGGTCAGCCTGGCCAGCGACTTCGGCTCCTGGGACGAGCTGGTCCACCCCATGCGGTCGCTGGGAAGCAGCGGCGTGTGGGAGCTGTTCGTCCCTGGGATCGCTGCCGGCACCAGGTACAAGTTCTCCGTGCTGGGCGCCGACGGCAAGCGCACCCTCAAGGCCGATCCCATGGCGCGCGCCACCGAGCTGCCCCCCTCCACGGCGAGCGTGGTCGAGGCCGCCAAGCACCATTGGCGAGACGACGCCTGGCTCGAGCGGCGCCGCACCTGGGACGGCCACACCCAGCCGCTGTCGATCTACGAGGTCCACCTCGGGTCGTGGCGGCGCAACCCGGACGGCGGCCTGCTGAGCTACCGCGAGCTGGGCGACCAGCTGGCCGACTACTGCGTCGGCATGGGCTTCACCCACGTGGAGCTGATGCCGGTGATGGAGCACCCCTTCGCCGGCTCCTGGGGCTACCAGGTCACCAGCTACTTCGCCCCCACCTCCCGGCACGGCTCGCCAGACGACCTGCGCTGGATGATCGACCACCTCCACCAGCGCGGCATCGGCGTCATCGTCGACTGGGTGCCGGCCCACTTTCCCAGGGACGAGTGGGCCCTCGCCCGTTTCGACGGCACCGCGCTGTACGAGCATGAGGACCCCCGCCTCGGCGAGCATCCGGACTGGGGAACCCTGATCTTCAACTACGCCCGCAAGGAAGTGCGCAACTTCCTGGTCGCGTCAGCCCATTACTGGGCCGAGGAGTTCCACGTCGACGGCCTGCGCGTGGACGCGGTGGCGTCGATGCTCTACCTCGACTACTCCCGCAAGGCGGGCCAGTGGGTGCCCAACGAGTTCGGGGGCCGCGAGAACCTGGCCGCCGTGGACTTCCTGCGCGAGACCAACACCACGCTGGCAGAGCGACATCCCGGCGTCATGGTGGTGGCCGAGGAATCAACCGCCTGGGGCGGCGTCACCCGCCCGACGACCGCCGGCGGGCTCGGCTTCAGCCACAAGTGGAACATGGGCTGGATGCACGACACCCTCGACTACGTCAGCAAGGACCCGGTCTTCCGTCGCCACCACCACGCCGAGATGACCTTCGGGCTGCTCTACGCATGGAGCGAGCACTACATCCTTCCCCTCTCCCACGACGAGGTCGTCCACGGCAAGGGGTCGCTGTACGGCAAGATGCCCGGCGACCCCTGGCGCCGCCACGCCAACCTGCGGGCGCTGCTGGCATGGATGTGGGCCCACCCCGGCAAGGAGCTTCTCTTCATGGGAGGTGAGCTGGCCCAGGAGCGCGAGTGGTCGCACGAGCGAAGCCTCGATTGGGACCTGCTCAAGCGCCGTGCTCACCGAGGCACGCAGCAGCTCATCCGGGACCTCAACCGGACCTATAGGGAGACCCCGGCCCTGTGGCAGCTGGACTCCAACCCCGACGGCTTCGAGTGGATTGACGCCGGCAACGCTGACCAGAACGTCCTGTCCTTCATCCGCCGCGACGCCGACGGCAACCCCGGCCTGGTCTGCGTCGCCCACTTCTCCCCCGAGGTCCGCTCCGACTTCAGGGTCGGGCTACCACAGGCCGGCGCCTGGCGCGAGGCGGTCAACACCGACGCCGAGGTCTACGGCGGTGGCAACGTCGGTAACTGGGGCCGCGTCGTCGCCGAGGACGTCGGCTGGAACGGTCAGCCGTCGTCGGCGGTCTTGACGCTCCCGCCGCTGGCGGTGGTCTGGCTGGTGCCCGAGTCGTCCCGCGCCGCCAGGCGCGCCGCCGGCAGGTAGCAGGTCCGGTAGTAGTCGAGGACCATCCGGCGGGCTGAGAACTGGCTGCCGATGTGGCGGATGCTGGCGCGCATCATCGCGACCCAGCCACTGGTGAGGCCGTTGGGATCGCGGTCGTAGAAGAGCGGAACGACCCGCTCTTCTAGAGTTCGGTACAGGATGTCGGCGTCGCGGGCGTCGTTGTCGTCGGCCTCGTCGAGGCCGCTGCCGGCGTCGATGGTCCAGCCAGAGTCGCTACGCCGGCCTTCGTCCCACCAGCCGTCGTTGACGGATAGGTTGAGCACGCCGTTGGCGCCGGCCTTCATCCCGCTGGTGCCGCTGGCCTCCAGGAGCCGCCGCGGGTTGTTGAGCCAGAGGTCGGCACCCTGCACCAGCAGCGGGGCGCTGCCCAGGTCGTAGTCCTCGATGAAGGCCATCCGCGGTTCGTCGCGAACGAAGCGCGCGACCTCCGACAGGATCTCCTTGCCGATGCCGTCAGACGGGTGAGCCTTGCCCGCGACCACGACCTGGACCTCTCGGCCGGGGTGGCCGAGGATGGCGCGGAAGCGGTCAGGGTCGCTGAGCATCAGGGCGGCGCGCTTGTAGCCCGCGAACCGGCGGGCGAAGCCGATGGTGAGCTTGTCGGGATCGAACAGCCCGCTGTCACCGCGGGCGGCGATCGCCCGCTCGATCAGCCGCCGGCGCAGGCCGGTGCGGATGTCCCAGAGCCGTCGGTCGGGGATCAGGGCGACGCCGCGCCAGCGCTGGTCGTCGGCGTCCAGGTCCCACCATTGCTCATCGACGTACTCGACGAGGAGGCTGGCGATCGGCTCCGCCACCCAGGTCGGCATGTGCACACCGTTGGTGACATAGCCGATGGGCACCTCCTCCTCGGGCACTCCGGGCCAGGCGTCCTTCCAGAGGCGCCGCGAAACCGCCCCGTGCAGCTTGCTGACACCCACGCTGGTGCCGGCCTCACGGAGGGCCACGAAGGTGGTGCACAGGATCTCCTCCGCGTCGCCGGGGCGACGGCGGCCCATGTCCACGAACTCGCGCACCGTCATGCCGGCTGCCTCCAAGTAGGGACCCACCAGGCGGGCCACTAGCTCCTCGGGGAAGTAGTCACTGCCGGCGGCAACCGGCGTATGGGTGGTGAAGATCGACCGCCGCCGGACCTGCTCGCGCGCGTCCCGCAGTGATCGCCCGGCGGCCACCTCCTCGCGGGTCAGCTCCAGCAGCGAGAGGAAGCTGTGGCCCTCGTTGAGGTGGAATAGCAGCGGGTCCCGCCCCGCTGCCCGCAGGGCGCGGACGCCGCCGATGCCCAGCACGATCTCCTGGACCAGCCGCGCCTCGGGGTCGGCCACGTAGAGGCGTTCGGTGGCGGCGCGGATGTGGGGCGGGTTCTGGGGCAGGTCGGTGTCGAGCAGGATCAGCATCACCGAGCCAACGTGCGCGTGCCAGAGGCGGGCTACGGCGTCGTCCCCGCCGACGGTAAAGCGGACCTCCGTTGGACCGTCCTCGCCGGGCACCGGCGCGATCGGCAGGCGGCTGCGTTCGGTGGCGGGGAAGTCGGTGACCTGCTCGCCATCCTGGCCGAGCACCTGGCGGGCGAAGGCGGTTCGGTAGAGGAGGCCGACGCCGGTGATCGGGAGGCCGAGCTGAGCGGCGGCCTTGAGCTGGTCGCCGGCGAGGACCCCCAATCCACCGGAGTAGATCGGCAGGTGCTCGGTGATGGCGTACTCCATCGAGAAGTAGGCAACGCCGCCGCCCAGCCCGGCGCCCCAAGCTTGCATCCCGGGGAAGCCGCTGGGACGTCGCGCCAGGAGGCGGACGATCTCAGGGTGCGACACCGCCTGGGCACGCGCCTCCGGCGCCATCATCTGGAGCATGACCACGGGGTTGTGCCCCGACTCGCGCCACAAGGCCGGGTCGAGGTGCTCGAACGCCCGGCGGATGGTCGAGTCCCAGGTCCATGTCAGGTCGTAGGCCAGCGCTTCGAGGTCAGCGGGCATGGACATTAGCCTACGTTGCGACAATCGGTCGATGAGCGATAGCCTCCCGACGCCCGCCGACGTCCAGCGCGGGCGGCAGGCCGACCGGCGGCCGCGGTCAGCCGATCGGCGGCGCTGGTCGAGCGTGGTGGCGACGACGTTCCACGTCGCCTGGCGAAACCTAACCGGCGAGCGGCGGCGCTGGGCGGTCAGCACGATCGCGCTCGGCATCGCCGCGATGCTGGTGATCTTCCTCGAGGGCACGGCGCGGTGGGTGACGAGCTCGGGCACCGCCTACCTCGACCACTCGGGGTCGCACCTGGTCGTGGCCCAGACGGGCGTGGACGACCTCCTCTTCGCCCAGTCGATATTCCCGATGTCGACGTCAACCCAGGTCGGCCAGGTGAACGGCGTGGCGTCGGCCGCCAGCATCGTCGGCGTCAACGGCGTGGTGTCGGTGGGCGGCGCCCACCTGCCCGTGTACCTGATCGGCTTCCAGCCGGGGCAGGCTGGGGGACCGTGGAAGATGCAATCCGGGTCGGGGGAGCCGCACGGCTCTGAGGTCGTCCTCGACCGCGGCTTCGCCCGCGTGGCCAAGGTGGAGGTGGGGCAGACGGTGAGGCTGTTCGGCCAGGACCTGAAGGTGGTTGGCACCTCTGCTGAGACCGACGCCGCTGGGGATTTCTTCGTCTTCGTCCCCCTCGAGGTGGCGCAGAAGGTCGCTGGTGATGGAGCCGTCAGCTACAGCCTGGTCACGGTCAGGGACCAGTCCTCCGCGGGACAGATCGCCTCGAGCATCAACCAGCTCCCCGGGGTCCACGCGCTGCCCAGGAGCGAGATCGCCGCCAACGACCGCGCCATGATGACCACCAGCTTCTCGCAGCCGGTGCAGATCGTGGCCCTGGTCGGCCTGGTCGCAGGCGTCTTGATCACCGGGATCGTCCTTTACACCACGACGGTGGAGCACTCACGGGACTATGCCGTGCTCAAGGCGATCGGAGCCAGTGGCGGGGTGGTCTATGGCAGCGCCCTGCTACAGGCGGTTGTGCTCTCCATCGGCGGCATACTGCTCGGCTGGGGTATGGCGACTGCGATGGCGTTTGCCTTCGATACCTGGGACCCGGTGGTCGAGGCGCAGCTCGACGCCGACCTTGTGATCAGCGTTGCCGCCGTCATCCTGGTCGTCAACGTACTCGCCTCATTGCTGCCGATCCGTCACGTCAGCCGGATCGACCCGCAGGAGGTCTTCAAGGCGTGAACGTCATGACCGATGGCGTGAACGTCGTCACCGAGGGGCTCTCCAAGACGTTCGGCGCTGGGCCGACCGCCGTCACCGCGGTTACCGACGCCAACCTCTCGGTGGAGGCAGGCGAGGTCGTGGTCCTCCTGGGGCCGTCGGGGTCGGGCAAGACCACTCTCCTTTCGATGATCGGCGGCCTTCTGCACCCGACCTCGGGCCAGGTAATGCTCGGCGGTCAACGCCTCGAGGGCAGGCCGCGCGACCTGGCTCGCGTACGGCTGAACTCGATCGGCTTCGTATTTCAGACGTTCAACCTGCTGCCCGGTTTCAACGCCCAGGAGAACGTCGCGCTGCCGCTGCGCCTGCTCGGCGTGCCGGCCGGTGCGGCTCGGGAGCGGGCCACGGAGATGCTGACCGCGCTGGGCCTTGGTGAGCGGCTGACCTCGAGCCCCAAGACGCTCAGCGGTGGCGAGAAGCAGCGTGTCAGCCTGGCGCGCGCGCTGGTGGCGGAACCGACTGTGCTGCTGGCTGACGAGCCGACCGCCAGTCTGGATACCAACACCGGGCGGGACGCCATGCGCGTCCTCAGCTCCTCTGCCCGCAGCGGGAGGCAAGCCTGCCTGGTGGTCACGCACGACACCCGCCTGGTGGAGTTCGCCGACAGGGTGATGCGGATCGAGGACGGGCGGATCCTGGACAGCTGAGCGGGGTACAATCGGCCGCCGGCAGGTCGGCAGCCAGTCACGGGGGAGAACAGGTTGAACCACTCACGGATCTTTCTTGGCGCTCTCGCCGCATCGGCCTGCGTGCTGGCCGGCTGCAACCTCACCTCAACGTCCACCTCCAGCTCGTCTGCCGCGGACTCGGTCACCATCGTGCTCAACACTCCGACCGGCAAGCTCCCCTACGTCGCCTCGTTCACGCAGCAGGGCGCGCAGCTGGCCACCGACGAGATCAACAAGGCTGGCGGCATCAGCGTTGGTGGCAAGAAGTACCAGGTCAAGCTGCTGGCCTTGGACAACGAGCTCTCCCCGACCAAGTCGCTGGACAACGTCAAACGGGCGGTGAGCGAGAAGGCGGTCGCCATCATCGACGACGGCTACACGGTGGATGCGACCTACCAGGCGGCCGCGGATGCGGGCCTTCCCATCATGATCGACTACGACACCAACGCGGCCCTGGTCGACGCCACCAAGCGACCCAACGTCTACCGTATCGCGCCGCCCAACGACGCCATGGCCGAGCACCTGGCGGCCTATGTGGGCGCCAAAAAACTCCAGCTGGCCCTGGTCCACGACGACAGCGACTACGGGCAGGACGGCGCCAGCCACCTCAGGGACGCGTTCAGCAAGGCCGGCTTCCCGCTTTCGCCCGACGTCACGATTCCCTCCACCGGCACCGGGTATTCCACCCAGGCGCTGCAGGTGAAGCAGAGTGGCGCCACCGGCGTCCTGCTCTGGGGCCGTGCACCCTCGATGGCGCAGTTCATCAAGGACTACCGCGGCGGCGGCGGCACCGCGCCGATCTTCGCCGGACCGAATGCTGAGGACCCCATTGTCCGCACCCAGAACGCGGATCATCCCGAGTACATCGAAGGTCTGACATATGCATCGTTCCGAATCACCACCGAGGTCGGTCCGGATCCCTGGAACGCGTTCCGCAAGAAGTACGAGGACCACAACTTCAACAACGGCTCCGCCGACTTCAAGGTCGGCGTCCAGACCAAGGCCAAGAAGGACGTGGTCCAACCGCCCGACTGGCAGCTCTTCCCCTACGACATGGTCTACCTGGTCAAGGGTGCGCTGGAGAAGTCAGGGAGTGTCGAGACATCGGGGAACAAGCTGATCACGGCCCTCAACGGCGTGCAGATCAAGAGCGGCAACGGCGATAACCGAGGCTGGACAAAGGACAACCATGAGGGCGTCGTCGATGACGACATCTACTTCGCCACCTTCACCGACATGAAGTTCAAGCCGGTCCAGGACGATGCCCTCTCCAAGTCGCTGCCCCCGATAGACCAGGAGTAGCGGGGCGTGGGCCCTGCTGGATTCGAACCAGCGACCGGCGGATTATGAGTCCGCTGCTCTGACCGGCTGAGCTAAGGGCCCCGGCCGAAAGGTTAACCCTGACAGCCGGCTACTCTGTGGAAGCTGGGCTGGCCTCCGGGATCAAACGCCGGACCTCGGCGCTGAGGGCTTGGAGTGAGAACGGCTTGGTCATGAAGGCGTCGGCGCCCGCCTCCTTGGCGGCCTCCTCGACCTGGGAGTTGGCGGTCAGCATCACGATCCTGATGTCGCCACCGCCGTCCATCTCGCGCACCTGGCGACAGACCTCAACCCCGCTCATTCCCGGCATCATGGCGTCGAGGACCATGATCGCCGGGTGGCGCAGGCGCACCTGGGCCAGGGCCTCGCGACCGTTGGTCGCCACCCGGACGGGGTAGCCCTCGGTTTCGAAGTGAAGGGCCAGAACCCGCACCAGGGGCATGTCGTCGTCGACCACCAGGACCTCGGGCTTCATCGCACCCTGGCCTCGCCGCGCAGACGCGCCGCCGACTCTCCAGTCTCGGCGCCAATGCCCCAAGCGGACTGCTTCAGCCAGACCTCCAGCTCCGCTGGCAGCAGCGCCTCGCTGATGTAGAAGCCCTGGGCCGCGTCGCACCCCAACGACTCCAGCACCAGCCAGGTGTCCTCGTCCTCGACCCCCTCGGCGGTGACCCTGAGGCGCAGGTTGTGACCGAGGTCGATCGTGGGCTGGACGATGGCGGCGTCGTCGGGGTTGACGGCCATGTCCCGCACGAACGAGCGGTCGATCTTGATCTCGTCCACCGGCAGGGTCTTGAGGTAGCTGAGCGCCGAGTACCCGGTACCGAAGTCGTCGATCGAAACACCGACGCCCATGTCGCTGAGGCGGCGCACGGTGCGGTCCGCCTGGGCCACCATGATCGCGCTCTCGGTGATCTCCACGGTCAGCGCCGAGGGGTCGAGCTTGTACTTTGCGAGGAGGTCGCGGATCATCTCCGGCAGGCTCGCCTCGTGAAGGTTGGCGGCCGACAGGTTGACCGCCATCGACAGCTCCAGCCCGGCGCGGCGCCACGCATCGAGCTGCTTGAGCGACGTTTCCAGAACCCAGCGCGCCAGGGAGCTGAGAAGGTCGGTCTGCTCGGCCATGGGGATGAACTGATCGGGCGGGATCAGGCCGCGCACAGGGTGCCGCCACCGAACCAGCGCCTCAACGCCGTACGTCCGGCGGGTCCTGAAGTCGACCTTGGGCATGTAGTGCAGCTCCAGCTGCTGGTTGCGAATCGCCTGCCGGAGCTCGGTCATCAGTGCCAGCCGGCCGGCGCTGTGCTCGTCGTGTTCCTGCGAGTAGATGGCCAGGCCGGTCTTGTTGCGCTTGGCGACGTACATCGCGACGTCGGCGTGCCGCAACAGGGTCTCGACGTCGCGGCCGTGCTCGGGGAATTGGGCGATACCGATGCTGAGCCCGGCGTCAATCCGGGCTTCGCCGATGGCGAAGGGAAGGTCCAGCGACGCCAGGATCTTTCGGGCGGTGACGATGGTCAGCTCCGCCGACGTGGTGTTGGTTGGCAGCACGCCAAACTCGTCGCCGCCCAGGCGAGCCACGGTGTCGGCCTGCCGCAACGCCAGCCGCAGCCGCTCCGCCATCTGCTGCAGCAGCAGGTCGCCGGCCTGGTGGCCCAGGGAATCATTGACCTCCTTGAAGCGGTCCATGTCCATCACCAGCACCCCGAAGGACGAGCTGTCGCGGGTGCCGGTGACGATCGCATGGGAGAGGCGGTCGGTGAACAAGGTGCGGTTGGGCAGCTCCGTCAGGGCATCGTGCAACGCCAGGAACTCGAGTTCTTTCTCGGCCTTGCGGCGCTCGGTTACGTCCTGTACCACGCCGATGCTGTACAGCGGTTTACCCTCTTTGTCTTTGACAAGTGACACGCTGACCTGCACCCATACCACGTCACCGGTCTTTTTCAGGTAGCGCTTCTCGATCCGATAGGCGTCGTTCTGGCCGGCGAACATCTGACGCGAGAGGTCGGCGGCGGGGTCAATGTCATCGGGGTGGGTGATGTCCTCGATGCCGAGCTTGACGATGTCGTCGTGCTCGTATTCCAGCATCTGGCAGAAGGCATCGTTGACCTCGATGAACCTATAGTCCGAACCCACCAGGGCGATTCCCACCGAACCCTCTTCGAAGACCCGCTGGAAGCGCTCCTGGCTCTCGCGTAGCCGCTCCTCAGTGGCTCGCTTGGCATCCCGCATGGTCTTCTGGTCGAGAGCCTTGGTGACCGCCGGCGCCAGCCGCGTGAGGCGGTCCTTGAGCAGGTAGTCGGCGGCGCCCATGTGGATCGCCTCCACGGCGACGTCTTCGCCGATGCTGCCAGACACGATGATGAAGGGGACATCGATGTCACGCTCGTTGAGCAGCTTGAGGGCGCTGATGGCGTCGAACTGGGGAAGGTTGTAATCCGCCAGGATCAGGTCGTAGCTGGAGCCGAGCTGTTGAAGGTAGTCCGCCTTGTTGTCGACGCGTGTGACCTCGGCGTCGTAGCCCGCTACCTTGAGCTCGTGCATGACCAGCTCGGCGTCAGGGGCGCGATCCTCCAGCATGAGGACGTTGATCGGAATCATCGACAATGCTCAGTTGGCGTCGGGCAACGGCGGGCGGTTGAGCAGCAGCCAGTACAGCCCCAGCTCGCGAACCGCTTCGGTGAACTGCTCGAAGTCCACCGGCTTGACGATGTAGCTGTTGGCGCCGCAGTCGTACCCGCTGACAATGTCGCGCTCCTCGCGCGAGGAGGTCAGCAGCACCACCGGGATGTGCTTGGTGCGGGGATCCTTCTTGACCTGGCTGAGGACCTCCAGTCCGTCCACCTTGGGCAGCTTGAGGTCCAGCAAGATGACGCGCGGAGACTGGTCTAGATCACGCCCCTCATAGGCGCCACGGGCGAAGAGGAAGTCGAGAGCCTCCTCGCCGTCTCGGACCACGTGCAGACGGTGCGACACGTGGTACTTGTTGAAAGCGTGGAGGGTGAGCTCCTCGTCGTTGGGGTTGTCCTCGACCAACAGGATCTCCACCTCACGCTCCAAGGGCTGCAATCCCCGTTTCCATCCCTGGTTCATCCTCCCCCAATGTGAAGTAGAAGGCGGCCCCCTGACCGGGCGTTGACTCGGCCCAGATCCGACCACCATGTCGGTGAATGATCCGCTGCACTATTGCCAGCCCCGCACCGGTGCCCTCGTACTCGTCCGCCCGGTGCAACCGCTGGAAGACCCCAAAGAGCTTGTCCGCGTACTTCATGTCGAACCCCACCCCGTTGTCCTTGACAAAGTACACGGTCTCGCCATTCTCGTGCCGTGTCCCGACCTCGATCGTAGCCGGGTTGCGGTCACGAGTGAACTTGGCGGCGTTGCCGATCAGGTTAGCGTACACCTGCTGCAGCAACACCAGGTCGGAGCGGCTGTTCGGCATCTCGCGCACTTTAAAGTCGATGATGCGGCCGTTGGCGCTCGCCTTGAGGCCGTCGATGACCCGGGCCACGACATCCCCGGTGTCAACCAGCTGGTGCTTCATCTCCTGTCGTGTGAGACGCGAGAAGGTCAGCAACCCGTCGATCAGCCGGCCCATGTCCTCGGCGTTGGTGCCGATCAGGCCGAGGTAGCGCTGGCCGTCCTCGTCCAGCTGTTCGCGGCTCTCGTCCATCAGGATGCGGGAGAAGCCGTTGATCGCGCGAAGTGGCGCCCGCAGGTCATGGGAAACGGTGTACGAGAACGCCTCCAGCTCCTTATTGCTGGCCTCCAGCTGCTCGGTGCGCTGGGCGACACGCTTTTCCAGGTTCAGGTTGAGCTGACGCAGCTGGTCCTCGCTGTCGCGCAGCGACTCCACCAGCCGAACCCGCTCCAGCGCGGCGGCGATGGCGGCGCTGTACGCGGTCAGCCGCGCCACCTCGTCGCTGCCGAAGAGTGGCGTGAAGGGCCCCGAGAGGACGGCCAGGCCGCCGGCTCCGCCACTCCCGTCCCAGGGCAGTAGGATCGCGCTGCGACTGGGCCCGAGGCTTACAACCCCGCGTTGCCCGGTGCGCAGCTCGGCCATGAAACGCTCCTGAAGGGACTCGTCGACGCCCTCGGCGATGAGCACGTGCCCGCTCCCGTCGGATACCAGGCCGCCGTCGGCTCCCACCAGGCGCGTCGCCCATTCCAGCGACTTGCGCGCCAGCGTGGTCCGGTCGGGGGAGAACAGCAACAGCTCGCGCACCGCCTCGGCGGCGGCGCCCTCCTCGCGTTCCCGCCAGTACCGACGTATCCACTTCGGCGGCGCAAAGGCGATGTAGAGGACGGGGATGATGGCCAGGGTGAAGAGCTGGATTCCGATCTTGTAGATGTCATTGTTGGCCGCCGGCGCCGCCCCGATCGCCACCACCAGCACGAGGACGATGCCGCCGTACCCGGTGCTGAGCGCGCGCAGCCGGGCGCGCTGGACCGCGGGACGGCCCCTTGACATCAGCCAGAGCCGGAAGATGGGCTCGACCACGGTCGCGATCCAGACCCCGAACAGGACGATGACCGCGGCCAACTGGAGCGGCTTGGGCATGTCGGGGAATAAGACCAGCGGAATGGTGCCGGCGGTGGCCACCAGCACGGCAAGGCCGGCGATGGTCTTGGTCCGACGCTTGAGCGGGACCAGGCTGTCGCGGAAAAGGAGCAGGGAGTAGCCGGCGCCCATGAAGCCGGCGAGGGTGAACACACTAACGCCGGTCTTGAGGCCGGCGGGCAGCAGGTTGTCGACCTGGCTGATCAGCGAGACAAGCGCCAGGAGCCCGATGGCCAGCGCCAGGTAACGCCGGCTGGCGCCACGCTTGCGGATCCAGTCGGCCAGGGTGATAAGGGCCAGCAGGCAGAAGCCGGCCGTGCTTGCATATTGGAGAGTTGCCTGGACGGTACCCATCCCCGCCACTCTAAACCGTCGTTTACCGGTTTGAGATCGGTATCAGCGCGGCTTCAATTCGGTGTCAATTTGATCTGGAGGCTCCTCCAGGGCGTATTCGACGGCCTCCTCGCGGGTCATCCGGGCGCCCTCGTCGAATAGCTCGCGGAAGGTCGCCTCGTCGACCATGCTGGCGATGTCCTGGCGGGTGGTGTAGCTGTCGCTCATCAAATCCTCGAGGGTAGATCCCGTCGCCTGCTGGAGTGCCGCCGAGGCACC
The DNA here is from genome assembly GCA_035938265.1 of Candidatus Dormiibacterota bacterium. GTDB lineage: Bacteria > Chloroflexota > Dormibacteria > DASZGP01 > DASZGP01 > DASZHA01. The sequence continues at coordinate 53,978 of DASZHA010000081.1, forward strand.
ACGAAGCCTTACCGCCCGCTCAGCATCGCCCTGGAGCGCCGCCAGGTCGCTGAAGTCGCCCAAGAAGATGGTCTGCCCGGCGATGTCGCCAGAGTCCAACAGCAGGTTCGCCCCCTCGACGAACGCGGCGCGGGCCTCGTCGGGACGATTTAGTCGAAGCGCCGCCAGGCCCACCGTGTGGTTCCCCCAAGCGAGGTCGAAGGCGCTGTCCGCCCGACGGAAGACCTCGTTGGCTTCCACCCCAAGCTCGTAGCCCTCCTGGTGCCGATTGAGCTGGACCAGGATACTGGCCTTGAGCCAGCGAACCCGCGCCCCGCCCAGATCGTCACCGAGCGCATCGAACTTGGCAATCGCCTCATCGGCGACCGGCAGCGAAGGGGAAACGTCCGGGAGGGCGCCCATCGGGAAGACGCTGTTGTAGAGGTTGCGGGCGATGGCGGCGTCGTCCGCAAGCTCGCGCGCGAGGGCCAGCGCCTTGCCATAGGCCACCGTGCACCTGTCGATGTCACCGGCCCACCAGGCGATACCTCCGGCCGCCTCCCAGCCGAGCATCTGCTCCGGCCGGTGCTCGGCTGAACCTGGCATCTCCAGGACCTGGTTGACGTTGGCCACGGCCTCGACCACGTGGCCTCGCATCGTCCAGAAGCGCCACAGCGCCGACATCAGCAGAAGCGCGGAGTCGGCCTCGCCGCGCTCCCTGAAGCAGGTGAGGGCGGTGCGGATGTTGTCGTGCTCGATATCCAGCCGCTCTAGCCATTTCAGCGATTCGCCGCCGGTGAGCTCGGGGCCGGCGCGCTGGCCCAGCTCCAGGTATGCGTGGGCGTGGCGTTGACGGACCTCGTCGCCTTCCGGGCTCTCTCGCAACCGCTCCATGGCGAACTCGCGGATGACGTGGAGCATGAAGAAGCGCGGCTCAGCGCCGCGGTCATCCGGCCGGAGCAGGTTGTGCTCCACCAGGGTCTCCAGCCCGGAGAAGACGTCGATGTCGAGGCCGGGGCTGCAGACCTGCTCAATGTCACCAATGGTGGCGCCGCCGGCAAACACCGAAAGCCGGGCCATAAATGTCTGCACGCCCTCCTCGAGCAGCTGGTAGCTCCACTCGATCGCGCCCCGCAGGGTCTGCTGGCGCGCGGGCAGGTCACGGGCGCCACCACCAAGGTCGGCAAGGCTGGTCTCCAGGCGCTTGAGCATGACCTCGGGCGTGAACAGTCGGATCCGGGCGGCGGCGAGCTCGATCGCCAGGGGCAGGCCATCGACCAGGGTGCAGATCCCCGCGACCGCGGGGGCGTTCTCATTGGTGACCTGGAAGTCGGGCTTGACGCTGACCGCGCGCTCGATGAAGAGCCGCACTGCCTCGAACTGCGACATCGCCTCCAGGGTGAGCTTGGCGGAGAGGTCGGGCAGAGACAGCGGCGGGATGGGGAACTCCTGCTCGCCGTACACCCTCAGGGGCGCGCGGCTGCTGGTCACCACCTTGACCGCCGGCGCCGTTTTGAGGATCTCGGCCACCGCCGGGGCCGCCTCCAGGATCTGCTCGAAGTTGTCCAGGACGAGCAGCATCTCCTTGTCGCGGAGGTGGTCGAGGAGGACATCGAGCGGCTTGCGATTGCCGACGTCTTGGATCTTGAGGGCGTCAAGTATCGCCGACGGCACCAGGTCGGAATCCGTGACCGGCGCCAGCGCCACAAACCACACGCCGTGCTTGAAACGGTCGGCGGCATCGGCCGCGATCTGCATGCTGAGCCGGGTCTTGCCTGTCCCGCCGGGGCCGGTGAGCGTCAACAGTCGCGCGCCGTCGAGCAGGCGGGCGCCCTCGGTCAGCTCGGCGTCGCGCCCGACGAAGCTGGTCAGCTGGGTGGGCAGGTTGTTGGGCGTGTAGTCCAGCGACTTGAGCGGGGGGAACTCCGACGATAGCCCGTCGATGTTGAGCTGCCAGATGTGCTCGGGCTGGGCCAGGTCCTTGAGGCGGTGCTCCCCCATGTCGGCCAGGGTCACGCCTTCAGGCAGTCCACCTTGGAGCAGCGCCCGGGTGGCATCCGACAGCACCACCTGCCCGCCGTGACCGGTGGAGGCGATGCGGGCGGCGCGGTGGATCTCGAAGCCCATGTAGTCGCCACCGACAACCGCCGCCTCGCCGCTGTGCACCCCCATGCGCACGCGGATGACGGCGTCCTCGGGCCACTGGTGCGCCGTCAGCGCCCGCTGTCCGGCGGCGCAGGCCGCCACGGCGTCGGAGGCCGAAGCGAAGGCGACGAAGAAGGCGTCGCCCTCGGTGTTGACCTCCGTGCCGTTATGGGCGGCGAAGGCCTGGCGCAGGATCTCGTAGTGGTCCTGGAGGAGCGCGGTCCAACGCTGGATGCCGAGCTGCTGCACCAGCTTGGTCGAGCCCTGGATGTCGGTGAAGAGGAACGTGACCGTCCCCGTGGGCAGGTCGGTTGCGGCGCTCAATGGCATTTAGAAGCAGGCTAACGCAAGATCAACCGTCAGGTTGGGCCAGCTCTGTGGGCTTTAGCCGCGCTCCTCGAGGGGGACGTAGGTCGCGCTGGGCGGGCCGATGTACTCCGACTCCGGCCGCATCAGGCGGTTGCCCTCGTACTGCTCGAGGATGTGGGCGGTCCATCCCGCCATCCGGCTGAGCGCGAAGATCGGGGTGAAGATGAAGCGGTCGAGGCCCATGACGTGGTAAGTGCTGGCGGAGTAGAAGTCGACGTTGGGGTTCAGGTGCTTGACCTCGAGTACGACCTTCTCGACCTTCTCCGACATGTCGTACCACTTGGGCTCGCCGGCGCGGATGCCGAGGTCCTTGCTGAACTTCTTGAGCACCGTGGCGCGCGGGTCGTAGACCTTGTAGACGCGGTGGCCGAAGCCCATCACGCGCTTCTTGTTGGCCAGGGCGTCACGGACCCAGACGTCGGCCTTGTCCACCTCACCGATCTCCTCCAGCATCTCCATCACGGCGGCGTTGGCGCCGCCATGGAGGGGGCCCTTGAGGGCGCCGATGGCGCCGGTGACCGCGGAGTGCATGTCCGACAACGTGGACGCGATGACGCGGGCGGCAAAGGTCGAGGCATTGAGGCCGTGGTCGGCGTGGAGGATGAGACAGACGTCGAAGACCTTCTCAGCCAGCGGGTCGGGGTCCTCGCCCGTGTACATGCGGAGGAAATCGCCGGCAACAGTGCGGGCCGGGTCGGGATCGAGCGGCTCGAGGCCGCGGTGGAGGCGGCCGATGGCGGCGACCAGGGTCGCGGTCTGACCTACCAGCCGGTGCGCCTTGCGGATGTTGGCCTCTGTGGACATGTCCTCGACATCGGCGTCGAAGTGGGCCAGGGCGCTGACGCCGGTGCGCAGCAGGTCCATTGGGTTGGCCTTGGGATCCAGTCCCACGAGCATGGCCAGCACCTGCGGCGGCAGAGCGCGGTCGCGGCCCAGGGTCTGGCGCAGGTGCTCGAGCTCCTGCTTGGTGGGCAGCCGGCCGGTGTAGAGCAGGAAGCAGGTCTCCTCGAAGTTCGACTTCTCGGCCAGCTCGGCGATGTCGAAGCCACGGTAGAGCAGCTTGCCGGTGCGACCATTTACGTCGCTCATCGAGGTCCGGGCGGCGACGATGCCCTCCAGCCCGGGGCTGTACTGCTGGCCGGTTACGCCGGGGACGTCCCCGGTGGTGGCGGGCGCTTCCCTCACCAAGCTCACGTCAGGTCAGGGGCCTTGATGGTGAAGGTCTCGCCGCCGCAGTTGTTGCACGAGGAGGGGGCGTAGAAGCCGCGATAACCCTTGCCACACCAGGAGCAGGTCCAGACATGGGTGGCGAAGAAGCTGATCAGGTCGCTCCGCGAGACCAGTCCCACCAGCTCGTTGTCGCCCTTGATAACCGGCAGGCGGCGGATGCGCCGGCGCAGCAGCAGCTCGGCCGCTTCGCCCAGGGGGGTGTCCTCGCCGACCGTCCAGGACCCGTTGGTCATGATGTCGCCGACGGTGTCACCCGCCTTGCCGATGATGTCGGACTCGCTGACAACGCCGATCAGGTGGTTGGCGTCGTCGACCACGGGCAGCCCCGTGATCCGGTTCTTGGCCATCAGCTGCACGATGTCCACCACCAGCTGGTCCGCCTTGGCGGTCAGGACGTCGCGCGTCATGATCTCGCCGACCAGGGTTTCCGGCGTGACCTGGGCCGGGGAATCGTGCAGATGCTCGGCGGGAGCAGCCGCCCCCTGGTTCTTCTCCATCGCAGGGCGAAGATAGCACTTCCCGAGACCTCGGATCGGGCCCGGAAGAGTACACCAGGCGACCGGGTTAAGGTTGCTGTATGGCGGATACCGGCACCCGGGACACCGAGGCAATCAAGCACCGCCTGCTCGAGAACTGGCGGGAGGAGGTCCAGGCGGCGGCGATCTACCGCCGGCTGGCCGACCGCGAGCCCGACGAGAAGCGCAAGAAGGTGCTGGCCGAGCTCGCCGAAACCGAGGACCGCCACGCGCAGAAGTGGGCCAAACGGCTTGACGAGATGGGAACCAGGGTGCCCGAGCGGAGCAGCGTCAGGCTGCCCCGCTCGCTCGACCTGAGCCTGCGCTTTGCCCCGGTGGACGCCGTCATCGCGCGCCAGGAGGCGGAGGAGCGGCGCCTAACCGGGGCCCACTCGGAGATGACGGGCGACGGCGACACCGACGTGCTCCTGGCCGAGATCAGCGCCGAGGACGCCGAGCATGCCGCCGCCCTCCGCGGCCTGCTTCAGGGCGTCAGCCCCACCAAGCAGCCCCAGCGCAACGTGCAAACGGCGCTGGACCGCATCCTCAGCCGTGAGACCTGGCATCGCCAGGGCGGAGGCAGCTGGGTCAGCGGGGCGGTCTACGGCGCCAACGACGGCCTGGCCGCGGTCTTCGGCATCGTCGCCTTCACGTCGTCCGCCACCAATGGCAGCCACGTGGTGCTCCTCGCCGGGCTCGGTGGCGCCATCGCGTCAGCGGTCTCGATGGGCTCGGGCGCGTTCCTGGCGACGCGCTCGGAGAATGAGCTCTACCAGGCCCAGATCCACCGGGAGCGCGAGGAGATCGAGGACGACCCCGAAGAGGAGCGCAAGGAGCTGGAGCTCTTCTACCAGCTCAAGGGGCTGTCCGAAGCCGAGGCCAAGCTTTTGGCCGACCGCGTCGCTCAGAATCCCAAGGCCCTCCTCGACGCCATGGCCCAGGAAGAGCTCGGCCTGCCCGTCAACCCCACCGGGAACCCCGTCCAGGCAGGCCTGGCCGCCCTGATCTCCACCGCGGTCGGCGCCATCATCCCGGTCATCCCCTTCTTCTTCCTCACCGGTGAGGCGGCCATCGTCTCCGCCGGCGTGGTCTCGATTGTGGCCCACTTCGCGGTCGGCGCCGCCAAGGCGCTTTTCACGCTGCGGAAGTGGTGGGCGTCAGGACTGGAGATGACCGTGGCCGGCATCGTGGTTGGGGCGGTCACCTACGTGGTGGGGTTCTTCTTCCACTTGAGCTGAGGGACCGGGGGGCATCGCGGAGTGGCGGCTGCAGGTGGCGCTAGACTCCCCGGCGTGACCAACCGCCTGGCAGGGCAGACGAGCCCCTACCTCCTCCAGCACCAGGACAACCCGGTCGACTGGTATCCGTGGGGGGCAGAGGCGCTGCAGCGGTCCAAGGACGAGGACAAACCAATATTCCTCTCCATTGGTTACAGCACCTGCCACTGGTGCCACGTGATGGAGCGCGAGTCCTTCGAGGACCCGGCCGTGGCCGAGGTGATGAACCGGGACTTCGTCTGCATCAAGGTCGACCGCGAGGAGCGACCTGACCTCGACACCATCTACATGTCCGCGGTGCAGCAGATGACGGGGAGCGGCGGCTGGCCGATGAGCGTGTTCCTCACGCCCGACCTCAAGCCCTTCTTTGGCGGCACGTACTATCCTCCCTCGGCGCGATACGGCATGCCCGGTTTTGTCGACGTCCTCGACGCGGTCGCCGAGGCCTACCGCGAGCGACGCGACGAGGTCGAGCAGAACGCCGGCCGCCTGGCCGACGTCATCAGCGCCGGCATCGGCAACGGCCACCAGGCCGCCGACCCCGACAGCGCCATCCTCGATGACGCCGCCCGAGCCCTGCTCCGGCAGCACGACGCCGCCGGCGGCGGCTTTGGCGGCGCCCCCAAGTTCCCCCAGGCGATGGCGCTCGACTTCCTGCTCCGCTCCTGGCGGCGCACCGGCGACGAGGCGATGCTGGCGGCGGTGGAGACCAGCCTCACCAAGATGGCCCACGGTGGCATCTACGACCAGCTCGGCGGCGGCTTCCACCGCTACTCCACCGACGAGCGCTGGCTGGTGCCGCACTTCGAGAAGATGCTCTACGACCAGGCCCTGCTGGCGCCGCTGTTCCTGCGGGGCTTCCAGGCCACGGGCACCCGCGGCTACCTGACCGGCGCTACCGCCACCATCGACTACGTGCTCCGCGACATGACCTCCGCCGACGGCGGCTTTTACTCCGCGGAGGATGCCGACTCCGAGGGTGTGGAGGGGCTCTTCTACACCTGGACGCCGGACGAGGTGCGCGACGTGCTGGGCGACGATTACGATCTGTTCGCGAGGACGTTCGGCATCACCGAGGAAGGCAACTACGAGGGTCGCAACATCCTCCATGTCGCGGGCGACCGGCGCACCATCCCCGGCAAGCTCGGTATCGACGAGGGCACCTACCGGGAACGGCTAGCCGCGGCCAAGGTCAAGCTCCTGGAGGTGCGCAGCGGTCGCGTCCGGCCCTCCCGCGACGAGAAGATCCTCACCAGCTGGAATGGACTCATGCTGGCCGCGGTGGCGGAGGCGGCGGCGGTGCTGGAGCGACCCGACTACCTGGCCGCGGCCCAGCGCAACGCCGGCTTCCTGGTGGACACGGCCTACCGGGACGGCGCCGTCACCCGCACGGCGCTCCGGGGCGGTAGCCGCCCCCCCGGATACCTCGAGGACTACGCCGCCCTGGCGCACGGCCTGCTCCGCCTCTACCAGGCCGACTTCAACCCCCGCTGGTACGAGGCCGCCCGCGACATCGCCACCGCGATGCTGGAGCGCTTCAAAGACCCCGACGGTGGCGTGCTCTATTCCGCCGGCGCCGACCAGGGCGACATCCTCTTCCGCCCCAAGGACTGGGATGACAACGCCGTGCCGGCGGGCAACTCGCTGGCCGCGGAGGTGCTGGTCGAGCTCTCCCTGCTGTCCGGTGAAGGCGCCTACCGCGACGCCGCGCTCGACCTGATCGCGTCCCTGACGCATGCCCTCGGCTCCCACCCGCTCTTCTTCGGCCGGCTCCTATCGGCCCTCGACACCCACCTCTCCAATCCCCTGGAGGTCGCGGTGGTCGGCGACCTCGATGCCGAACCGGCCCGGGCCCTTCTGCGCGCGATCCATGCCGAGTACCTTCCGGCCAAGGTGCTGGCCGCCGGCCCCGCGGGTAGCGCCCTACCAGAGCTCCTGGCAGAGCGCGTCGAAGTCAAGGGCCAGGCAGCGGCGGCCTACGTTTGCCGCGGTTTCGTGTGCTCCCGGCCGGTCACCACCGCCAGTGAGTTACGCGACCAGCTGGGGATCCCGATGTCAGCCCCGGAGGGCTACCAGGCGATCTAGCGTGCTAGTTCGGCCGGTTGGCGCGGCTGCGCCGGTCGCCGATGCCCCGGCGCATGGTCTTGCGGCGGTCGCCGCCGCTGGCCGGCTGGCGCAGGTCGGGCGGATCCTCGAAGAGCTCCGCCTCCGCCTTGCGCAAGAGGGCCAGCGCCACTGGCATCGGGTCGCGAACGCCATCCTGGGTGGCGGCAAAATCAACGATGGCGCCCTGGAGGGCGGCTTCGGCAGCCAGCAGCCGGTCGCCCGAGGGTCCGCTGGCGCCGCGCTCACGGTTGGCCAGGGCCATGGCGCGCTCGGCTTCGACCCAGGTGGTCAGGACCTGGGCGCGGGAAGCCTTGAAGCGTCGCCACATGACGTCGAGGTTGGTCTTGGCGGGAGATTGTGCGTGGGTGGTCATGGCCTAGGCCCCGACACTACATCGGGCCTTCCCAGGCAACAACCTGCGGTGACGTTCTCGTTACAGAATGATTACGCCGCGATTCCTTAGAAGCGGATCGGGCGGGGGGCGGTAGATCGGCTAACATCACCCGATGGCCGAGCGGCGCTATCCGCACCCAATGCCACGGGAAGGGATCACGGGAACCGTCACCGAACTGGTCGATGACGTCCAGCGACTGGTCCAGCTCGAGATCGAGCTGTTGCAGCTGGAGCTCAAGGAGCTCGCCATCCGCAATGCCATCGCCATCGGCCTCATCGCGACGGCCGCGATGGGGGTTCTGTTTGCCGTGATCTTCCTGCAGGTGGCGCTGGTCGAAGCGGTGCCGCTGCCGACCTGGCTCAACGCCCTGCTCCTGGCGGCGTTCTGGGTGATCGTGGCGGTGACGCTATTCCTCGTGGGCCGGGCGCGGATCAAGATCGAGCCGCCAGAGAAGACGATCCAGTCAATCAAGGAAGACCTGGAATGGGTGAAAGCGCAGATCAGACTAATCACGAAATAGAGGAGCTGCGCGCCCATATGGGTGAGCGGATCCTCGACGTCAAGCAGCAGGTGGTGCCGAGGCTCCGCCAGGCCCGCCGCATCGCGATCACCGTGACCGCGGTCGGCGTCGGGGTGATGGTGGTCGGCACCGTCGCGGTGGCGACGATGGCGGCACGCCGCCGGCGCCGGCGCCGCAGCCTCAGGGGCCGCGCCGAGGCGGTGGCTCAGGCCGCCGCCCACCCTGAGAAAACCGCCAAGAAGGCGGAGGCGGCGGTCGAGAAGATGGCTGACGACACGCGCGAGCGCATCAAGGCCGAGCTTCGCGATGAGCTGAAGAAGGAGCTCGACCTGCAGGACCGCGAGCCGATGCGCGAGAAGATCGTGAGCACGGCGCTCAAGACCGCCGCCACCACCGCGATCCCGATCATCATCCGCCAGCTGGAGAAACGCGCCCGCTGAGGCGCGGCTTTCGGTGCCGAGCGTGCGCCGAACCCATTCGCGGTAGGATGCGCGCATGAGGGTAGGCGACCTGATGACCCACGAGGTCACCACCATCAACCCGGACGCCAGCCTCGAGGAGCTGGCCAGGGTGCTGGCCGAGAAGGATGTCTCGAGCCTGCCTGTGACCGCCGACGGACGCCTGGTGGGCGTGGTCAGTGAGTCAGACGTGATCGGCAAGAGTGGCGAGACGGTGGCCGACATCATGACCACCACGCCTTTGACCGCGACGCAGGAGATGAGCCTGAAGGAGGTCGCCGACATCCTCACCACCAAGAAGATCAAGCGCATCCCCGTGGTGAGCGGCCAGGCGGTGGTGGGCGTGATCAGCCAGCGCGACCTGATCCGGGGCATGGCCGGCGGCATCGTCCAGGCCGAGGACCTCGGCCACGAGCTCAAAGCAGTGAAATCAGGCGCGGTGCCCGAGACCCGCTCGGTGGCCATGGAGCTGCTCTGGAAGTGCGACGACTGCGGCTACCTGGAACAGAACGCCGAGAACCCTCCCGACAAGTGCCCTCAGTGCGGCGCCCCGCGGGAGCACTTCGTCAGCGTCACCGAGGACTAGTCGGGCTCGATTTCGTACTCCAGGTAGGAGAGCAATTCGCCCTCCTGCTCCAGGCCCAGCTCCAGCAGCATGGTGCCCTTGTCGGCGGGCATGTTGACCTCGGCGTCATAGACCGCGGCCGGCTGGTCCGGCGCCGGGATCAGGACCGGGACCTGCCCGCTGCGGTCACGGACAAAGGGGAGCCAGCCGGTTGGCTCCAGCGCCCGGAGCCGCCAGCGGACCAGCCCCCGCCCGTTGGTGGCGACGTCGTCGTTGATGACGTGGAAGCGCAGCCTGACGGCGTCGCTGCCGGCGAGGCGGTGCCAGTCGGCCAGCACCGTGGTGGCGGCCAGCGCACCCTCCGCCTCGTCGAGGTCGGGCAGCTGGCGCAAAACCAGCGCCGTCAGCGGCTGGAACTTGGCCCGCCGCACGGCCTCGACCTCGGCACGGGCCGCGCCCGATAGGAAGTACGGTTCGTCGCCGGCGGTGGCGCCTCCCATGACGTCGCCGGGCGAACCGCCGGTTCGCTGCAGCAGCACGGCAGCGCTGGCGTGGGGCGCTACCACGCCGATGGCCTCCTTCATGTGGTCCCGGTGGGCAAGCTCGTCGCCCTCTCCCGCCAGGAACGCCGGCGGGTCTACGACCAGGAGCACACCCGCGCTGTCGGCGGAGTCGGCGGTGCGGTCGCTGGGGACCTGGCCACGGGAGAGGGCAAGGTCGAGACCAGCCAGCCGCCAGGCGCCAATCGGGTCGGCGCTTTCGCCCGGGGGCAGGGGCGGCAGGACCGCGCCACGGGGGAAATGACGCCGACCATTGATGGTCCAGGCCATGCCCCCGGCGGAGGGCTCCAGGTCGATCTCACGGATGCCGACCCGCCGCGTGGTCACGGTGCTGCGGCGGCCGTCAACCTCGACCTGCGCCACCAGCGTGTACAGGGGCTGGTCGCCGAGGGTCCAGGGCCACCAGAGCTGGGGCCGGTCGACCGCGACGCGCGTTTCCAGGTTGATGCTCTCGCCGCTGCGCAGCCGCGCTGGCCGGCGCCAGCGGACGAGGGGCGTGTCGCTCTCCGGGGTCAGCATCTGCCAGCCAACAGTGACCTGCATCTCACGGCCGTCCAGGTTGGTCAGCGCCGTCTTGATGCTGGCCTCGGCTAGGCCCGGGGTCAGGTGCCAGTTGGACTCCAGCGACTGCACGATGACGTTGCCCGTGCGCTCCAGCCAGACGCGGCCGATGATGCCCAGTGGCCACCAGGGTCCGCCGTCGTCCTGCATGTGGCTGAGCGGCGCCGGCAGGTGCCCGGGGTCGCCGTTGGCCTGGACGCAGACGGCCACGATGTTGGTCGCTTCGAGGTACGACGAGATGTCGAAGCCGAACGACCCAGGGTAGCCGTAATGGCTGCCCAGCAGCCGGCCGTTGAGCCAGACGTTGACCGCCAGGAAAGCGCCGTCGAAGCGAAGCACGGTGCGCTCACCCCAGCCCGGGCGGGCAAACTCGGCGCGGAACCAGACGGAGGTCGCCTCCGGCCCGCCGCGGACCGTCAGGGATTCGTCGGGGTGCCACTCACCCGCCGGCGTGGCGACTCGGTGGTACCCCTGCTCCTCTCCCTCACCGAGGTCGAAGAGCTGGCGGTGCCAGCCGTTGACCCGCTGCCGGTCGAGTCCCTGAGGCAACGTCAGGAGAAGGCAGTCGGAGGCCACCGGCAGAGTGTACTTACGGCTGGACGAGGCCGGCGCCGTCGACCACGGCCAGGCGATGAACCGCTCCCCCACCCCGGCGCCGGGCGACGTCGGGGACATTGAGACCGGCTTCGATCTTTGCGGCAACGGCCTCCGCCTCGGTCGCCCCCGCAACCGCGAGGACCGAGCCGCCGAAGCCGGCCCCCATCACGCGCGCCCCCGGGCAACCCGCGTCGACCGCCACCTCCACGATCTCGTCCAGCGCCGGCAGGCTGACCTCATAGTCCCGGGCCAGGCTGCGGTGGGAGGTCAGCACCAGCTGGCCCAGAGCCTCGATGTTGCCGGCCTCAAGGCAGGCCACGGCCATCCGAACCCGCATGCACTCGCCGGCGATGTGCCGCGCTCGCCGGCCGAGGGGCTCGGGCAGCGCCAGCGCCTCGACCTCATGGGGTTCGAGGTCGCAGAGGCTTTTCAGCTCGCTGTTCGTCTGCCGCGCCTGGCGGAGCGCCTCCGCCGCCTCGGCGGCGCGATCCGCGTAGCCGCTGCCGCGCAGCTCGCGCTCGATGCCACTCTGGATCACCAGCCAGGCGATCTCACCCGGGAGGGCCACCAGCTCACCGATCTCCGCCGCGGCGTCGAAGAGGAGGGCATGGTCCCTGCGGCCGAGGACGACGGCGGCCTGGTCCATGAGCCCACTGGGGACGCCGACGAAGTTGTTCTCGGCGGCGCGTGCCAGCCGGCCGGCGTCGAGCGGCTCGGCGACGAGGTCGGCAAGGTCCAGTACCGCCATGGTGGCGGCCACGCCCAGGGCGGCGGAGCTGCTCAGGCCGGAGCCGGCAGGGATGTCGGAGGCGATCGCCATCCGGGCGGGTACTGCCAGGCCCTCCGTGCCCAGCTCGGCGACCACGCCCAGCGCGTAGTCTGCCCAGCCGCCGGTGCGCGACAGGGACTCCGGGTCGGCGCGGACGACGTCGTCATGCCGCTCGCTGGCAACCTCGATGTGCTCGCCCTGGCTGACCGCCACCGCCAGGTAGCGGTCAATCGCCGCGGGGAGGCAGAGACCGCCGGCGTAGTCGGTGTGCTCGCCGATGATGTTGATCCGCCCCGGCGAGACAGCAACAGCGGCGGGGTCGGCGCCGAAGGTGCCGCGATGGAGCTCGGCCGCCCGCGCAGCGATGGCCGCCCGGCCGGGGTCCACCTTGCCGCTAGGAGATGGGTTGGAAGCCGGGGCCGGGCTTGAAGGGGAGGCCGCCGGCGGAGACCATCGCCGCCACGCTGACCCGGCCGGCGACCGCCTCGGCTACGCCGTTGAAGACCCTGCCCAGCTCCGATTCGGGCTCGGCGGCCATCAGGGGAACACCGGCGCCGCCGCCCAGGCGGAGCTTGGGATCCAGCGGCACCTCGCCCATGAAGGGCACGCCCAGCTTGTCGGCCAGGCGCTGCCCGCCACCATGGTCGAAGACCTCGGTGCGCTCGCCGCAATGGGGACAGAGGAAGTAGCTCATGTTCTCGATCACGCCCAGGATCTGTACCGACAGCGTGGTGAACATCGAAGCGGCCTTGGTCACGTCCTCCACCGCCACGTCCTGCGGCGTGGTAACCAGCACCGCGCCGGTGATGGGGATGCTCTGCGTCAGCGTGAGCGGCGCGTCACCGGTGCCAGGCGGGAGGTCGACGACCAGGTAATCGAGGTCGCCCCAGGCGACGTCGTAGAGGAACTGCTTCAGCGTTCCCGCGATCATCGGGCCACGCCAGATCACCGGTCGATCGGAGGGCAGCAGGAACCCGATCGACATGATCTTGATGCCGTGCGCCTCCAGCGGGATGATCTTGTTGTTCTCGCCATATGGGGTGCCGCTGGCGCCCATCATGGTGGGCAGGTTGGGACCGTAGACGTCGGCATCGACCAGCCCCACCGAGGCCCCCGAGTTGCGCAGGGCCAGGGCCAGGTTGGCGGCCACCGTGGACTTGCCGACACCGCCCTTGCCGGCGCCGACCGCGATCACGTTCTTGACGCCCTCGATGGGCGTTTTGTCGCCGATGCCCTTGAACGTCATGACCTGCGAGCCGAAGTCCAGGTTGACGGCGGTGACATCGGGGATCCTCTCCATCAGCGCGTTGCGAATCCGGCTGCTTATCTCGTCCTTGAGCGGGCAGGCCGGCGTGGTCAGGATCACGGTCGCGGAGATGACGCCACCCGAGACCTGCACATCGCGGATCATGTTCAGCTCCACGAAGTCCTTGTGCAGCTCCGGGTCCTCGACGCCCTGGAGGGCCTGGAGGACGTCGGTCTCGGTGATCTCGGCCATAGGTGAGTTTACCGGCCGCTGGGCCCCGATCAGTTCCCGGTGGTCAGGTACCTGTAGATGATGTTGTCGACAAGCCGCTCGACCGGTGCCAGGTCGTCGGTGTAGATCGGCAGGTGGGGCGCAACCTGTTTGGGCGCCGCGTTGCCCGATGCCTCCTGCATCACCGCCGCCACCAGTGGCGGGTAGAGCGACGCCTCGCGGTTGAAGTTGGCGGCCACCTCCGACGGCTGGGTCGGCTGGTTGGTCGCATAGACGATGGAGTTGAGGAACTGGCTGGTGTCCTGCTGGTAGACCTCGGGGAACACCGCGAGCAGCGTCCCGCTGACGGCGTCCACCAGCCGGTAGTCGTTGGGCGCCCGGCCGACGTTGACCACCACCACGCCGTTGGGCTTGAGGTGCTGGCGGGCGCTCTGAAAGAACTCCTTGGTGGTGAGCTGAAAGGGGATGTACGGCTGACGGTAGGCGTCGACGGCGATGATGTCGTACTGGTTGTCGGTGGTGTCCAGGAAGTAGCGCCCGTCCGCGGCGACGGCGTTGAGGTTGGGCTCGTTCATGTCGAAGTACTTCCGTCCGACGTCGATGATCCGGGGGTCGATCTCCACGCCATCGATGGGCACCGGTCCGTACGCGGCCGTGATCTGGCGCGCGACGGTGCCGCCGGCGAGGCCGATGATCAGGACGCGTTCCGGCTTCTGGCCCGTCCACTGGCGGTGACCGAAGAGCGGCGCCAACGAGAAGTAGTCCCAGGGTCCGCGGGTCAGCGGGCGGCTGGGGTCGTAGATAGAGTGGATGGCCTGGCCTTCGTTGAGGATCAGGTCGTGCTCGGTGCCCCGCTCGACCACCTGGATGTAGCCGTACTCCGAGTCCGACTCGTAGATCGCCGTGCCGTCGGCGGGCGGCCGGATGGAATCGATGGGCAACGCGGCTCCGAGCAAGGGCACCACCGATATCGCCGCCACCAGCAGCGTCCTGGCGTAGCGCACCGTTATCATCCCCACCACCGACATCAGGAGCATCACCGCCCCAAGGCCGTAGATGGTGGCGCGGGTGCCGAAGCTGGGGATCCACCAGAAGGCCGGCAGAAACGCGCCCAGGATCGAGCCCGCGGTGGAGATGGCGTAGACCAGGCCCGCAGCGCGGCCGGCGACCCCAACGCTGTCGACCCGCAAACGGATGACGTAGGGCGACACCATCCCCAGCAGGATCACCGAGGGCGCGAAGATCAGGATCACCGCCACCAGGGCCCCGATGAAGGCCCCGGCCTGCAGGTGTTGCAGCGAGCTCTGCGAGAAGAGCAGGACCGGTCGCGACACCAATGGGATCAGGAGGACCAGGGCCGAGGCGATGGCGGTTAGTCGGAACAGATAGTCCGCCCGGGGCCAGCGGTCGGCTGCCCACCCCCCGATGTAGTAGCCCAGCGTCAGGTACAGCAGGATCAGCCCGATCAGCGCCCCCCAGATGTAGGTCGAGGTGCCGAAGAACGGCGCCAGCAGGCGCGAGGCCGAGATCTCCAGTCCAAGGCTGGTGATGCCGCCGACGAATGCCAGCAGCAACAGCAGCGGTCCCTGTCCCTTCCGGCCGTTCTCAGCGGGCGCAACGCTGTTGTTTGGGGCAGGAGGCACGGGATATGATAGCCACCGCGGAAAAGCACTCTTGGAAGCACGCCTCGGAGCGCGCGGGCGGGTCCCCGTCCCCTTCGAGGCACCCCCTCAGCGCCGCCCCTGGGGTTACGCGCCCCCGCGGGCCGTCCCAGAGCGGAGACATAAAGGAGCAGCGAACTTGGCAGAAGGGAAGAAGGTCACGCTCAGCTTGATCAAGGCCGACGTGGGCGGCTGGGTGGGACACAGCTCGTCGCATCCGGCACTGCTGGCGAAGGCGCGTGAGGTCCTCGGCAACAGCACCCTGATCGAGGACTACTACGTCACCCAGGCGGGCGACGACGTCCAGATGATCATGACCCACTACCACGGCATCGACAACGAGGAGATCCACAGGCTCGCGTGGACCGCCCTCGAGGAGGCCGCCACCGTGGCCCATGAGATGCACCTCTATGGCGCCGGCCAGGACCTGCTCGTCGATGCCTTCAGCGGCAATGTCAAGGGCATGGGTCCAGGCGCGGCCGAGCTGGAGTTCGTGGAGCGCCCCTCCGAGCCGGTCCTCTGCTTCATGGCCGATAAGACCGCGCCCGGCGCCTGGAACATGCCGCTGTTCCGGATGTTCGCCGATCCCATGACCACCCCCGGCCTGGTCATCGACACCAAGATGCACGAGGGCTTCATCTTCACCGTCCATGACGCCGTCGAAGGCAAGACCATCGACCTGCAGACGCCCAACGAGACATACGACCTGCTCATGTTCCTGGGCGCTCCCGGGCGCTTCGTCATCGACCACATCCGTCCCGCCAGCTGGAGCGACGAGTGGTGTGCGGTGGCGTCGACCACCAAGCTGACCATGATCGCGGGCCGCTACGTGGGCAAGGACGACCCGGTCTGCATCGTCCGCTGCCAGTCCGGGTACCCCGCGGTGGGCGAGGCCCTGGAGCCGTTCGCCTTCCCCCACATCGTCCCCGGGTGGATGCGCGGCTCTCACATGGGCCCGTTGATGCCGACGTCGGTCGCCGGCGGTCACCCCTCACGCTTCGACGGTCCGCCCCGGGTCATCTGCCTCGGTTTCCAGATCGCCGACGGTCGCCTGGGCGAACCGCGCGACATGTTCGACGACGTTAGCTTCGACCTGGCCCGCTCCAAAGCCAATGAGGTAGGCGAATACCTGCGCCGCCACGGTCCCTTCGAGCCCCATCGGCTACCCCTGGAGGAGCTGGAGTACACGACCATGGCGGGCCTGCAGAAGAGCCTCGAAAGCCGCTGGCAGGACGAGCACGTCCACACGATGGACAAGTCCAAGGCCAAGGCCGAAGGGCCGATGGACCTGGACTGACCGGCGGTTCGTAGCGAGGCCACAGAGCAATGCCGGCTTCTGCCGGCCAGGGCGACTAGGCCAGGTCCTCGAGCAGCGTCTCGGCGTCTCGCCGGGCGCGCGCCTCGATCTTCTCCTCGCCGCGGGGCGGTGACGCCAGGAACTCCTTCAGCTCCCTGACGCGCTTCCGCGCCATCTCCTCTGCCTGCTCTGGCGTGTAGGCCTTGTTGCCCTGGAGCTTGCGACCGCCCTCCTGGCCACCCTCGGGGAAGTACCAATCCTTGAAGCTGTCGCCGCTGCCAATGTCGTACAGCAGCATGCCCAGGGGCGTCGCAATCGGCGGGACGCCGCCAAGGAGACCCACCTGGGTGGTGCGGAAGAGGGGCTTTTCGTACTCGATCATCAGGTGGCCCCCGGGAGGCAGCGCCTCCGCCACCGGCCGGAGGTAGGGCGCCAGTTCCGGCTCCCACTCCGCGGTCAGGTCCACGCCGGCGGGTGGGTCGATGTCGAAGATCTCGGCCCAGTTCTGGCCCGGGTAGGGGCCATCGTTGTACAGCCCCTGGGCCAGGCGCGCCGGGGTACCGCCGGCGCCGGGGTCGACGAAGAGCCGGAAGTACCGACCGCCAACCCTGCGCGGTCCCAGCCAGGCGCGCAGCTGGCCGCCGGGGACAGAGGCGCCGTCCACCGACGCCAGCGAGAAGCGACCTTCCACCGGCCCCGCCTGGTCCCCGGCGAGGACCTCCGCCAGTGGCTGGAAGTCGAACCGGGGCATCAGGCGCTCTTGCGGATCAGGTCGATGTAGTCGATCTCCGGGACCAAGGACGACAGTTCGCGCCGCCCCGGCTCGATCTCCAGGGCCCGCTCGTAGACGAAGCTGTAGACGTTGGCGAAGTTCCAGTCGCCGAGATGCAGGGCGGCGAAGCCACCTCTGACCTCAGCGTCCGCTTCGCCGGCTTCGAAGACATCCAGGCTGGTGAGGTAGAGCGACTGCAAGATGCGCAGCTCGGCCTCGAGCTCGGCGATGATCACCGCGTCGCCCTGGCGGGCCCGCAGCCCGTTAATGCTGCGCTGGATCTCCTGCATCTCGACCTGCCACTCATCCACGCTAAGAGCGTATCGAAGGCCGGGCGGCCGCGCCGGGCCAGGCGGGGTTCAGGCAGCCGCGATCGAGAGGTGCTCGAGGATGAGGTCGCCGACGCGCTCGGGTACCTCGAAATTCGGGTCATGTCCGACGTTCTCGAGGATGTGCACATCCCAGCTGGGCTGTCTCCTGCTCAGGCGCCGGATCGCGCCCCGCTGCACGATCGGGTCGGCATCGCCGTAGATCAGCATGGTCGGCGCGGAGATGGGGTCAACCACGTCGCGGTCGAAGGCGCGCACGTCCCGGTAGTAGTGCGCCAGGGACATCCGCGCCTCGGTCCAACCCACGTAGGGTAGCCCCGCGCGAATCCGCTCCTCCTCCATCGCCACCAGGCTGTCGACCAGGCGGCTGTCTATCGCCTCGAAGTCCACCACCGCCCGCCGCAGCGCGCTCTCCACCAGGCCGCGCGGGCCCAGGAACCTGGCGGCCAGGAGCCCCGTCAGGTTTCCGAGCATCCGATTCTGCTCGACGAGCTGCAGGATGGGCTTAGGGATCACGGGCGTCACCTCGTGGCCGGCCGGCGGGATCGCGGGGTCGATCAGAACCAGGTCGGAGAGGGTGTCGGCGCCACGGCCCGCCTGCAGCATTGCGATGGTGCCGCCCATCGAGTGCCCAACCACTATCGCCGGCTCCTTGACGACCCTCCGCAGGAAGGTGTCCACCATCCGCTGGTTCACGTCAAGAGTGGCGTGCCGATGGCCGACCGGCGTCCGGCCGAAACCCACCATGTCCGGCGCCAGCACCCGGAAGTGCCTGACCAGGCGGGGGGCCATCAACATCCACTCGACGTAGGACCCGCCCAGCCCATGGACCAGCACCATCGGGCGCCCTATGCCACCCCAGTCCATGTAATGGACGGGGCCGTCGATGTCCACCCACTTCGATCTCATCGCCGCAGTGTAGGCCCCGATCTGTCCGCTGGAGCCGGTCCGGGGACCTGTCCTAGTGGATCAGGGAGTGGGTGGCCACCGTGCTCGCCACCAGGATGGCGATGATGTTGATGACCTTGATCATGGGGTTGATGGCCGGGCCGGCGGTGTCCTTGTATGGGTCGCCGACGGTGTCACCGGTGACCGACGCGGCGTGCGCGTCGGTGCCCTTGCCGCCGAGGTTGCCATCCTCGATGAACTTCTTGGCGTTGTCCCAGGCGCCACCACCGCTGGTCATCTGGATTGCCACGAAGACGCCGACCACGATGGCGCCGACGAGCATGCCGCCCAGTGCCTTGGGGCCGAGGATGAAGCCGACGGCGATCGGCGCCAGCACCGGGATGATGCCGGGCAGGATCATCTCCCGCTGGGCAGCTGCGGTTACCAGGGCGACGGCGTGCCCGTACTCCGGCTTCTCCGTCCCCGCCATGATCCCCGGGTGCTCCTTGAACTGGCGGCGGACCTCGTTGACCACCCCGGCGGCGGCGCGGCCCACGGCCAGCATGCTCAGTGAGGCGAACAGCACCGGCAGGATGCCGCCGATGAACAGCCCCACGATGACCAGCGGGTCGGAGAGGTCGAAACGGATCTGGTGGGCGGCGTCGAGGTGGAGGGCGTCGTTGAGCTCCTGGGTGTAGGAGCCGAAGAGCACCAGGGCGGCCAGGCCGGCGGAGCCGATGGCGTAGCCCTTGGTCACGGCTTTGGTGGTGTTGCCGACGGCGTCGAGCGGGTCGGTGACGGCCCGGACCGCCTCCTCCATCTCCGCCATCTCGGCGATGCCGCCGGCGTTGTCGGTGATCGGACCGTAGGAGTCGATGGCGACGATGATCCCGGTCATCGAGAGCATCGACATGGCCGCGACGGCGATGTAGTACAGGGCGTGGTCGCCGCCCAGGGCGGCCGCGCCGATGATGCCGGCCGCGATCACCAGCACGGGAAGCGCCGTCGCCTGCATCCCCACCGCCAGCCCGGCAATGATGTTGGTCGCGTGGCCGGTGGTGCTGGCCTCAGCGATGTGCTTGACCGGGCTGTAGTTGGCGCTAGTGTAGTAGTCCGTTATGAAGACGAGGGCGACGGTGATGAGGATGCCGATGACGGCGGCGAGGAATAGGCGGTTGACATCGGCGCCGGCGACGGTCGCCATGTACTGCCGGGTCACAAAGTAGAAGCCGACCAGGGCCAGGATCGCGGCCACGCCCAGGCCCTTGTAGAGCGCGTTCATGATGTTGCCGCTGCGGCCCAGGCGGACGAAGAAGCTGCCGATGATCGAGGCCACGATCGAGACCGCCCCCAGCAGCAGCGGGTAGATCACAAACTCGATCTGGCCGGGGAACACAAGCGAGCCGAGCAGCATCGCCGCCACCGAGGTGACGGCGTAGGTCTCGAACAGGTCGGCGGCCATGCCAGCGCAGTCGCCCACGTTGTCGCCTACGTTGTCGGCGATCACCGCGGGGTTGCGGGGGTCGTCCTCGGGGATGCCGGCCTCGACCTTGCCCACCAGGTCGGCGCCGACGTCGGCGGCCTTGGTGTAGATGCCGCCGCCCAGGCGGGCGAAGACGGACACCAGGGAGGCGCCAAAGCCGAGCCCCACCAGCGCCTTGGGGTCTTTGAAGATGCCGTAGCTGAGGGCCACACCCAGGAGTCCGAGGCCGACCACGAAGAAGCCGGTGACGGCGCCACCGCGGAAGGCCATCGAGAGGGCCGCGCTGAGGCCCTTGCGGGCGGCCTCGGCGGTCCGCACGTTGGCCCGCACCGAAACGTTCATCCCGACATAGCCCGCCGCCGCGGAGCAGGCGGCCCCCACCACGAAGAGGACGGCCGTCTGGTAGCCCAGGGTGAAGAAGAGAACCAGGAAGATCACCAGGCCGACGATGGCGATGATCGTGTACTGCCGGTTGAGGTAGGCCGAGGCCCCTTCCTGGATGTACCCCGCGATCTCCTGCATACGGGCATTGCCGGCGCTGCTGCGGATGACGCTGAGGGCGAGGTAGCCCCCGAACGCGATCGCCAGGACCGCGCAAAGCGCTACCAGTAGAAGCTCAAGGGACATCCAAACTCCTGTGTCTTCGGGGTTTCCCGGTGTAATCCCGCCACCGGGGCGGCGGTCGGCCGGGCATGAGCCCACCAGCGTTCCGCGGCGCCCAACTTTACCAGCCTCGCCGGAATCAGGTCAGGGTGATGATTGCGGGGAGGCTGTCGCCGCGCCGGGGCTGGGCGATGGCCGTGGCACTGGCGGGTTGTCGACCAGGCCGAGGATGGGGACGTCGATGCTGGCCACCGGGATGGCGTAGACGTCGTTGCCGCCGGGGGTGCGGACGTAGTCGTTGACCCCGTCGGTGGTTTTGCCGCCGATCCACAGGGTCGTCTTCTGCCCCGACGCGGTGGACACCGTGAACTCCCCGGTGGTGGCCCGGTCGAGGCCGAAGCCAGGAAAGTCATTGACGCCGAAGATGGTTCGGGCCGGCCGCAGCTGGACGATGCTGGTGAAGAGCTGGATGGCGGAGGCCTGGTCGGCGATCTGTGGCTGGCAGTTGGTGGGCTGGTCGGCCGGGCACAGCTGGTAGGTAAAGGTGAGGTTGCTCCGCACGATGGTCAGGATCTTGTTCTTGGCCTTGATCTCGACCTGCCCGATCTGATTGGGATCCAGCGCCACGACCGGGCTGGCCAGGGTCGTCGGCGTGGCCGTCGAGCTGGCGCTGGGGCTGACCGGCGTCTTGC
Organism: Candidatus Dormiibacterota bacterium; assembly: GCA_035938265.1. GTDB lineage: Bacteria > Chloroflexota > Dormibacteria > DASZGP01 > DASZGP01 > DASZHA01. The sequence continues at coordinate 75,225 of DASZHA010000081.1, forward strand.
CCTTGTCGTAGATGTACCAGGCGCCGAGGGCGATCAGGAAGATCGCCGCGGCTGCGTAGAGACCCTTGTTGCTCAATTGATGATGGTGGGCCCCTGCGGCCTAGCGCCGCCGCAGGTAGACCGCGACCCCCAGCGCCGCCACGAAGAGCGGAAGCAGCGCCGTGTACCCGATCAGGATCAGCTGGTGCTGCGCATCGGTGACGAAGATGGTGTTGGGCTGGGCCGCGCGCACCGGGACGTCGATGATCTTGTCCTGGCCCGCCAGCCAGTTGACTGCGTTGTTCATGATGGCCAGGTTGCCAGGCGCCCCCAGCTGGCTGCCCAGGATCTGGTCGCTGACGAACTGGGCGCCGCCCAGGAGTATGAGCCGTGGCTTGACATCCTTGCTGCCGTCGGGCGGCCCCACCGCGGACATCAGGTTGAACGGACCACCCTTATCGCTGGGCTGGCAGGTCCCGGCCTTCTGGTTACTGTCGGTGCGCTCGCACGAGGACTTGGTGGTGGTGATCAAGGGCGTCAGCTGGAGGCCCTGCGCCACCTGTCCCTCCACAGGCGCTGACTGCACGATCAGGGTCGGAGTGCTCGACAGGCCGCGGGTGACGATGTGCGAGCCGTACTGCTGGATGACCAGGATGCCGGCGACGGCGATCTGGTTGTATTGCAGCGACTGGTCGAGGACGATGCCCTGGCCGATGCTGACCCCGTACTTCTTGATGACGTCGTTGGTGTTGGCCTGAGTCGTCGGCTCCTCAGCCAGCAGGACGTGCCCGCCGCCGTCGAGGTAGCCGGTCAGCGACTGGACCTCGGCGGCGGTCAGGTTGGTCGTGGCGTCGAGGATGACTACAGCGTCGGCGTCTTTGGGGACCGTGGTGCCGGTGACCAGGGCGGGGGTGGGGGTTGCCCCCGGGGATGGACTCCCAGTGTCAGTCGGCGCTGGGCTCGACGTGTCGGCCGGCTGGGGCGCCGTCGACGGGGCGACCTGGCCCGGTTGGACGGTGCCGCCGCTTCCACTCCCGGTCAGCAGGTTGAGCTGGGCGGTGGTCATTCCCTGGGTGGCAAGCGACGAGGCCAGCCGCGAGTAGGTGTTGCCCCCGGTGGCGCCCTGCCCCTGCGCCGCCTGGATCGACCCCTCACCGTGGCCCGTCAGGAAATACACCTTGGGCGAGCGGCCGGTGCTGAGGCGGATCATGGCGGTGTCGAGCCCGGCTTCGGTGAGGTCGGTGGCCACCTGGGGCTGGCGGTTAGGGTACTCGAATACAACCGACGCCTGCTGCAGGCCGAGGGTGCGCGCCGTCGTCGGGTCGTCGACCAGGCTCTTCTGCTTGACCACCAGCTTGTGGTTGACGTTGTGCATCCGCTGCAGAAGGTCGTAGGCGGTCTGGGTCTCCGTGGGAGACTGGTTCCACCAGACGGTCGCGGTGACCTCGTTGTCGAGACCCTTGACGACGGTCTCGGTCTGGGGGGCGAGGCTGTTGACCTGGTCCTTGGTGACGTCGATCTGCTTGTCGCCCAGGCGGTCGCGGACGACAACGTTCAGCAGGAAAACGGCGCCGAGGACAAGCAGCACCCCGAAGAGCGCCCGGCTCCCCGCCTGCACCTGGCCCTGGCCCAGGAACGCGCGGATGGTCTCCGGCTCGAGCACCCCATAGATGACCAGCAGCAGCAGGCCGCCAAGGATGAAGCCACCGGGGGTCTGCAGGTTCGAAGTGCCGAACAGCGCCAGCAGGCTGAGGCCGATGACCAGCAGGCCGGTGCCGACGACAAGGACGGTGCGGACGAAGAAGCGGACCACCCGACCCCGACCGGTGGAGAGGTTCAGGTCGTCGTCGTCGTCGAAGTCCTCGGTGTCCTCCAGCCCCTCTTCGTCTGTGGTCTCATCCTCGTCGTTGGACTCGTCGTCGCCGGAGCGCTCCGTCTTCGTCTTGTCGTCGTCGTCTAGTGCCACCGGCGGGCTCCCAGGGCGACCACCGCCAGGTACAGCGGGACCACGATCATGCTGAGCGCATAGACGACGTCAAAGAGGCCCAGCGTGCCCTTCGAGAAGTTGTCCGCGTGCGCCCGCGGACCAAGCTGGCTAAGGAAGTCGCTTAGGGGCGGCTGGGCGAGGGCCCCGGCGCCGTCGATGACGAGCAGGATCAGAAGGGCCACGAAGGCGATAACCGCGGCGATGATCTGGTTCCTGGTCAGGCTCGAGGCGAGCAGGCCAATCGCGAGGTAGCTGCCGATGATCAGGAAATTTCCGAGGTAGGCGACCCCCAGGGTTGCCCAGTCAACCGTCCCGAGGTTGAGGAACAGGAACTGGTGCTTGTCGACCGCGGTGAAGAGCGGGACCAGGACCTGGATCAGGGTGGTCGCCAGCAGCGCCAGGTAGATCACCATCGCCGCGGCGAACTTGCCCGCGACCAGCTCGACGTCGCGAATCGGATGGCTGAAGAGCAGCTCCAGGGTCCCCTCCCCCTTCTCCTGGGCGATCAGTCGCATGGTCAGGAGGGGCGCCAGCAGGATCATGATGAAGAGGATGATCGAGAAGGTGGTGCTGATCGACACCGTCTGGCTCTGGAGGGTGTTGATCGCGAAGAAGAACCCGCTGGCAAGGATGAACAGCGCGGTCACGATGAAGAACACGGGCGAGACGAAGTAGACCTTGATCTCCTTGCGGGCGATGGTGAGGGCGTTCTTCACAGCCCCTCCTCCTCGCGACGCCGTCGCTCGGCCCGGACCCGCTCCAACTCGGCCATCAGGCGGGCCTCCTCGTCATCAGCGGCGGGCGGGGCCGGCTCTTCGCCGGCCGCCTCGGCCTCAGGGGCGGGCTCCTCGGCTGGCGCGGCGGATTCGGGCTGACGCTGGGCGGCCTGCACGGCCAGCTCCTCGGCGGCCATGGGGCTGGCTTCGTCGTCGTCGGCGGTGGCGGCCGGCTGCGGCGTGTGCTCCGCTGCCGGCTCGTGGGCAGGCTCGCTCGCCGGCTCGGGCTCGGGTTCTGGCTCCGGCTCGGGCTCGGGCTCGGGCTCGGGCTCGGGCTCGCGGATTGCAAAACGCTCTGGTTCTGGCTCTTTCTCAGGCTCCGGCTCCGGTTCCGGCTTCTCCTCCGGCGCGGCTTCTGCCGCTGGCTCAACCTCGTCCTCGGCCGCCTCGTCCTCGGCCGCCTCGTCGGCCTCCCGCCCTCCCGCAGCCGCGGCTGCCGCGGCCACCGCCGACGACATTACGGGGCCGGGCGGCTCGTAGTCGGTGTCAGGCTCAGTACCGGTCATCTGCAGGAAGACGTCCTCAAGGCTGACAGAGTCAGACTTGAGCTCGATCAGGTCGATGTCGGCCACCACCAGGGCACGCGACACCTGCTTGCGGAGGTCGACGTCCTGCGATCCCTCGACGACCACCCGTCGGCGGCCCTCGGGCATAGCCTCGGTGTGGATTGAATCGATCCCTTCGACGTCCTGCAGGGCCAGCCTGATGTGATCCTCCTGAGCAACCACCAGGGCCTCCAGGCGCTGGCCGCGCCGGACCTTCTTGGCCAGGTCCTCGGGGGTGCCCTGGTCGACGATGAGGCCGTCGTTGATGATCAGGATGCGGTCGCAGGTCGACTCCACCTCGGGCAGGATGTGGGTCGAGAGAATGATGGTGTGCGCTTTGGCGAGGTCGCGGATCAGCGCCCGCGTCTCGGTTCGCTGCCGTGGATCCAGGCCCTCGGTGGGCTCGTCAAGGATCATGACGTCGGGCTCGTGCACCACCGCCTGGGCCAGTCCGACGCGCTGGCGGTAGCCCTTCGAGAGCTTGCCGATGAAAACGTCGGCGACGTCGGTGATGTTGGTCTTCTCCATCGCCGTGTCGATCTTTTCGGCGCGCTGAGCCTTGGGAATGTCGCGCAGCCGGCTGACGAAGGTCAGGTATTCGAGGACGGTCAGCTCCTTGTAGAGCGGAACGGTCTCCGGCAGGTAGCCGATGTGGCGGCGAGCGTCCAGCGACTCCGAGCTGACATCAAACCCCGCAATCGAGGCGTGCCCGCTGGTGGGCGGCAGGTACCCGGTGAGAATGCGCATCGTGGTCGTCTTGCCGGCGCCGTTGGGCCCCAAGAAGCCCAGAATTTCGCCCTTTTCGACCGAGAAAGTAACGTCCCGGATGCCCCGCCGACCCGCGTAGTCTTTGGTCAGCGAATCGACCTGTATCATGAACCGCCGAATTATGCCATAGGGGTTGTTGGCTTCCGATGAGATCCTAATGAGCCGCTCACCAGGCCCCGCGGAGGCCGATCAGCATTCCGTGACAATCGCCGTCGGTGACGAGCTGTTACGCGGCCACACCCAGGACACCAACTCCCACTGGCTGGCTCAGCGCCTTTACGCGCTGGGCTTCCCGCTGCGACGCGGGCACATGGTCAGCGACGTGCAGGACGAGATCGTTCGGGTCGTCCGAGCGGAGGTCCAGCGCCAGCCGACCTGCCTTTTCGTCTGCGGCGGTCTGGGGCCAACCCCCGACGACCGGACCATGGCGGCGCTGGCTGAGGCTCTCGACCGGCCGCTGGCGCTCGACCCCAGGGCTGCCGAGCACATCCAGGTGAGGCTCGACTTCCTGCACGGCATCGGACGCATCCCCACTCCCGAGATGAAGGAGGCCAACCGTCGCATGGCCGAGGTCCCGGAGGGCGCCATCATCCTGGAGAACGCCATCGGCATGGCTCCTGGCCTGGAGTTCCCGATCGATGGCGGTGGCAACCTCTTTGTCCTGCCGGGTGTGCCCCGGGAGCTGAAGACGATCTTCGAGGACGAGATCGCCCCCAAGTACCTCGCCGGCGGCACCATCCACGTCACGGAGGAGGTGCACTTCACCGGCGCTGTGGAGGCGGAGTTCTGGGACCTGCTCAATCGCATCGAGAAGGAGTTCCCGGGGGTGTCGGTGGGGTCCTATCCCCAGCCCGACCGTGGCTACCTGATCATCCGGCTGGCCGGGCCCCGGCCGGGCGACGTGCGGGCCGCCGCCGAGGCGGTGCGCTTTGCCGCACCGGAGCGGGCGCATGAGAAGACGGTGGAAAAGACTGAGCCGTCGGAGGCGGAGGGCTAGGGTCGACAGATTTGCGTAGCTACACGGAATTGTGATAGCATACGTACATGCGTTCGGGGGAGGCGGACCTGGGGCTTGCAGGCGAGACGCTTGAGCAGGCCGAGCGAAACCTGGGCCGCCTGCGGGAGATGGGGGTCGACGGATTGGGGGCGCGAGAGCTGGCCGAGTACATTCGACTATTGCGCGTCTTAATCGACCAGGCGGAGTTGCTCAGCACTCATGCGTTGGCGGCGTTCGAGCGCGTCGAGGGGCACGTCGGCTCCGGCGCATCGGACGCGGTGGACTTCCTCAGCCGAGAGTGCAAGCTATCCCCAGAGTCGGCCATGGATCGGGTAATTCTGGCTCGCCGCCTGGATCAGCTGCCGACAACCGTCGACCTGGTCACGAGTGGCAAGCTCAGCTTCGAGCAAAGCACGGTGATAGCCCGCAGCACCGCCAGGGTTCGGCCGCAGGACGCCGCCGTGGTCGAGGCTCGGCTGCTCGAGACGGGTGCGGCGGCCATGAACGCCGGACGGCTGCGTCAGCACGCCGCGTCGGTGGTGGCAGAGGTTGACGGCGAGGTATTACGTCGGGATGCGACCAGGGCCCGAGAGCGCCGGGAGTTCAAGATTGCGCCCACAGTCGACGGTAGCGCCACCGTTGTGGGCCACGTCACCTCGGAATGCGCCGCCTACCTGCGGGCCGGACTCGAGCCCTTCATGCGCCCCGCCGGGAAGGAGGACACGCGCACCGTGGGGCAGCGGCGGCATGACGGGCTCATGCAGCTGGCGAAGCAGTCGGTGCTGGGCGCCGGCAACGCCAATGGAGCAGTCGACGGTAGTACCAGCGGCGCCGGGGAGTCGGGCAGCGGCAACGCCCGGCGGCCGCAGCTGGTGGTGGTGGCGCCGTTGTCGGCGATGTTGGGCGAGGATGGACCACCGCCGCTGCTTCAAGGTCTGGTGCCGATCTCCCAAGAGGAGCTCGACCTACTGGTTTGCGAGGCCGACCTCAGCGCGGTGCTCAAGGACTCCGCCGGCAACATCGCCTTCGCCGGCAAGCGTGCTCGCAGCTTCTCGTCTGCGAAGCAGCGGGCAATGCTAGCCACCAATCCGACCTGTGCCTTTGAGGGTTGCAACCAACCGGCAGTCGACGCCAGCTACCACCACGTCGACGAATACGCCGACGGTGGTCTTACCACAGTGGATACGGGTGGCCCCAGCTGCTGGGTGCACCATCCCATGATTCACCTCGAGGGCTGGAGCCTCGTGGCCAATGGCGATGGCACATTCCGCACCCTGGCTCCCGGGCATCCCGAGAATCCCAAGTCCAGAGCGTCGGTCGAAGACTACATCCGGGACCGCCGCGAGGCGATCTTCAATGGCATGGCCTCGCGACGACAGAAGTCTCGACGCAAGCGATCGCGACATCAGTCGCCGGGCTCTGCCGCGGAGCGCGACGGTCCCGCAGCTCCTGTCGGGTAGCCGGCGACTACTCGAAGATGTCGTCGTCCCGCGGCTGGTAGGCGGGGATGATCGGCAGATAAGGCTCCGGGTCACCGGTCCAGTCGTACGCACGAATCTGGGCTGTGCTGCGTCGGTTGGCCAGGGCGCGCACGAGCTCGTAACGCGAGGCCGTGATGCTCGCACCCGGCTCCCCCTCCCCTAGCACGCGGGTCTTGCCGTCGTAGCGCAGCTCCAGCGCCGGCAGCCCGACCTCGGTGATCCGCTGCCCGGTGATGAGGCCGAAGGATGGCAGAGCGTAGCCCACGCCCGCGGACTCGCGATCGCCAGGCTGCCCCACCAGGTTGCGGATGTCCTGGGAGTGCATCGCAAGGTCGACCACCGCGACGTAGTCCTGTCCCGCGTATGGCGACTTGAACGGCCGCTCACCGCGCAATGCTTCCAGCATCGCCGGCACCGCGGCCTCCCATTCCGCCAGGATCTCCTCCAGCGCCATCTGCCGCCGCCGCTCCAGGTGCTCGGCGTTGAAGGCGTTGATGATCTCGGCGCGCTCATCCCGGCGCGCCTCGTCCAGGTAGAAGATCCCCTCGGGGATGTCCCCGTACACGATCATCTCGGCCTCAGACGTCATGTGCGCCGCAACATCGCGGACGGACCACTCCGGCGAGAAGGGCACCTTCGTCTCCAGCTGCTCGGTCGTCAGCTCGCGAAGAATGGGGACGATGTGCTCGTAGGTCTCGACGTAGGCCGCCGCCAGGTCAGGCATTCGGATTCGCTCCCGTCATCTCCGGCGGGGACGCCACGGTGCTACTTGCCCTTGAACTCCGGCGTCTGCTTGCTCAGGAAGCTGAGCACGCCGACCACGGCATCCTCGGTCACAGCCGACTTGGCGAAGAGCTGCGCCTCGATCTCGAGGGCCTCCTCGATGGTCTCCTTGCCCAGACCGTCGTTGACCGCCTGCTTGATCATCGCCTGCGCGATCGGCGCGCCGGCGGCAATCTTCTCCGCCTTGGCGTTGACGGTGGCCTCGAACTCGTCGGGTCCCGGCGCCTCGTTGACCAGGCCAAGCTTCAGCGCCTCCTCAGCCGTGACTCGGGTGCCCTCCAGCATCATCTCGAGTGCCTTAGCGCGGCCGATGGTGCGTGGCAGGCGCTGCGTTCCGCCGGCGCCGGGGATGATGCCGAGGTTGACCTCGGTCTGGCCGATGGTGGCCCTGCCGTCGTTGACCATGATGCGGTAGTCGCAGGAGAGGGCCAGCTCGCAGCCGCCGCCCAGGGCATGTCCGTTGATCGCGGCGATGACGACCTTGGGCGACCGCTCCAGGCGGGTGAAGCACGCCTGTATGTAGCGGATCGTCTTCAGCAACACCTCTTCCATCGCCGCCGGGTCGGAGCGATCGGCGCCGCCCAACTCGGTCAGGTCGGCGCCCACCGAGAAGTACTTCTCATAGGCGCTGCGGACGACGATGACGCGGACCTCGTCGTCCGCCTCCAGCTGGTCGAGTGCTGCAACCAGGCCGTCGCCGAGGTCGCCCGCAATCGAGTTGTTGCCCTTGCGTGAGAGCGTGATGGTCCCGATCCGCCCCTCTTTGGACGCGCTGACAACCGGGGTTTCCGTCGCTTGTTCAGTCATGAGTCTCCTCCAGCCCTAGAACGTGAACAGGTCAATGCCGCCAGACACGCAGATGACCTGGCCAGTGATGTAGTTGGCCTCCTGCGAACAGAGGAAGGCAATCGTGTTCGAGATGTCCTCGGGTTCGCCTGGGCGGCGGAACACGGTGCGCTTGACGATCCGCTCGTTCATCTCGGGGTTGCCCATCTTGAACGCCTCAGTGCCGATCACGCCGGGGGCGATGATGTTGGAGGTGATGTTGTAGCGGCCGCCCTCCAGCGCCGTGGTCTTGCCGAGGCCGATCACCGACGCCTTGGTCGATGAGTAGCTGGCCTGGCCGAAACCGCCCAGGGTACCGGCGACCGATGCCATGAAGATGACCCGGCCCCAGTTGTTCTCCTTCATGATCGGGAAGACCGCCTTGGTCATGTTGAAGGCGCCGGTGAGGTTGACCTTGACGTCGCGGTCCCACAGCTCGTCGGGCTGCTTGTCGAGCTGGGCAACGTTGTCGAGGGTGGCGGCGTTGTTGATCAGGATGTCGATCTTGCCGTACTCCTCCTTGACCTTGGAGATGACGTCGGCGACGTTTTCGCGGTTGGTGACGTCGAGCTTGTAAGCGGAGGCGCGGCGGCCCATGCCCTTGATCTCGGCGACTGTCTTCTCGGTGTAGACGGCGCCCTGCTGCTGAAGCACGTTGGACAGGATCGACTGCGACTCCTGCGCCGTCTTCTCGAGCTCGGGGTCGGACTCGATCAGGATGTCGGTGACGACCACGTCCGCCCCTTGGGCGGCGAGGGTGAGGCAGTCCTGGCGGCCAAGGCCGCGCGATCCTCCGGTGACGAGCGCCACCTTTCCTGTCAGGTCAGCAAATGCCATGTAGCTAATCCTCCTCGGGCGGTGCGCCCAAGGGGCGGCTTCCGCGGTCGATATCGATTGGTTTCGAGCCCTCGGCTGACCTCAGACGGAGACCTCGGCCTGGCCGTGGCTCAACACCTTCTCACCCCGCTGGTTCTCCATCCAGACGCTCACCAAGGCGGTGCCGCCGGCCTCGTCCACGCTCTCGACGGTGCCCTTGCAGGTGACGGTGTCACCGGGCTGGACCATGTTCGAGAAACGGACGCTGAGGCTCCTGAGGCGGGCCGGGTCGCCAAGCCAGTCGGTGAGGGCCCGCGACAGCAGCCCGTAGTTGAGCATGCCGTGGGCGATCACACCGGGCAGGCCGACCGACCTGGCGATCTCATCATCCTGGTGAATCGGGTTCTGGTCACCACTGGCGTCGGCATAGGCCTTGATCTGCTCACGAGAGTGCGTCACCTCGAGACCTGGGATCTCCTGCCCCGCCACCAGCGTTGTCGAGGTTGTCATGCGTCAGCTTCCGCCGCCTCGTTGGGGTCGGGCAGCACCAGGATGGTGGCCTTGGAGCGACACACCTCGGTCTCGGTCGAGTCGCGGACCACCACCTCGGCCTCCACGAACTGGAGACTGCGCTTCCTGTAGACGTCGACGATGCTGCCCTGGGCGGTGACCGTCTCGCCGACCTTCAGCGGGCGCTTCCAGGAGAAGGCCTGCTCACCGTGGATCAGCCGGTTGGGTGGGATGCCCATGGACGCCATCGCGCCCCCGCCGGCGAAGAGGGCATAGACGGCTGCAAACGCCGGCGGCGCCACCTTGCCCTCAGCGTCATCAGGGGCCTGCGGGTAGGCCGGGTTGGTGTCGCCAACAGCGCGGACGTACTCGTGCACCCGAGCCGGGTCGATCGTGGTGCTGGTCGGCTCGCCCGAGCGGCCCTTCAGGTCGTCGAGTTCGATGTCGAGGAAGCCCTTGTCTAGCGGAGGACGTTCTGGAGCTTCATCGCCAGCCCCATGTCGCCCTTGACCTTGAGCTTGCCGCTCATGAAGGCCATGGTGCCGTCGAGCTTGCCGTCGACCAGCTCGAGGAAGTCACTCGCCGCCATCGTGATCGTGATATTGGGGCTCTCGGACTGGCCGGTGCCGAACTCGCCGGCGCCGTCCGCGAGCTTGACCCACCGCTCGCCACCGCCGTCACCGGTGAGGTCGAACTGGTAGGTGGCGTTCATGCCCTGGACCTTGTCCGGGTTCTCCTTGAGACGGCCCTCCATCTCAGTGAAGACTTCGTCGACTGTGGCCACTCGCTGTTCCTCCTTAAACTGACGACCCGGTCACCTCCGGGACAATACGCTCGCGCTCGTCGGAAAGTCAAACCGCGGCGGCGTCAGCCGAAGGTGCCGCGGAACTCGATTTCCTGCTTGCGCTCCTGGGCCTCGTCGATGCTCTCGAAGAACTCGAATTGGCCCTTGCCATGGAGGTAGAAGCCGCCGCCCTGGTCGGGGGTGATCTTGATCTCGGGGAGGTCGATGTCGAACGTCTGGCCGGAGTCCGAGACCCGCAGGATGGTCATGGGCTCATTATCGCCGCCCGGGCAGGGCGAGGACTGATCCATCGGAGGGCCGGCAACGTAGTGGAAGTATGCTGGTTCTGATGGGCCCCCGAGAGCTCACTGACGAGGAGCTGCTCGCCGCGATCGCGCACCGGGACCCAGATGGGGTTTCGCTGCTCTTCGACCGCTACGGCGGCCTCGCCTTCGCGGTGGCGCTCAAGGTGCTCACCGATCGCGGCGCCGCCGAAGACGTTGTCCAGGAGGCCTTCTTGAGCATCTGGAAACAGGCCGCCAGCTACGACACCGGCCGGGGCTCGGCCCGAACGTGGTTGCTCACCGTGGTTCGAAACCGGGCGGTCGACCGGCTTCGCTCGAGCCGCTCTCGCCTAGCCATGGACCGCCCCATCGAGGGCATGGAAAACCGGCTGGGCGTGCCGGACGCCTGGGCTGAGGTCTCGGTCAACCTGGAGCGCGAATCGATCCAGGATGCCCTCGGCGAGCTGCCCGGGAACCAGCGCGAGGTGATTGAGATGGCTTACTTCAGCGGCCTGACGCACGTCGAGATCGCCGATCGCCTGGCCATCCCGCTGGGCACGGTCAAAGGGCGCATGCGAATCGGTCTGCGCAAGCTGCGAGCACTGCTGGACGCAGGCGAGCTGACCGGGCGTCAGGACATGGCCGAGTCGTGGTGAACAGCCGATGACGACGCGCGAGAAGCTTGACTGCCAGGAGGTGCAGGCCCTGGCCGGCGCCTACGCCCTGGACGCCGTGACGCCACTAGAGGCCGCCGCCATCCGCGAACACCTGGAGACCTGCGCCGGCTGCCGCGCCGACGTGGCACAGATGGTCGAGGTCGCTCGCGCGCTGCCGCTGTCGGTCGAGGCCACGCCCCCGCCTGCCGGCCTCAAGCAACGCATCCTCGACGCCATCGCCGAGGACCCCGCGGACGCGGCGATCGTGTCACTACCCGGTTCGATGGGAGCGCCAGAGCAAACGCCGCGTCGCAGCTTCTGGAGCAGCAGGGCCTGGCCGGTACTCGCCGCCGCCGCGTTGGTCGCCGCGGTCAGCGTCGCCGGTTACGCATATAACCTGCAGCAGGCGCAGCCTCGCGTGTACACGCTGCACTCGACCGCGGCGCCCACGGCCACCGGCCAGCTGACCTACTTCCCCAGGGAACACGCCGCGTACCTCACGCTGGACAAGATGCCCACCGCCGCCGCGGGCCGCACCTACCAGATGTGGCTTATTCGCAATGGCAAGCCTGAGAGCGTGGGCACGATGCAGCCCGACGCCGCCGGCGAGGCCGACGTGACCCTGAACAAGGACCTGGGCGGCTACCAGCAGTTCGCGGTCACCGATGAGCCCGACGGTGGCTCGGCCCAACCGACGGGGGCCCAGGTCCTAAGCCAGGGCTTGTAAGCCCCCGCCGTACCGCGGCGTCAGGCCGCGGACCCCTCCTCATCAGGCTCGACTTGCTCGAGCTCCATGTCCTGGACCTGGAGCGTGGCGCGGCGTCCATCCTTGCGGGTGAGCAGGCAGTCCTGGATGGCGTAGAGGCGGTCCATCACTCGGGTGATCGTGGTGCGAAGCGGGAACTCGGTGCGGCACTCCGGCGGCAGGGTCTCCAGCAAACGCTCGATCTTGGCGATGGTGGCGGCGGGCACCTTGATGCCGCCGCGAAGATGGATTTCCTCCAGCTCCTGAAGGATCTCGTCGACCTTGGCCACCGGCCGGCGCAGCCGTCGACGCTCCGCCAGCCGGCGGCGGCGCTCCCGGTCGGCTTCGCGAATGGCCTGGACGGTGTCTTCTAGGAGCATCCCTGGTCCTGATACGTGGTCGGGTTGCAGTCGGATCAGCCCCGGCTCCACCCGCCTTTTAACAACCTGAAATTTGGCTGATGATGATGAGAACACCGTGAGTTGTCCTTGATTCCGCCTGGGCCGGGGATAGTTGGGTTGGTTATGATGTGGTGCGCCCGTGATCCGGGCGTTGATTGGGGGGCTGGCGCATCACATGGGCCGGCGCAAGTGGGAAGGGACCCGTGACCCGGGTTCTTCCGGGGTAAACAGGACATAAAAGCGATCCTGAAAAGGGCGGGAACACGGGGGCAGAGGCTGTCGGGCGTCCGGGGGCTGATGCTGGCGGGAGTCATCGCTGTGGTTGCATCGATGACTTTCCTCGGTGGCGCCGCGCCCGCCGCCGCCTTCTTGAGCACCACCGCCCCGACTGCCGGCAAGCAGACGGCGGACCCGTCCGGCTGCCCTGGCGGCATGGTGCTCGAGAACGCCAACGGTCGTAGCGGCATCCCCGAGTGCAAGCGTCCGGGCTCGCCCGAGGGCCCAGGGGAGCTCGGCGTCGCGGAGCAGCAGCGCGCATCGATCTACCGCGCAGGCACTGGCGACGCGCCCGCGGGGACCTACGCCAACGCGGTCGCCCAGATGAATGCCCTGCCCAACGCCGCCAGTGGCGCCAGCGGCTGGGCGCTGCAGGGCCAGGGGCCGCTGGACGCGAGCCAGCCTTACGACGCCGTGGGCAGCCCCTTCCCCCAGACGATCGCTGACCTCGGCCTCAAGCACCTGACCGGCCGGATCACGGACCTCGCCTATGACCCGGCCGCGGTCTGGAACGGCAAGCGGATCTTCGCCTCCGGAGCCGAGGGCGGTGTCTGGGAGACCCGCGACGGTGGGCAGAGCTGGCGGTCCATCGCCGACAGGCTGATTACCCAGTCGGTTGGCGCCATCGCCTGGGTCCCCGGGGCGCCGGCGGGCGGCGATGACGGAACCCTCGTGGTTGGTACCGGTGACAACGCCCAGGGCCGCTACAACTACAGCGGCCACGGCATCTTCTTCACCAACGATGACGGCAACACCTGGCTTTCGCCCTCTACCAACGTCGTCGACCCGTCGCAGAACTTCCGGATTCGAGTGAGCCCCGGCGACCCGCACCGGATCTACGCCGCTACCAGCAAGGGACTGTGGCAGGGCAACTTCCTTCCCGACTTCAGCGCGCTGTCGTTCCGCAACCTGGTGCTGCCGGTCACCCCGAACGGCTACGGTGCGAACTGCGACGGCACCAGCGCAGCCTTCCCCTGCTTCCTGGCCAACAACGTAACCGACGTCGAGGTACGCAATCCAAACGTCGCGGGCACCACCACCGCTGACGTGGTCGTGGCCAGCGTCGGGTCCCGGTTCGGCAACCGGCCCTACGACTCGAACCAGGCTTTCAAGCAGACCCCGAAGGCCGGTATCTACAAGTCGGTCAGCTGCGGCAGCATTCTCTGCCCCTTCGGCTATGTCACCCCGGTCGGGGTGTGCACCACCGCCCCGGTGAATGACCAGTGCTTCCCCACCACCGACCACGTCGGCAGGGTCTCGCTGGCGGCGGCCCACGGCACGGGGCAGAACTTCGATTCGCTGTTCGCGGTCATCCAGGATCCGGTCAAAGAGAACGCCTGCTTTGACGACCTGGACCTGCCCACTACCTGTCTCCCCTCGCAGACGGACCCGGTCCTGGGGCTGCCGATCGCCGGCGGCAACCTGGGCACGGTGCTCGACGGCATGTACTACTCAACCGATTTTGGCGCCACCTGGCTTAAGGTCATGGACTGGTCCCAGCTCAACTTCTTCGGTACCAACAGCGCCATCGGAGGAGCTGGTACCGGCCAGGCGGCGTTCGGCTACGGTCCTGGCATCCAGTCGAGCTACAACAACTGGGTAATCGTGGATCCCACTAGCACCGGTGCCAACGGCAAGCCCACCCGCCTTCTCTTCGGCCTGGAAGAGGTATGGGCCACCAACCCACTGAATGGCGGCACGCTGAGCGGAGCCTTGAACCCGAGCACCACCGGGTGGCGCTCGCAGGCCAACACCGTCGGCGAACCACCTTGGGTGGCGATCGGGCGCTACTGGAGCGCCTGTGGTCCGTTCACCTTCGGTACGGGCATCAACTGCAACTCGCTGATCAACGCCGGCCTCGGAGGTTCGCAATCGACCACCCACCCGGACCAGCACGCGGCGTTGTTCGTCCCGGGTCAGTCCGACCTCAATTTCTTCGCGGGGGGTGACGGTGGCATCTCCCTTCAGACCGTCAATGCCGGTCACCCGAATTTCGACAACAACTCCTGGGGGCTGGGCGTCAACAACAACATGAACGTCCTGCAGCCGTACAACGCCGAGATCGGCAAGGACGGCACCATCGTGGCCGGCCTACAGGACAACGGGGAGATGAAGATCAACCCGGCCACCGGCAAGATGGACGAGATTTTTGGCGGTGACGGCCTGATGAGCGGCATCGATCCCGACAACAGCAAAAACATCATTGAGTGCTACGTGCATGCCATCTGCTCCTTCACCAACGATGGCGGTCTCAACTGGACACGCATCGACCCCGGCGTCACCGATCCGCGCTTCGACGCGCCCCTGCAGATGGATCCCAAGGACGCCAAACACTACTTGACGGGTGGACGCCAGGTCGTCGAACGGATTTACGGCTACAACGCGGCGCCATGCGTTCCGGCGGTGCCGGCCGACCCGCAGTGCACGATCTTCGCCTCACAGGCGAAGGAATGGACCCAGGTCTATGACCTGGGCACCGCCGATCACCCGGGTGACAGCTCTCAGCCCGACACCAACACCGGTCCCAACTCTGACAACTCCGCCAGCGCCATCGACCTCAACGGCGCCAGCGCTTACGTCGGGTTCTGCGGCCTATGTGACGTCTCGCTCGAGGGCATCCCGTTCGTCAACGGCATCGCAACCAACGTCGGGGGCAGCAAACCGCCGAGCCAGACAACAACCGACGGGTGGCACATCGCCGCCGCCAACGGGCTGCCCCGGCGCTACATCACATCGGTGCGAATCGACCCGACAAACGTCAACACCATATTTGTCACCCTAGGCGGCTACCAGCGCGTGTGGGTGCCACCGGGAGCGTTCGGTGAGCCCGTGGATGCTCGTGGCGGCCACGTCTTCAAGTCCACCGACCACGGCGAGCACTTCACCGACGTCAGCGGCAACCTGCCCAACACCCCGGCGCTTTGGAGCGTGATCCACAATGGCCAGCTCATTGTCGCCACCGATATCGGGGTCTTCCAGTCCGGCAACACCTCGGGGGCTGCCTATTCCACGCTGGGCACCCTGCCGGCGACCCCGGTGGACACGATCCGCATCGCTCCTGGCAACCCCGACCTCATGGTCGCGGCGCTCTGGGGCCGCGGGGTATGGGCCTATTGCTTCAGCGGCGCGGTGTGCCCGTCCAACATCTTCACCAACAACGGCCCGCTCCCCAACACCGCCCAGGCGCGCTCGATGGCGGCCTGGTTGTGGGTGGCCAGCCTGGCTCTGTTTGCCCTGGCGGCCGCAGCGGCCCATCGTCTGTATCGGAGGAATGGACCCGGCCTAGCCTGACAGCGACTTGTCTTCTAGTCGTGTGGCAGGCCCTGGGTGACGGGCCCCGAGCGCCGCTTAGTCGGAGGAATGCTCCTTCGGCTCTTGGTGCGCTGGAAGGTCCACGTCCGCTGCCGGAGGGGCCGTGCCGCCCGCGGGATCGGCTCCCTCGTCGATGGCCACTGGGTCGTCGCCGCTGTCATCGGGCTCAACCTCGTGCGGCGGGTTGATCACCACCTCCAGGGCGGAGGCGAAATTCACCTCCGGTGACGCCGATGTCTCCGCCTCGCCGGCAACGATGATGCGGTTCTCGACCCGGGCCACTGTGTCCTTGAAGGACTCCTCGACGGCGTGCTCGGCGCGGTGCAGCTTCTCACCAAGCCCCTCGTGGTGCTCTGGGGCGGCCTCGTCGTCTGAGCCTTCGGCGCTCTTGTCATCAGCCATTTCTGCAGACAACTATGCCTGCTTGCGCGCTCGTTTGCGGCGAGCCCGTGCCACCTTGGCCACCTCCCGATGGGCGCGTCGCTCCGCCACCGGCGCCTGGAGGCCATCCGAGGTGGCTTTGTCGTGGCCATCTGGCGCAGCCTTGTGCGCACCGTCCAACCCAGGCGCCCGGGTACCGTCGGTCTCAGCCTCTGCCTCCCGGAGCTTGTACAGCTGGGTGGGTCCAACCCCTCGGAGGTTCTGGCTACCGAGATCGTGCATCGAGATCGACGCGTCGTCCAGCTGGCGGACGAACGGCTCCGAGGCGACCACCGTGCCGGAGCGCGCGAAGCCGGTGATGCGAGACGCGGTGTTGACCGGGGTGCCGTAGTAGTCTCCGCCCGCGGCGAGCACCTCGCCGAAGTCGAGACCGGCTCGCGCCTCGAAGAGGGCGGCGTCTGTGCGCACCGCCGCCACCGCGGCCCGGGCGGTTGCCAGCACCTTCTTCGCGTCCGGCGAGACGAACATCGCGGCGTCGCCGATCAGCTTGACCAGCCGGGTGCCGTGGCTGGTGGTGCTGTCAATGGCGATCTCCTCGAAGCGGCTGATCAGCTGGCCCAGGTCCTCGGCATGGAGGTCCATCGAAAGCTGCGTGAAGTCGACCAGGTCGACGAAGCCCACAGCCACGGCCGAGGTGTCGGCGCCGGCGCTGGACAGCACGATGTCCCGTACAGCGAGGGCCGCGTGGCGGCGAATGGCGTCCTGGCGCTGCAGCTGAGTGGCCTCCAGGATCGCCCCAACCGCGGCCTCCTCGTCGATGCTGCCATCCTTGGGGTAGAGGTGCCGGAAGAGGCGGGCGTCGACCTCGGCGATGCGAGCGTGCGCTTGGCCGTACACGCGAGCGTTCTGGATAATCGCCTCAGGGTCCAACCCGACCTCGATCATGCGCTTCAGGGAGCGCAGGGTCTCGACGTCGACCTGGTCGAAGTAGGGCGTGTTGGGGTCCACCTCGGGCATACCCAGAGCGCGCCACACGCGCCGCACGTACTCGAAATCCAGGCCCGCCTGCCCCGCGACCTCAGGTCCCGTCAGCTCCGCCCGCGGAGCCGAGATCAGGTCGCGCTCAGTCGGCGGCGAATCGATAGCCGATGCCAGGCACCGAGTGCACGTACCGCGGCCGATCGGAGTCTTCCTCGATCTTCTTGCGGAGCCGGTAAACGTGAGCGTCGACGGTGCGAGTCTCGATGTCCACCTCGTATCCCCAGACCTCGCGGAGGAGGTCGGAACGACTGAAAACGTGACCTGGCTTGGAAGTCAGCAGGTCGAGGACGTTGAACTCGGTCACCGTGAGGATAACCTCGTCGCCATCGCGCCAAACCTGGTGCCGGCTGGTGTCGATGACCAGCCCGGCGAACTCCCGCCGGGTGCTGGTCGGGGCGGCGGCGCTGGCCGCCTCCGCGTCCCCGCGACGGAGGTGGGCGCCAATGCGCGCCATCAGTTCGCGGACCTCGAAGGGCTTCGTGACGTAGTCGTCGGCGCCGACCTCGAGACCGACCACCTTGTCGATGGTGTCGCTCTTGGCGGTGAGCATGATGATCGGGACCAGGGACCCGTCCGCCCGTAGCTTCCGGCAGACGTCGAGCCCCGACATCCCGGGCATGTTGATGTCCAGCAGGATGAGGTCGGGGTTCTTGTTCAGCGCCTTTTCCAGCCCGTCGTCGCCCGTCGTGGCCTCGATCAACTCAATGTTCTGGGCCTCAGTCGCCAGCCGCACCACCTGGCGCGCGTTGGCGTCGTCTTCGATGATCAGGATGCTTTTCTGCCCAGGCATCGCCGTTAGCCTACTGCCTGAGGAACTCGGTAACGTCACGAACGAAGCGTTTGACGTCGATCGGCTTGGTGATGTAGCCGGCGCAACCGGCCTGGAGCGCCTCCTCGCGGACCCCCTTCATGGCATTGGCGGTAAGCGCCACCACCTTGATCTCGGCAGTTTCGGGGTCGGCCTTGAGCGCCCGCGTGACATTGAGGCCATCGATGCCGGGCAGCTGCAGGTCCATGAGGATCAGGGCCGGCTTCAACTCCTTGGCCTTGAGCAGGCCCTCCTGGCCGTCGATTGCGGCCTCCACGCGGAAGCCGCCCCCGTTGAGGACCATCCGGGTCAGCTCCAGGTTGCTGGGGTTGTCCTCGACCACCAGGATCAGCTTGGAGAGCTCATCCGCGGCGGCGCCGGCTTGGCCGGCCTGGAGGGGCACGGTGAAGCTGAACGTGGTGCCTTTGTTGTCCTCGCTGACCACGGTGACAGATCCGCCGTGGAGCTCGACCAAGCGCTTGACCAGGGCCAGGCCGAGGCCGGTGCCCTTCTGCACCTGGTGCTCGCCCTGGATCATGTAGAACTCGCCCCAGATCTTGTCGATGTGCTCGTGGGGGATGCCAACGCCGGTATCGCTGACGGTCACCATCAGGTCCTGGGCCTCGGGGCGGAGCTTGCCATCGACAAAGACCGATCCCCCCTCGGGGGTGAACTTGATTGCGTTGGAGAGCAGGTTATAGAGCACCTGCTTGACCTTGCCCTTGTCGGCGTAGACGGTGAGGTCCTCGGGCTCGACCAGGATGCTGAGCTCGATCCCCTTCTTGCCGGCCAGCGACTTGACCACCGTCACGACCTCGCGGAAGGCGGCATCGACGACAAACTCCTCGAGCACCAGGTCCATCCGCCCGGCCTCGATCTTGGACATGTCGAGGACATCGTTGATCAGTTGCAGCAGGTGCTCGCCGGAGGCGTGGATGGCCTCCAGGCACTCGATTCGCTGCTCCTCGCTGAGGGCGCCGGCCAGGTTGTCCTTGAGTATCTCGCTGAAGCCAAGGATCGAGTTCAGGGGGGTGCGGAGCTCGTGGCTCATGTTGGCCAGGAACTCGCTCTTGAGCCGGCTGACCTCCTTGATCTGGATGTTCGCGTCCTCGAGCTCGGCGTTCTGCTGCCCGATCTGGCCCATCTGCTGCTGCATCTGGGTGTAGAGCCCGGCGTTCTCGATCGAGATCGCCGCCTGGTTGACGATGACTCGGACCATGGCGGCCTCGACGTCGGTGAAGGGCTGAACCTCCCGGCGAGCCATGGTCAGGGCGCCGATGACGCGGTTGGGGGCGCTTAGCGGGATCAGCAGCATCGAGCGTGGGGCCCGAGTGGGGTCGACGATCTTGAAGCGGTGGTCCTCGAGGGCGTCGGGGATGGTGACCATCTGGTTGGTCTGGACCGTCCACCCAACAATGCCCTCCCCCACTCGGAACCTGGCGATGCGTCCGACCTGGTCCGAATACGGGTAGGTGGCGAAGGCGACCAGCTCCTGGCCTGTTTCGTCGAGAAGGAAAACGCTGGCCGCATCGAACTGCACCATGCGACTGGTCGCCTGCAGCATGAAGTCGATGTTCTCCTTGAGGTTGAGCGAGGAGGTGAGCATGCCTCCGAGCTGCCCCAGCAGATCGACCAGGTTCTGTTGTGACGTGGTCTCCGTCATGCCGCCCAGTGTAGGGGCCGGTTGCTGAATTCCTTGAACTCGTGGCGCCGCTGTTACAAGGGCGCACCAATCTGGTGAACCCGCCTACATCTCGCCGAGCTCCTTGAGACTGCAGTAGCCGGTGCGGGATACGACCAGGTGGTCAACGAGCTCGAGGCCGAAAAGTCGAACCGCGCCCGCCAGCTGACGGGTGACGTCGACGTCCTCGGGGCTGGGGCGCACATCACCGGATGGGTGGTTGTGGGCGAGCACGATTCCCGCGGCGGGGA
>DASZHA010000082.1:0-27594 GCA_035938265.1 Candidatus Dormiibacterota bacterium
GGCCCGAGCGCCCTGCCTAACCCTCGCCGAGAAGCGCGAGCACCTCGGAGCCGTACCGCTCCAGCTTGGCGGGCCCGACCCCGGGGATCTCGGCGAGGTCGCCCAGTGACGTCGGCTGGCGGCGCGCGATCTCGGCCAGGGTCTTGTCGTGGAAGATGACGTACGGCGGCATTTCGGCGCGACGCGCCACCTCGAGCCGCCAGTCCCGCAGGGCGCCGAACAGCACTGAGGCGTCGCCCGACAGCGGGTCGCCGCTCGAGGCGGCCTTGCGGCCCCGGCTCCGCGACCGCGGCGTCATCGGCACCACCTCTAGCTCGACGCTCAGCGGCGCCTCGCCGGCGAGGGCCTCCAGGCCCGCGGGGCCAAGCCGCAGCGTGGGCTTCTCGCCGTGGCCGCGCTGGACCAGGCCCATCTCCACCAGGGTCGACAGTAGGTCGCGGACGCGATCGATGTCCCAGTCGCGCAGCGCCCCGAAGAAGGCCAGCTCCTGGACCCACGCCTTGGGCGTCGACCAGGCGTCGAGCTTGCCGGTGAGGATCAGACCGATGCGGGCGGCGCCCAGATGGCCCTCGAAGCGGGCGATGCAGGCCAACGCCGCCTCCACGTCGGCGGGCACAACCGCGATCGTTTCCACGCCCTGCGGGTCGAGGCAGTTGTCGCATGCCTCGCACGTCCGGGGAACGCCCTCCTCGCCGAAGTAGTCGGCGATCCGCGCGTGGCGGCAGCCGCGGGACCTGGCGTAGTCCATCACCTGGTTGACCCGCGCGTAGGCGTGCTCCTTGAGCTCGGCCTGCTCCTCGAAGTCGACGGGCGCGCCGGTCAGGCGACGGATGCCGCCGTCGGTCTGGACCACCTCCGTGCGCTCCAGCAGGGCCACCGCGGCGCGGACGGCGCCGGCGTCGATGTTGGGCAGCCGCGACTGCCAGTTTCGGATCCACCCGCTCCCCTCTCGGAGCATCTCGCGATAGACAGCGCGGACGGTGTCGCGGTCGGGGTAGGCCTGCTCGATGAAGAACTCCTGCAGCTGCCGGTCCTGGGCGGAGAACAGCAGGATGCACTCCGACGGCTCGCCGTCGCGACCGGCCCGCCCCGCCTGCTGGTAGTACTCCTCGAGGCTGCCGGGAAAGTCGTAGTGGATCACCTGGCGGATGTCGGGGAAGTCGACGCCCATGCCGAATGCCGACGTTGCCACGATCACCCGCAGATGGCCGGCGGCGAACTCCTCGTAGACATCCTGCCGCTCGTCGCCGTCGAGGGCGCCGTGGTATGAGGCGGTGGCGATGCCGGTGCTGGACAGCAGGGCCGCGACCTCGTCAGCTGACTTCCGAGTGCCGCAGTAGACCAGCGACCGGCCATCGCCCGGCTTGATCCGGTCCAGCAGGGCGTCGCGTTTCTCACCCTTGCCCCGGCAGCGGATGACCGACATCGTCAGGTTGTCGCGGACGAAGCCGGTAACCCTACCCACCGGCTGGCGCAGGCCGAGGCTGCGCTCGATGTCATCGCGGACCCGCGGGGTTGCGGTCGCGGTGAAGGCGCCCACCGGCGGCCGGCCGACGGCGTCGATGGCGTCGCCCAGGCGGCGATAGTCGGGGCGGAAGTCGTGGCCCCAGCTCGAGATGCAGTGGGCCTCGTCCACGACGAAGCGAGCCACCTCCAGGCGCCCGAGCGCGTCGAGGAACCCGGTCGCGCCGATCCGCTCCGGCGCCAGGTAGAGGAAACGAAGGTCGCCGGCCGCGGCCAGGGCCATCGCCTCGCTCCGCTCCGACGCCGGCATCTGGCTATGAAGGCAGGCCGCCGGGACGCCCAGCTCCCGCAGCCGCGCCACCTGGTCGACCATCAGGGCGATCAGCGGCGAGACCACAATCGTCAGGCCGCCCCCGGCGATCCCTGGGACCCAGTAGGCGATGCTCTTGCCCAACCCAGTGGGGGCGACGAATAGGACGTCAGCGCCCGCCTCCGATGCTGCCACCACCTCGCCCTGGCCAGGGCGGAAATCGGCCAGGCCGAAGGTCTCATGGAGGATCCGCTGAGCTTGTGGCGAAGGTTGTAGTTCTACGCGTTCCGCCACGCATCAACATTACGCGGTGGCGAGACTAGCCCCGGTCGCGTCGCTCCGGCGGGGGCGGCCTCCATCGCTCTTTGGGCTCCTGCTGGGCCTTGGGCACCGGCGCCTTCTTCACCTTCTTCTTCTTGGTTTCCTTGGGTCGGTCCTTGCTTCCCATCTGTGCCTCAGCCGTGGACCGGGCTGGCGGCGCCGAAGAAGGAGTCGAAATCGGTCCCGCCCCCAAGCACGCCCTCGAATGCCAGCCGGCCGATGAGGAAGGCCTCGTCACCGGACATCTCGCCCGCGGTCATCGAGATCCAGGTCTGGCTGTCGGTCTCCAGGCGCGAGTAGGGGGGTCCGTCGGGGGCTGGTCCTTCGATCATCTCCATCTTGCCGTCGTCAATCTTGACCGTCCACGTCCCGCCATTCTCGCCCGTGATGTCGAACTGGTAGCTGCGATGGATGCCCTTGGCGGCATCCGGGTTGAAGCCCAGCTGCATCCCCTGGAAGATCAGCGCGGGGGTCACGTCGTCGCGGATCGACTCCAGGAGCTGCTGCGCCTCGTTCTTCTCGCGCGGGGGCAGGATCGGCTCGCCCTTTGCGCGGGTGGTACGGATGGTCGTCCTGGTGCGCATGGGCGCAAAACCGGCGCCGCGGATGCGCTTCTGCAGCGACGCCACCGAGAAGGCGTTGAGGTCGGCGACGGTGGTGCCGAAGATCGTCATGTAGTTGAAGTCGAGGTTGGGCGGCCGGAAGGCCTCGCCAGTTAGCGGCAGGGTCTCCTCGATCAACGCCCGGACCGCCTCTTCCACACCAGGCTCCTGGGCTGCCAGCTGCTGGAGGATACGGACGCCCGCGCCGACGTGCCGCGACTCGTCACGCGCAATCGCGGTGAACCCCGAGCGGAAGGCGGGCAGGATGTCGTTGTCGCGGCAGAAGGCAAGGATGTACTTCTGGCCGGGCACCGCCAGCATGCCCTCGACGACCAGGTGGTAGAAGGCGATGCCGCGGGCAAAGGTGATGGGATCGCCGGGGTGGCTCTCCACCTCGCGCGCCATCTCCGGGAGACGGCGCCAGAAGAAGTCCTGGTAGGCGGCGTTGGTATAGGGCTCGGCCCACTGCAGGCGTCCGTGGAGATCGCCGCCGACGCCAACCACCTCCTTGTAGAAGCGGTCGAAGAAGACGGTGTGGCGCGCCTCGTCGGCGCACTGGGTGCTGAGGAAGATGCGCATCTCCTCGGTCGGCGCGGCCGTGATCCAGGGCGCGAGGGTATCGGTGACGGCCTGCTCGCCCTGGAAGAACATCGACAGCATCCACATCATGCGGTCGGTGGTGTCCTTGGGCAGCGCCGCCCAATCCTTGGCGTCCTGGGTGAAGTCGAGGGCGTAGGCCGACCAGTTCTGCCGTTCCCACCGCCGGTAGAGGTCCATCAGGGTGATGGTCGAGGTCTCGGTGATGTCGTCCAGATCCTGGACCATCTCCTCGGGGTCAAAGCCCTTGAGGGCGCCCAGCCCCGCCTCGTCCACCCGCTCCTGCAGCCTTGTCTCTACCGCCATGACGAACCTCCCTGGTACCGCGTTTCTGACGCTCCGGTCATTTTAGACCCTTGGTTACATCAAATGGTGGCGAGGTTACTCGTAGCGGAGCGCGTCGACGGGGTTGAGCCGGGCGGCACGGCCTGCCGGGTAGAGGCCGGCGAGGGTGCCGATCAGGGTGGTCGCGGCCACCACGGCCAGGACCAGCCAGATGGGCAGGGTGATGATGTTGCTCGCGGTAACGCTGTTGAGCTGAAGCTGGTTGTTGATGATGGGGTTGGCGGCGAGGGTCAGGAGGAAGCCCACCAGGACCCCGAAGACCCCGCCCCAGAAGCCGAGCATGGCAGCCTCGAACGTGTAGAGGCGCCGGATCGTGGCCTTAGTGGCCCCACAGGCCCGCAGGACTCCGATCTCGCGCGTCCGCTCCAGGATCGCCATCACCATGGTGTTGATCACCCCGATGGCGGCGACGGCCAGCGCAATCGCGCCGATCCCGCCAAGGATCAGGGCGAGGATGTTGAAGATGCCCTCCTGCTGCTTGATGAACGAGTCCGCGCTCACCGCGCCGACGCCGAAGGTGCGGATGGCGGCGGCGACCTGGTCGGCGTTGCTCGCGCTGTCCGCCTGGACCACGATTGTCCGATAGCCGGACTGGTCCAGTTGGTTGGTGGTGATGAGGGACACGCGTGGCTGAGGCGGTTTTTGGAGCTGGCCGCATGAATGCGTCTGGGTGCAGGCCTGCTGAGCCTGTTGAGCAGCTTGCTGCGCCTGCTGGGCCGCCAGCTGGTCGGCCGGGGTCACGTCATAGCGACGCATCTCGAGCAGACCGCGCGCCCACTTCAGCGATATGAACATCGTCGCCTGGCCCGCGTTGTAGCTGGCAACGCCGACGACGGTCGCCGTCAGGTCCGTCGGCTGCTGGTTTTGCGGCTGCCCCGGCCCGCATCCCCCAGGTCCCGGGGCGGGTCCCGACGGCTGCCCCTGTCCCTGCCCCTGCGCGGGTGCGGGGCCTGAGCCGCCTCCCGAGCACGGCGTCGGAGCCACCGGCGGCGGCGCGCCCTCGCCGCTGAAATTGGGCTGGGTGCGCAGCGTGATGGTCTGGCCCACCAGGCCGCCATAGTTCTGCTTGAAGCCCATGGCGTCTGCGTACCCGGTGGTCAGGACCACAACTCCCGCGCCATCCTGCTCTGTCAGGTCCCGCCCCGCAACGATCTGGTTCTTTATGGTTCCGTTGGGTTCGTAGGCGCTGGGCGGGTTGGCCTGGAGTCTCTTGCCCTGGTAGAGGACCGAGTCCAGCACCATCACGTCGGTCGTGGGGCTGACATTGGCGACGTGGGGCAGGGCCTTGATCTTGGTCACCAGGTCATCGGTCAGCTTCGGCGTCGCCTTGGGGGCACCGTTGCCGCCGCCGGCCTGGGGCGCCTGGGCCGCTGGCTGGCCGCCGCCACCACCGCCCTGAGCTGACTTGTAGTCGAGGTCGGTCTGCTCCGTGACCACCACCTGTTGCAGCTGGCCGCTGGCCTCGAACTGGTGGACAAAGAAGTCCTTGGCGGATGTCGCCAGGGTGAGCATGATCGTCACGCTCGTAGCCCCGATGACGACCGCGAAGATGGTCAGGGCACTCCGCAGTTTCTGACGACCCATGTTCCTGAAGGCGAGACGGACGATGTCGATGAGCTTCATGCAACCGTCGCCGCCATTGGGGCGGCCTGACCCGACGGCCGGTGTGTCTGGTGAACGACGCCGTCCTGGATCTCGAGCACCGTGGCGGCCTGCCTCGCAATGTTCGGGTCGTGTGTGACAACGATGAGCGTGATCCCCTGGCTGGCGTTCAGCTCGCGGAGCAGCGCCATGATCTCCGCGCCCCGTGCCGAGTCGAGGTTGCCGGTGGGCTCGTCGGCGATGATGATGCTCGGTTTCGGCGCCAGCGCGCGCGCGATCGCGACGCGCTGCAGCTGCCCTCCGGAGAGCTGGGCCGGCCGATGGCGCATCCGGTCGGCCAGGCCCACAAGGTTGAGGCACTCCTGGGCGCGGGCGCGGCGCTCTCGCGTCGACATCCCTCCGATCACCAACGGCAGCATCACGTTCTCGAGCGCGGTATAGCTGCCCTGCAGGTTGAAGGACTGGAAGACAAAGCCGATATGCCCGTTGCGATAGCGGGACAGCGCCCTGTCTCCGGCGCCGCCCAGGTCGATGCCATCGACGCTGACGGTGCCGGAATCGATGCCATCAAGACCGCCGATGACGTCTGCCAGGGTTGTCTTTCCCGACCCAGACGGCCCAACCACCGCGACGAAGTCACCCGCCTCGATGGCGATGCTCACGTTGTTGAGCACGGTTAGCACCTCGTCGCCGGTGCGGTAGGTCTTGGTGACCTCGTGGAGCTGGATCAGAGGTGTCATCTGCGTCCCCGGCTACCGAGTGAGCTCAAACGTCGGCTCATGATCCCGGGCGACGCGTAAAGACCGCTACCTCACCGATATGAAGACCTGTGAAGGAACCGGCCCGCGGCCCACATCGCCAGCACCATGACGACAACAACTCCAGCCAGCGCGAGGATGGCCGCGGCGCGGTCGTGTGGGCCAAACGTGTTGGGCAGGTTGGATGTCGTGGGCAGCGAGGTGAGCGTTCCGGCCAAGGCGACAAGCCGGCCCACGTAGCCGGTGGTTTGGGCGTTGCCGTTGGAGTCCGCCGGGGCGAATTGCTTGGAGACTCCGGCCCACAGGCCGCCGGAGGCGTCATAGGCCGCGCCCACGTAGTCGGCCCGCGGGTAGACCCCGAGCGGTGAGCCGAAGAAGATCGGGTGGGCCGGGTCGTTCAGCGTCGCCGAGTAGAAGAGCGGCTGCGCATCCAGCACGTCGAAGGACTCTGTCAGGTAGGCGTTGAACCCGGTGGCTGTGCTGCTGCCCTTGGCGTAGTACGCCACCCCCAGCTTCCCACCAGGCGACGTGGTGATGACCGGGAAGGTGATGGTGTTGACCCCAGGAGCACTGACCACCATCGGCTTCCCCCAGCTGCCGCCGTGGTCGTGCGAGATCGAGACGATGATCTTGTCGGTGGCCACCCACACCAGGTACAGGTTGTCGCTGCCGTCGATGCCGAGCTGGATGTTGCCGCTGGTCAGGCTGGAGTTGGCGGGCGCGGGGGTGGCCAGGAAGTGCGCGTAGGTCGATGTCTCGTCATCGCTGACGGCGATGAAGTCGGCGTTCTGGCAGCTCATCGGCTCAAAAACGATCCCCCGGCTGTCGACCACGCCCGTGTCCATGCCGAGCGGCGGGCACGTGCCCATCACGTCGAGGCCCGAGAGGAAACCGGTGGAGATGAAGGTGGCGCCGCCGTCGAGGGATCGGTAGCAGCGCCGGCCCGGGCCCGTCACCTGGGTCGGCGAGTTGGCGCAGACGTAGATAACGTTGGGGTAGCCGGTGGGTTGGGGCGCGCCGGTGGAGGCCGGGCGGGGTGGGCCGAGGAAGATCTTCTCCCAGTCGCCCATCGGCTCGTTCTGGTAATCGGCGGTCGCCCAGGTCTGCGCACTATCGGAGGATCGATAGACTTGGAAGCCATTGGCCGGGGCCAGTGGCAGGAGCTCACCGGGCGGCACGATACCGCCGGGAAGGATGCCGGGCGCGCTGCGGGTCGGCCCCGTGGCGTGGACCCAGAAGAGGGTGTCGGTGGTGCGGTCGACGATCAGTCGGGGATCGACGGTGTTGAAGAGCGCGGTGTACTGCTCCACCGCCGGGGTGCTGGTCTGCCAGGTCGAGCCGGCATCGAGGGAGCGGCCGACTGAGTTCTCGGTCTGCGTCGGCGAGAACACGGGCACGCCGGAGGCTGTGATGGCGATGGTGGTCTCCGACGTCGGGAAGCCGGTCTGGGTGGCGCAGGCGATCGGCAGCACGGCTCCCGGCGGAAGTGACACCGCTCCGCCACCGGCGCGGTGCGCCACCACCGGCCACTCTCGGTGGCAGCCCTTGGCCGGGATGTCGCCGGCGGCGGTGGCGGTAGCCGCCGGCAGCGCGGCCAGCGCGAGGAGCGGCGTCAGCGCCAGGATCGCGGCCCGGCGGAACCCGCGCGTCGCCCTCATGGCTGCCGCCGCAGCCGGCGCATGCCCAGCGCCAACCGCGAACCGATGCCCAGCGCCAGGAGCGCCACCGCCAGTGCCAGCGCAGCCAGGGCGAGCGGCGCAACCCGCCCCACCGCGGAGGTCGCCGGCAACACTCCCTGGGGTTGTGAGCTCGACGCGGCCGGCTCGATGACAAGCGCCCCGGGCCCGCAGGTTGCGCCCCCGCGCGAGATGACCCCGTTCAGTGGCAACGACCGGCTGGAGTTGCCCGCCATCACCTGGTAACAACCCGGCGCGACCTTCCACGAATTGCTGCCAACATCCCAGTAGGCAAAGCCGCGGTCGACCAGCGGGAAACTGACCGTCGCTGACTGGCCGGGACCAAGCGACACCTTGCTGTACCCCCGCAGCTGGCGCGGCGGCTGAGGCACCGAGGCCGACGGTGGCGGCAGGTGCATGTACAGCTCGGGCACGGCTGTGCCCGTCCGAGCACCGGTGTTGGTTACCGTCGCCGTGACCGTCGCGATCGCGCCACCGGCGCCGCCCGCAGACAGACCCAGGTCGTGGTAGCTGAACGTGGTGTACGACAGGCCGTCACCAAAGACAAACGCCGGCGTGATGTTGTTGGCGTCGTACCAGCGATAGCCGATGAAGACCCCCTCGGTGTAGGCCACGTTATTGGCCAGCCCCGGGTAGCGGGCCAGGTCATTGCCGGTGGGGGTGTCGGTGGCGTTCACCGGGAATGTCGCCGGCAGCCGGCCGCCGGGGTCGACGTCACCGAACAGCATCCTGGCGATGGCGGTGCCGCCCGACTCGCCCGGGTACCAGGCCTCGACGATCGACGGCACCTGGTCCCGCCAGGGCGTCAGCACCGGCCCGCTGGTCTCGAGAACTACGATGGTCTTCGAGTTGGCGGCGGCCACCGCTGACACCAGGCCGTCCTCGTTGAGGCCGTTGGGCGGGCAGCTCGAGGAGCAGGCGAAGGCGGCCGCGTTCTCGGCGTCGTTGGCGCAGTTGAGACCGACGCAGGCCTTGTCCTGGCCCTCGGTGTCAACGTCGCCGACGACCACGATGGCGACGTCCGCGGCGGCGGCATTAGTGGCCGACGTCGTGGAGTTGGAGCCGTCATCGGTCGTCACCGTCACCCCGCCGCCGAGCCGCGTGGTTATCCCTTGCAGGGCTGTGGTCGAAGCGAACGGGGTCACCTGTCCCGACCCGCCACCGGTGATGAACTTGTTGGCGTACGGCCCGATCACCGCGACCTTCTTCAGCCCGGCGGCGTTGAGCGGCAGCAGCCCACCCTGGTTCTTGAGCAGGGTGATGGCCGACTCCTCGACCTGCTGGGCCAGGGCGGCGTGCCCCGCCTTGTCGATGAGGTTGTCATTGTTCGGGTACTTGGGCCGGTCGAAGACGCCGAAGGCGAACTCGGTGCGCAGGATGCGGAACACGTGCTCGTCGATCTGAGCCTGGGTGATCTGGCCCGCGGTCTGCCCCGCCGTAAGAACGGTTGGCGAGTACGCCAGCGCGGGCCACGGCTCGAAGTCCAGGCCGTTGGTCGCCGAGGCGACGCCGTTATGGGCTGCCGCGTAGTCGGCCAGCACGAAGCCATTGAAGCCCCACTCCCCCTTCAGGACCTGCTGCAGAAGGTGCGTGTTTTCGCAGTCGTACTGGCCGGCGAGCTGGGGGTAAGCGCACATCACGCTGCCGACGTGCGCCTCCTTGACCGCCGCCTCGAACTGCGGCAGGTAGACCTCACGCAGGGTCCGCTCATCGATGACGTCGTTGGTGAAATGCCGACCGCCGACGACCGCGGTGATAGGCGGGATGCCGCCCAGCCCCTCTTGGTTGTTGGCGGCGAAGTGCTTGACGTTGGCGATGACCCCCTGGCTCTGGGCACCCTCAATCCACGGGACCGTGGTGCGGGTGGTCAGGTAGGGGTCCTCGCCAAAGGCCTCGTAAGTGCGACCGCTCTGGGGGACGCGCATCATGTTGACGGTGGGGGCGAAGACGACGTCGTTGCCCTTGAACTTGACCTCGTTGGCGATCTCGGCGCCATACGCCGCGGCCAACGACGTGTCGAAGGTGGCGCCCAGCGCGATCGGCACCGGCATCGCCGTCGCCGACCCCTGGCGCGGTCCGACCGGGCCGTCGCTGTAGTAAACCGGCGGGATGCCGAGGTGGGCGATGCCGAAGGACGCGCCCGTGTGGGACTGCCCGACGGGGCCGCCGGTCACGGTGTCGCCGCCCATCAGCTGGATCTTCTCCGCGGAGGTCATCGCCGCCACCAGAAGCGTTGCGCGCTGATCCGGAGATAGCGATGTGTTGCACCAGGGCCACACGGCGGGATCGCCGCACGGGCCGACCGCGCTGGCGGGGACGACACCCGTGGCTGCCGAGGCGCACCAGACCGCGGCCAACATGACCGCCAGCAATGCGAGCCGAACTCGAGCCTTCACCCCATTCAACCCCCCTTGGCCTCCATTCTCGCCGGGATGGGCACTCGGCTGCGCCTTCGAAGCCGCATCGTCATGATCGCCAGAAGGACGAAACCGGCGCAACAGAGCGCGAGCGGCCACGCTGGGGTGGCGGTGTTGGGCAGCCCACCCGAGCTTGCGGTAACCGCCCCTGGACCGGTGATGGCCCAGTCGGTGACGATACCCGCACTGGTGGGCATCGAGAATTCGACCAGCCCCGCGGCGACGGTGTGGGGCACGACGTCGCCGTTGACCCAGGCGACGGCCGAGTCGGCGCTCACCCCCGGCGGCGGCGCCACGTCCATCGTCAGGACGCCACCGGCCTCGGGCTTGAGGTATCCGCGGATCAGGTCTTGCTCCTGGGCCACGCCCACCAGCGGAAAGCGCAGGTTAAAGGTGTCCATCGGCAGGTGCGGGACGACGCGGTAGCCGTGCCCCATCGGGGTGATGCCGGCGAGGTGGAGGATGTCGAAGAGGCTGTAAGCCGGCTGGTGCATGATCTGCGTGTTGTATGCGGTGGTCAGGCCGATTCCGCATATCGCCGGGTTGGGGGCGTAGAAGCTGGCGCACTCGTCATCGATGCTGATGACGCCATCCCAGTGATTGGGATAGGCGATGGCATGCGCTGTCAGGGTGTTGCGCAGGAACTCGTCCCAGGCGTATGCGCGGGCGTTGGGGACGACGCCGTCCAGCTCGCCCATGGCCCACACCATCCAGCCGTTGACCGCGTACCAGGCGCCCGGCGGCCAGCCGACATTGTTGGAGATGGTGCCGGTGGTGACCGTCGGGTGCTCGGTGATGCCCGGGTCGGCTGCCGCCCCGGTCAGGGCCGACCCGATCTTGGCCGGTCCGTTGAGCGCCGCCGGGGCACCGATGCCGGTGAGGAATCGCCGGAACTGGGCGATCAGCCTGGTCGATTGATCCGGCGTGGTCGCGCCGCCCAGCAGCGCCCAGGCCTGCGGCTCCAGGAAGGGCGTGCCGTAGCCGACCTGCTGGGTACCCGCGTAGCCGCGCGCGAACCAGCCCATCGCCCCGAGCTCGCCCTTGACCACGGCCAGGTCGCCGGCTGACGTGGCCCGCAGCTGCCCCGCGAAGGCGGTGTCATTGCGGAGGTCGGCCACCAGCGCCAGCCGCTGGTAGATGTAGACGGCCTGGGCGGTGACCAGGTTGGACTCGGTCAGCTGCAGGAACTCGGTGGCGAAGTCGGACCAGTCGCCGGTCGTGCCGGTCGGGAGGGTCAGGTACTCGCCGTGGAGGCCGTGCCCGCCAATCGTCTCCTGGTGCTGGTAGGCCGCCTTGACATGGTTCCAGATGGTGTCCGACGACGTCCCCAGCTGGTATGGGATGACCTCGTCGAGGAACGCGGTGTCGCGAGTCGCCAGGACGTACTCGGCTGTCGACCACATCAGCCACTGGTCGAGGTCGTTGGAGGTGCCCAGGTCGAAGCGGTTGCACAGACCGATGACGCCGTAGGGGATCTGGCCCAAAAGCGCCGGCTGCTCGTGGGCGGAGTAGCGGATGACCTCGCGGGCCAGCTTGGGGTCGGCGTAGATCATCGGCAGCATGTGCTGGAGCGGGTCTCGAAAGGCCTCGTTCTCGCCGAAGTAGTACTGGTAGTACCCGCCCTGGCTGATGATGTGGTGGCCGCAGCCCTCGTCGTATGTCGCCCCGGAGCGGACCGTGTAGGCGTCCCACTCCAGCTCCCGTGAGAGCCAGGAGTACTGCGGCCCGAATGACGCCCGAGGCAGCCAGGAGCTCCACGCCTGCTCGCTGGCCTGGTAAGGGTTGGCGGCGGCTCGATATTTCGCCACCAGGGGATCGACGCCGGCCGGGTGGGCGAAGCCGTAGATGTAGCGAAGGGTGACCGACTGCCCGGGAGCGAGGTTGATGGGGCTCTGCAGCGCCATCATGGTGTTGCCGACGACGCCGTTGATCCCGGGCAGGGCGATGGAGTTGGTGGCGTTGCCGGCGGTGACCGCGGCCGGGGCGGCGCGGGTGCCTGCGCCGAAGAACGCCGAGGTGTCGGTGTCGTAGTGAGAGACACCGGCGTTGAGGGCGGCGCTGAAGATCGTGAGCGGGCTGTTGTCCTGGCCGTTGGGTAGTTGGGCCGCCGACAGGGTCTGGGTGAGCGCCGAGTATGTTGGCGCGGCGACGGCGCGGGGGAAACGGGCGGGGGCCTGGATCTGGGGGTTGACGTCCCAGTACTCGAAGTAGGAGCCGGTCCTGGGGGTGCCCGAGGTGTTTGTCAGGGTGACATCGTGGAGTAGGACGGGGTCGTCGCCAAAGGGCGAGTAGACGACGTCGTCGGCGCTGAGGCCACCAGTGGCCACCGACTTGTGGAAGTAGCCCATGCCGAAGTCGCGCTGGCTGGCGGCGCCGGTCGGACGGTCGTCGTACAGGGTGCTGAAGGTCGCGCCGCCCGCGTTGACGTACCCGAAGCCGCCGGAGAAGTGCTTGTTGGCGGCGTCGTAGAGGTTCATCCACTGGTAGGTGCGGTCCTGGCTCCAGAGCTGGGTGTAGCCGTGGTTGTAGGCGTTGGCCACGATGTGGTCGTTGCCGACCTGACTCCAGGCATCGACGTTGCCGCTGAGCTCCGTCTGCGGCGCGATGGGCGAGGTCTGCTGATCGATGGCGTACGTGTAGCGGGGCAGTCCGAACTGGTCGACACCCCAGCTGCCGAAGTTGCCGCTGCCGGTGGTGGAGCTAACGTCGGGGGCGCTGTGGTCCCGTGAGAGAAACGGCGGCGCGCCCGGGGTGGCGGCGGATGTGCTGGGGGCCAGGAGCATGGCGGGCAGGGCCACGACCGCGACGACGGCAGCCAGCCGCCGTCCACGCCTCGACCAACCCCAAGACTGCCGTTCCGCCCTTATCCCTACGATCTCCCGCTCCCCGTCTTGCTTCACGCGAAAGAGCCATCAACAGCGTGTTTTGGGTCACATAACAAAGGCAGCAACAGATCTTAGGGAGGTCGGACGAAGCGCGGGCTACGAGCGCGAGCTGATCAGCTGAGCCAGTTCTCCAATCGAAGCTCGGGCACGCGGCGGAAGTGCTTCTCGTTGCCGGAGACCAGGACGAGGTCGTGTGCCAGCGCGATGCTGGCGATCCGCAGGTCCGGGTCGTCAAGCCGTTGGCCAATCCGTTCCATTGACGCCCGCGTGACGCCGTATAGGTAAGCGGCGGCCTCATCGAACGAGATCACTGGCAGGGTCGCCAGCAATGTTTCGATGCGTCGATCGAGGTCAGGCACCTGGCGCCGGGCTGAACCATACACCAGCTCACCGACCGTTATCGCGGACGTGTAAACCTCGGATTGTGGCGCCCGAGCCAGACGACGCACAACGCCGATGTCCGGAATCCGCCGCACCGCGGCTGAGATCGTGTCGGTGTCCAGCAAGTACGGCAATGAACCGGCGGGCCCGCCTTCTCAGTCCAGGTTCGGCGCAGGCCGCCGCCCAGCCCGGCGGCGGCTTCGGATGATGTCGTCTATGTCCGAATCGATATCTTCCCAATCCGCAAAGAGGCCCACGAGGGCGAGCAGGCCACCGGGTTCAGACGCGACAGGCAATGTGGATGCGCTTAGGCCCGAGCCCGCGGGCACGAAGTCACCAACCGCTTTCCCGTGGCGGACGACGCGGACCCGCTGCCCGCTTAGCACCTGAGCCGCGTAGGCATGGAAGTTTCTCTTGAACTCGGCCACAGGCACCTCCGGGATCTCTGACATTTTGGGCTGCTCTGACATTTTGTCATTTTAGCTAACACCAAGGCTCCCCGTCATGAGTGCTTCACTGCGAGGCGCCTCGCGACTGTTAGGCATGCCGTGGTCAGAGCAATAGCCACCCCCGCAACGAGGAGCAGCCCGGGCGTCACGGGGGCCGCGGGCGTGTTGGGCAAGTTCGAGACGGCCGACGTCGGTGAGCTCGTAGATGAGACCGGGCCCAGCACCGCGACCCATGTCCTCTGGTGATGCACCACTGGGGGGAAGGTCGGCGCCAGGTCGCCGGCGAGGCTGACCGGCTCCGACCGCACGATGTACGTAATCCCGCCGGCGAAGGCAAGGGCGTCGTAGTCGCCGAGGAAGACGCCGCCCTGGCCGACATTGGTCTGGCCGCCATCGAAGGCCCCGAAGCGCATATCGCTGGCGTTGGTGTTGACCTGCAGTGGCGCCGTGAAGGTGACACCGCCGTCATGCGACTCGACATAGAAGGTGTCGACCTGGCGGCTGAAGTTGGTGAAGTCGGCGTTGGGATTGGCGGCCTCCTGGCGCTGGCGGTAGGCCAGGCGGAGCACGCCATCGGCGCCGGCGTCGATCATCGCGCACCAGTGATTGACGTTGTCCCCCGCCGCCGAGGGGTGGATGCGCTTGGGGTAGGCCCAGGTGGCGCCGCGGTCGTCGGTAAAGGTCAGGAGGATGTCGTTGGCTCCGTCGTTGCGGAAGCGGGCGTCGGTCCAGGCGACGTACATCCGGCCGGTGTGGGGATCGACGGCGAAGAGAGGCTCCTTCTCCGCCGAGCGCTGGCCGCGCAGAGTGTTGTTGGCGACGCAGGCGGCGTTGGACGGTAGGCCGAAGACCAAGGGCGTCATCCCGCTGACCCCGCCCGCGGCGGCCGCGATGTAGAGCTGGTAGCCGCCGGTCTGGTTGGTGAGTGCGGTCTGGCAGGCGTTGGTGTTAACCAGCGGCCCGGGGTCGCCGACGTAGTTGGGAGCCGGCGCCACGGCGCCGGCGTTCCAGCCCATCACGGCAAGGTCACCGTTGGCCAGCACCAGCGGCCGCGGGTACAGCGGCACGAAGCCGGGGTAGATAACGAAGCCCGTCCCCAGCGGCCCCTTCTGCCAGGTGGCGCCGTTGTCATCGGAGTAGGCGGCAAATGCGGCGTTGACCAGGGCCAGCCGCACCCACGCCAGGTAGACGCGGCCGAGGTGGTGGCCGGGCGCGCTGCTCATGTCGATGGTCAAGTCGGGCTGGTCGAACCCGAAGTTCAGCAGGTAGGCGTCGGATTGCGGGATGTTCTGCGAGACCAGGTCCGACTCGAGCACCACTGGCTGCGCCCAGGACAGGCCGCCGTCGAGCGAGGTCATGCTGACCACCGATGACAGCGCCGGGGCGACGTCGTTGTTGTATGGCTGGGCGGTGGCGACGGCGACGCCGCCGGGGCCTATGACCACACGCGGATCGCTGACCCGCTGCACCGTGCCGCCGCTGGCCTTGGTCAGGCCGGGGAAGAGGCCGCTGGTCCAGGTGCGGCCCTGGTCGAAGGTGGTGGCGAAACCGTCGTCGGCGGCGCCGCCGTCGTTGGCGCGGCCGACATGGAACACGGCGATGGCGTGGTTGGGGTTGGCCGGGTCGACGGCGATCGAGGGCTCGGCCTCGGCGTCATTCTGAAAGCAGCCGTCGGGCGGGTTGGCGGCGGGGCAGGCGCCGGTCTCGCCGGTGAGGGTGTCGATCGACGCCTGGACGTCGCGAAGGAGCGTCGATGTGGGGGCTGCTGAGGCTGCAGCAGCCGGCAGGGCGCTGCCGCGTGCGCTCATTGCTGAACCCAGGGCGGCCAGCCCCAGGATGGCAACCAAGACCCCAACCCGTCTGCGCACGATCACCACGATAGCCGGTGACGTGGACGGGGCCGTACGATCCACCAATGGCGCGTCAACAGTCAGGCCGCAAGACCCGCATAGTCGCCACCCTCGGCCCCGCCTCCAACCGCGAGCCGATGCTCTCGCGCGTGCTGGGCGCAGGTGTGGACGTGGCCCGCCTCAACTTCTCCCACGGCACGCAGGAGGAGCACGGCGAGACCATCCGGCTGGTGCGCCGCGCCTCCGAGAAGCTGGGCTGGCCGATCGCCATCCTCCAGGACCTCGGCGGGCCCAAGATCCGCGTCGGCGCCATCGCCGGCGGGGCGATGCCACTGAAGCGCGGCATGACGCTGGTCCTTGACCCGAACTGCGAGATCGGCGGCGGGGACTGCGTTGGTATCTCGCTGGCCCGGCTGGCCGCCCTGGTCAAGCCCCGCAGCCGCATCCTGATGGACGACGGCCGCATCGAGCTGCGGGTCAGGACGATTGAGGGTGAGCGTGTGGTCACCCGGGTCACGCGCGGACACGAGCTGCGGGAGCACAAGGGCGTCAACCTCCCGGGCATCGACCTCAAGGTGCCGTCGGTGACGAAAAAGGACCTCGCCGACCTCAGGTTTGGGCTGAAGCAGGGCGTGGACGTGGTTGCGATTTCGTTCGTACGCAGCGCGCTCGACGTGGCCGACGTGCAGGCCCGCATCCGGCGCGCCGGCGGGCGCCAACCGGTGATCGCCAAGCTGGAGCGGCCCGCGGCGCTGGAACACCTGGAGGGCATCCTCGAAACCGCCAACGGCGTGATGGTGGCCCGCGGCGACATGGCCGTCGAGCTCTCGCCGGAGCAGGTGCCGGTGCTGCAGAAGCGGATCATCGCCCACGCCATGTCGCACGGCAAACCGGTGGTTACCGCGACCCAGATGCTGGAGTCGATGGTCAGCAGCCCGCGGCCGACCCGGGCCGAGGCCAGCGACGTCGCCAACGCCATCCTCGACGGCACCGACGCGGTGATGCTGAGCGAGGAGACCGCGGTGGGCGACTACCCGGTCGAGGCGGTGCGGACGATGCATCGGATCGCGCTGGCGATCGAGCGCTCTGGTACGCCTGGGCCGCCGCTGCCGGCACTGCAGGAGGTTCGCGAGGTGCCGCGGGCGATCGCGCTGGGCGCCTGCCGGCTGGCTGACTCCCTCGGCGTCGCGCGGTTAATCGTGTTCACCCAGACCGGCGCCAGCGCGCGCTTTGTCTCCAAGAGCCGCCCCCGGACGATGATCCTGGCGGCAACGGTGCGCGACGAGGTGTCACGCCAGCTGCAGCTGCTCTACGGCATCCGGTCGATGGTGATCCCGGTGGCCGGTGACACCGATCAGATGGTGCGGATGGCCGAGCGGGAGGCGTTACGTCGCGGGCAGGTGAAGGTGGGCGACCGGGTGGTGTTTGTGTTCGGGCAGCCGCTCTCCGTGCCCGGCGGGACCAACAGCATCCAGATCCATACGATCGGCGGATCGTAGGGATGGCGCGCCGACCGTGGTGACCACGTGGCGGCCGAACCAGAACCAGTTCGCCTTCCCAGCCCCGAGCCCGGACGCGGTATAGCTTGCCTCTCCGCGACCGAGCGGCCCGATCAACACGTCATGGAACTTGAGTGAACCCTGTCTCGCAGGGGAGGTCGCCTTATAGATCGCCTCCTTCAAAGAGAAGCGGACCAGCGTCTCAGTCCAGCGGGCACCTTCCCGAAATCTGCCGGCAGCTTCGAGCTCGCCTGCGGTGAGCACCGCCTCCGCCACCAACGGTCGCGACGGCTGCAGCGATTCGACATCAACCCCAACCCGCCCACCGCGTGCCGGAGCCACCAGGGCCACAGCCATACCACGCGTGTGGCTGATGGAAACGACCGATCCGGCAACCGGCGTCGGCCGGCCGGCAGCGTCGCGGCCAACCACGCCGTGCGGTAGCCCCGCCTCCTGGGCCGCCCGTGTCGCGGCCGCCCGCCCCGCTGCAAAACGCACGTCCCCGCCACAGCCGTCGGGCAGCCACACCCCGACGCAGATCCCCGCCGGTGTCCGTCGCTTGAACGCCGTGGGGAAGTCGGCGATGGGCCGGGCGATCATGTCCCGGTCCTGGCCTGGTTCTGCTCGGCGAACTCGCCCCTATAGTCCTCCGGCAGCATGGCGGCGAGCGTCTCCATGACCCGCTGGGTATGCCTTCGCAGCTCTAAGCCGCTGGTCCCAGGTGCCGGCGGGAGGGGGGGCCCAAACCGTATTCGTACTCGCGAGCGGTGGACGCGCCGGCTGTTGTGCGATATCAGCTCCTGCCCGAATGCGACCACCGGGAGCAATGGCGCGGAGGTGGCCCCGGAGAGGTAGGCGGCGCCGGTGAAGCCTTGGCGGAGCCCGCCACTGCTGCTGCGGATGCCCTCAGGAGCGATGCCCAGCGCCCCGCCGGATGCCAGCACCGCCAGGCCGGCCTCCAGGGCGGAGACATCCCCTTCGCCCCGATCGACGAAGATGGCGCCGCTGGCCCGCAGCACGCCCGCCACCACAGGGACCTTGCGAAGGAACTCCCCGGCGAACAGCGTGGTCCGGCGCGACAGGACCGTCAGCAGCAGCGGCGCGTCGAAGAAGCTCAGGTGGTTTCCGACGATGACCACCGCCCCAGAGGTGGGCACATGCTCAAGGCCCTCGACCTCCACACGCGCAACCACCTTGAAGAACAGGCGCAGCACCGCCTGCGCGATTCGCACAACCAACGGCCACCGCTCCGACGCGAGGGAATCGCGTCCGGTATCGGAAGCCGAATCCAAGTTGGGGACAACGGGCAGCGGAATCGCGGCGGGTTCATCGCTGCGATCGTGCGTCGGCACTTCGGTAGGCGTCTGGGGAGCCGGCGTTGCGGCCGGTACATCGTTGCCATCCTCGGTCGGGGCTGGCCCTACCGCGGACCTCGGGTCGCCTGCCCTGTTTGCCGGGAGCGCCCCAAGTTGAGTCACCATCTCCGCCGCCAGCTGGTTCACGCTGACACCCTCCAGCAGGTGAATCACCGGTACCTCGATCCCGGTATCGCGCTTCAGTGCGGTCATCAGCTCCACCGCCATCAGCGAATCAAGGCCGATGTCAGTGAACGATCGCGTGGGCTCGATCTTGTCAGGTGCTGTCCCCAACACCCGGGCCACCAACCCCTGGATGTGGAGCTCGATCAGCCCGAGCCGTTTGTCCTCGGAGGCGGCGGCGAGGTCGCCAAGGAGACCCGACCCGTCGGTCACCAGGGCGCCCTCGGCGGCGCCCAGGCTGGGCACCAGCGACGACAGGCGCGGAGTCCCGGCGGCGGCGGCGGGCGCGAACTCGGACCACCGCTGCCAATCGATGCGCGCCACCGCCACCGAATCGATACCGCTGCGGAGCACCTCTTCCAGGGCCCGCAGGGCCTGGCGGGGCGTGAATGAGAGATACCCCTGCCGCTCCAGATAGCGCCCGATCTCGGGGTGGTTGGAGACGTAGCCTGTGCCGCTCAGCACTCCCCAGTTCACGGCCGTCGCAACCATCCCCAGCCCGCGCCGGTGCCGCGCCAGCGCGTCGAGGAAGGCGTTGGCCGCACTGTAGTTTCCCTGGAGGGGGTTGCCGAAGATCGCCGCGATCGACGAGAACAGGACGAACAGCTCCAGGGGGTCTTCGGCCGTGAGCCGGTGCAGGTTCCAGGCGCCCATCATCTTGGGCGCCATCGCGGTGCGTATCCGCGCCGAATCGAGCTCGACCAGGGGGCAGTCGTCCAGCACCATCGCGGCGTGAACGACGCCGCGGATTGGCGGCATCGAACCGCGGATGACATCGAGTGCCCCGGCCAGGGAGGCTTCGTCGGAGACATCGGCGGCCAGCACCCGGACGTCGGTTCCCAGCAGCCGGATCGCCTCGACGGTCGTGTCCGCCTCCGGCCGCGCTGACCGGCCCAGCAGGGCGAGATGCTGCGCTCCTTTCTCC
Organism: Candidatus Dormiibacterota bacterium; assembly: GCA_035938265.1. GTDB lineage: Bacteria > Chloroflexota > Dormibacteria > DASZGP01 > DASZGP01 > DASZHA01. Next base: position 19,641 of record DASZHA010000082.1, read on the forward strand.
GCCATCCACCGGGCCACCTCAAGCCCGAATCCGCCGAGCCCGCCGGTGACCACGTACGTTGCGTCGGGGCGCAGTTCGAACTCGCGTGCCGCAACAGCGTTGCTACCGGCCCCTGGCCCAACCGAAAGGACCACCTTGCCCACGTGCCTGGCCTGCGCCATTACGCGGAATCCAGACTCCGCGTCCTCGATCGAGAAGACGTTGGTGGGCAGCGTCTCGAACCGCCCCGCCTCGACCTCGTCCACGATGCCGTGGAGCATCTGCGAAACCTCATGCGGCCGTTCGGCACACAGTCGGTCGATGTCGAGCGCGAAAAACGACAGGTTCTTGCGGAACGCCATCAGGCCCACCCGGCTGTCGCCGTAGATGTCGCGCTTGCCCAGCTCGACGAAGCGGCCGTAGGGCGCCATCACCCCAAGCCCGGCGCCGATCGCGTCACCCGAGAGCGAGTTGAGGATCACGTCGACGCCCCGGCCGTCGGTGGCTTCCAGGACCCTGTCGGCGAAGTCCAGCGACCTCGAGTCCATCACTTCGGAGATGCCCAGGCCTCGTAGGTGGTTTCGTTTCTCCTCGGTGCCGGCGGTGGCGAAGATGCGGGCGCCCGCGCGGCGAGCAACCTGGATCGCAGCGAGGCCGACGCCCCCGGTTGCGGAGTGGATCAGCACCGTCTCGCCCTGCCGCAGTCGCGCCAGGCGATCCAGGGCGTACACCGCGGTGGCGAAGGCCGTGGGTAGCGTGGCGGCATTCTCGAAGCTCGTCGCCGCCGGCTTGCGCATGAGCAATGACGCGGCCGTCACTGCGTACGACCCAAACGCCGCCGGTGCGATGCCGACCACGGCATCACCGACCGTCAGCGCCTCGACCCCCTCACCGCAGGCAGTGACAACGCCCGAGCAGTCGAAACCGAGCGCCTGGCCGCCGTAGGTCCCGTCGGTCGCGGCGGCGGGAAGCATCCCCATCGCGAACATGACGTCACGGAAGTTGAGCGCGGCGGCACGAACCTCGATCTCGACCTCTCGCGGCCCTGGCGCCCGGCGCTGCCGGCGTCGCAGGGTGAGTGAGTCCAGTGAACCTGGCTGGTCGATCTCCAGGCGAAAGCCGCCGTCGGCGGCGTCAGCGGTTACCGGCACCGCGGCATCGGACAACCGAACGCGCTCCAGCCGCCGCACGAAGGTGGCGCCCTCGCGGACGGCGATCTCCTCCTCGCGCTCAGTGCGATACAGCTCGCCGGCCAGCGACTGCGCCAGCTCGGCGCCGGCGCCGGCGGGGAGGTCGATCATGGTCACGCCGAGGTTGGCGTTCTCCTGGACGATCACACGGCCCAGCCCCCAGAGTGGCGCCTGCGCGACCGCCGTCCGCTCCTCGAGCTCCACCGGCTGGGCGCCGGCCGTGACCAGCCACAGCCGACCGCCGCCCGGGCGCGCCTCCAGGGCGCGAACGGTCGCGGCCGCGGTACCGGACCCCAGTTCCTGGGCGCGCATGAGGTCCTCGGCGGTGGCGCCCTCGGCGTCGGGCATGTCCAGGCTCCACATGTGGATCACGCCAACGCCGCCGCCGGCGCCCTCGGGCGACGCCTCCTGGAGAGCCCAGCTGAGGTCATCCGTTTGCCGAGCCACCGTGCAGCGCCCGCCGCGAGCCTCGAGCTGGGCCGCGAGCGCATCACCGACGCCACCGCGGTCACCCAGGATCAGCCAGTTCTGCCCAACCTCCACTGCGCCCGGTAGTGCGCTCGCCGGACGGCGCGCCAGCAAGACGCTCTGCGCCGGGACACCATTGCCAACGCCGTCGGAAAGGATTGCCGGCTCCTCGAAGCCCGCTTGCTCGAGGATGCCCGGCCAGGTTTCCGCGTCGAGCAGGGCGTGGTTGGGACGAATGTCGAAGTCGCCGAATTTCCACCAACCTTCGGTGAGGCCGAAGACGAGGTCGAGCCATGTTGGGCGGCGGGTGATCTCCAGCGCCAGCAGCAGCCCCCCCGGCGCCAGCAGCCGCCTCGCATTCTCCAGCGCAAGGCGCAGGTCGGTGGTTGCGTGGAGCACGTTGGCGGCGATGACGACATCGAACTCGGCGCCACCGAAACCCTGGGACTCGGGTGGGGCTTCGACGTCGAGGCGGCGATAGTCGACGAAGGTGTGGTCCGCGAACCGCTCCTTGGCCCGCCCCAGGAACGCCGGCGATATGTCGGTGAAGGTGTACTGGCAGCGGTCGGCGGGGAGCAGTGGCAGGACGGCGGCAGTGGTTCCACCAGTGCCCGCGCCCAGCTCCAGGACTCGCAGCGGAACGCCCTCGGGATACGTGGCGACATACGCCGCCAGCGCCTCGCGGACGGCCATGTTGTAGGTCAGCATGGGCGGAGCGTCGGTGTAGAAGCGAGCCATCTCGGCCAGCCCGTCGCCGGCGAAGAGGAGCCGCTGCGGTTCGAGAGTGCCGCGCAGCACGTCGGCCAGCTGCGCCCCGCAGCGCTCGACCAGCCCGGCCACGGATTCGTACTCGGGGAAGCGCTCGGTGACCGCCGCCGCGGTTGGCGCCGAGGTCGCCCTCTCGGCCAGGCCAAGGACCTCGGCGACCACCCAGCCGGAACCGTCGGGTCGAAGCACGCCCCAGTCGCCGGCGAACTCCAGCAGCCGGCCAAACAAGAGCCGGTGCTGTTGGCTGACGCCCACGCGCTCGGCGAGCTCATCAGTGGTGAAGCGATCGCCAGCAGCCGGCTCCCAGCCCATCTCCCTGAACGCCGCGACTATGTGTCCCGCCGCCAGGGCGTCGAGCTCGGGCTCGACGGCGTCGTAGTAGCGAGGCCAGCCCGCCGCCGCAGCCAGCTCCGTCACGCGCGGCTGACTTGCGGCCAGCAGGTCCGCGGGCTCCACGGCCGGTGCGCTCTCCCCCGGCCGCCGGGCAGGAGCGACCTGGCGCCAGCCCATGCGGTAGAACCACGAGCCCGTGCCATCGCGACTGGCCTGGCCGCCAATTGCCCGGCACTCGATGCCGCGGACGTCGAGCACAAGCCGACCGTCAGGTGCGTAGATGCGGACGTCCCCGGTTACGGCACCAGTTCCGGCCTCGGTTACCACCGCGTGCGTGGTGAAGCGGCCGGGGAGTGGCGACCAGAGCGTCACGCGGTCGATGGCGACCGGGACGTATAGCGACGCGTCTCCGGCCAGGGCGGGATGGGAATCGGCAGCGACGATCAAAACCTGGAGGGCGGCGTCAAGGAGCGCCGGGTGGACGGTGAACGCGGCATCGGGCCCCGATGCGCTCTCCGGGAAGCCGACGGTGGCAAGCGCCTCGCCGTCGCCACGCCAGGCTTCGAGGATGCCCTGGAACTCCGGCCCGTAACCCAGGCCGCGGCCGGCCAGCTCGCCGTACAGCTCGACCGGGTCGACGGCGGAAAGGCAGCGCTGGCGTGCCAGCTCGAGGTCTTCGGCGGCGGTCGATGAAGCGCCGTCTGCGCCGTTAACGCCGGTGGCGGCGCCGGCCACTCGCCCCGTCGCGTGCACAGTCCATGTCGCGCCCTCGCCGGAGACGCTGCTCACCTGGAAGCTGCCGCGGGAGGGATCGATCGCCAGCTGAACCAGCGCCGAGCCCCGTTCGGCGGTGAACATGGCCCTGGAGAAGGCCAGGTCGCGGACGGCCCACGGGGCCTCAGGGTTCAGCTCGCGCGCCGCCGCCAGCGCCGCCGCGACGTACCCGGCGCCGGGGTAGACCGGGACGCCGTCCAGCAGGTGGCTGTCGAGGAACCCCAGCCGTGGGTCGCCCAGCGGCGCTTCCCATGTTGGCGCCGGCGTCCGCACGCGACCGCCGAGGACGGGGTCCGACGCCGCGTCTCCCGCCGCCTGGATTGTCGACTCGGAATTGCCCTCGAACCAGTGCCGCTCGTGCTGCCATGGGTATCGCGGCAGCGGCATCCGCGCCCGCGAACCCGGGAAGATCGCGGACCAGTCCACGCGGACACCGCAGGCGTGCAGCGCGCCCAGCGACCGGCGCATGGAGACCGCCTCGTCCAACTCCCGCCTCAGGGTCGGCAGCACCAGGCCTTCCTTCTCGGCACCCGTGATGCATTCCGCCATCGGCATCGCCAGCACCGGGTGGGGGCCGATTTCCAAGAAGGTGTCGTACCCCTCCTCGGCGAGGCCGCCAATGACGCGGGCGAACCGAACCGGCCGTCGCAGGCTGTGCCACCAGTACGTGGCGTCCACCTCGGGGCCGGCCAGGTCCTCCAGGTAGCACGTTGAAACCATCCGCGTGGTCGCGGGTTGTGGCCGGATACCCGACAGCGACTCGATCAGCTCATGCTCGATTGGGTCCATCGCCCGGCTGTGATAGGGGACGTCGACGGGCAGGAACCGGCAGAAGAGCCCGCGGTCAAGGACCTGCTTTTCGATCCCGGCAAGCAGCCCCGCATCACCCGACAGCGTGACCGAGTTGGGCCCGTTTACCGCCGCCAGCGCGACCGCGCCATCAGTCGTCCCAGCGAACTCCTCCGCCTCGGCCTCAGTGATCGCGGCGAAGAGCATCCGCCCCTTACCGGTGGCGCGCTTCTGTAGGCGCCCGCGATGAAAGGCCACCAGCGCCAGGTCCTCGACGCTGAGGATCCCGGAGGCGTAGGCCCCGGCGATCTCACCGGCAGAGTGGCCGACGATGACATCCGGCCGCACTCCCCACGAACGCAACAGGTCGAAGAGTGCGGCCTGGATGGCAAAGTTCGTTACCTGCGCCAGCTCGGCATCGTTGACTCGCGTGGTGGCCTCGTCGCGGCCCAGCTCCTCCAGCAGCGACCACGTCGCCAGCCCCCGGAGTCGAGCTTCGACCGCCTCCAGCGTTGCCAGGAACACCGGCTCCTCCGCCATCAGCTGGCGCCCCATCCCCCACCACTGCGGTCCCATGCCCGAGAAGACGAAGACCACTTGGGGCGTTCGGCCCGGCACCGCGCGGCCGGACACGACGTCGGCAACCACGTCACCGGCGAGATAGCCGCCGAGCTGGTCCGCCAGCCCGGGGCCATCGGGCCCTACCACCGCGAGGCGGTACTCGTGGTGACTTCGCCTCAGCGCGGCGCTGGCGCAGATCTCCAGGGCCGCCGCGTCGCCAGCCTGCATCAGCAACCGGCGATAGCCGTCGGCCAGGCCCGTCAGGGCACCAGGCTGGCGCGCCGACAGCACCAGCAGCCGGGCCCCGCCGGTCGCCGCTGGGTCGGCGGGAGCCGAATCCTCCTCGTGAGCGAGCGGGGCCTCCTCGAGGACGATATGGCCGTTGGTTCCACCGAACCCGAAGGAGTTGACTCCGGCCACCAAAGGCTCCCCGTTGCGGGCCAGCGGCTGCAGGTCGGTGACCACCCGGAGGCCCAGCTGGTCGAAGGGAATGCTCGGGTTGGGCTCGTCGAAGTGGAGGCTCGGTGGGACCTCGCGGTGGCGCAGTACCAGCGCCGCCTTGACCACGCCCGCCATCCCCGACGCGGCTTCGAGGTGCCCGATGTTGGTCTTGACGGAACCCATGAGGACGCGGTTGCCCGCCGGCCGTCCCTCGCCGACCACGGCTCCGATTGACGCCGCCTCGATCGGGTCCCCCACCAACGTCCCCGTCCCGTGGGCCTCGATGTATGCGACCCGGGCAGGCTCGATGCCCGCAACAGCGTACGCCTCGCGCATCGCCGCCTCCTGGCCCTCGCGGCTGGGAACGGTGATCCCGTTGGTGCGTCCGTCGCAGTTGGTCGCGGTGCCGCGGATCACCGCGTACACCGGGTCGCCATCCTGCAGCGCGCGATCCAACGGCTTGAGGATCACGGACACGCAGCCCTCGCCGCGGACGTAGCCGTTGGCGCCGGCATCGAAGGCCCGGCTGCGGGAGGTGGGCGACAGCATGGTGGCCTTGGAAAAGCCGATCGTGGCCTCCGGGGTAAGAAGCACCTGCACCCCGGCGGCCACGGCGAGGGCGCTCTCGCCGGACCGCAGACTGCTGCAGGCCAGGTGGATCGCGCTCAGCGACGAGGAGCACGCGGTGTCGACGATCAGGCTTGGGCCGCGGAAGTCGAAGTAGTACGAAATGCGGTTGGCGGCCATGTTCGTGGCGGTCCCGATGTTGGAGTACGCGTCAATCAGCTGGCGGTTCTGCGGCTGCATCTGCAGGGTGCCGTAATCGTTCGAACAGATCGCGACGAACACGCCTGTGGGGGTGCCCGCCAGGTGCTCCAGGGGCAGGCCGGCATCCTCCAGTGCCTCGTACGTAACCTCCAGCAGCATCCGCTGCTGAGGATCGAGGTGCGCCGCCTCTCGCGGCGAAATGCCGAAGAAGTCGGCGTCGAACTGGTCGATGGAAGCGGTGTACCCGCCCTCGCGGACGTATGTGCGGCCTGGAATAGTGGGATCGGCGTCGAAGAAGCGCTCGATGTCGTAGCGATCGGGCGGCACCTCGCCGATGGCGTCAACCCCCTCGCGCAGCAGCTCCCAGAAGCCATCAACGTCGATGACCCCGCCGGGCAGGCGACAGCCGATGCCAATGATCGCCACCCCGGTCGTCGTCGCCACGTTTCCCTCGTCTGCCATTGAACCTGTTCAGTCCTCCCTGCGCGTCCCTTCCCAATCAGCGAGCTCTTGGCGCGCGAACTGGTATCCGACGTCGGCGATCTCGTCGACCTTGTCCCAGGCAAAAGCATCGATGTGATCGGTGGGCGGGTGAAGGTAAAGATCCACACTGGCGCGGATCGCGTCGCTGTTGTGGACGGACGCCAGGACGGTGGAGCGCGCCATCATCGCCATGATGCTGGGGGCCGCGATGCCCTTGCGGCGGCGCAGCTTGGCCCCGAGCAGGCTCCAACCGCTGGTCGAAACTTCGCGGCCTTCGGCGGCGTGGAGGTCGACGATGGGACTGACGTTGACCGCCACCACGGTGCCGTTACAGATGCCTCGCATGATGTCGCCAGGTAGGTTGTTGAGGATGCCGCCGTCGATGTAGTAGCTGCCCTCGTCGACCACCGGCGGCTCGATTCCCGGCACCGACGAGCTGGCCCGGACCCACAACCACAGCGGCCCGGAGCGGTGCACCGCCAGCTCCGCCCGGGTCAGGTTGGCGGAGCAGCAGAAATACGGGATCCAGAGGTCCTCGATATCGAGGTCGCCGTAGAGCCCCTTGAGCATGAGTACGATCCGCCGCGCCGAGACGAGCGAGTGCAGCGGCAGAGTCCAATCGCGGGCCAGCCCCAGCTGCTTGAAGGCGGAGGCGGCCTGTTCGGCAACCGCGGGCGCGGGGAGTCCCATGGCGATCAGGCCACCGATGAGGGCCCCCATGCTGGTACCGCCGACGAAGTCGATGGGGTGCCCCGCCTCCTCCAGCGCTCGCATCACACCGACGTGGGCGAACCCGCGGGCGCCGCCGCCGCTGAGGGCCAGGCCGAGGGCGCGGCCAGTTAGGTAGCGCGCGACCCGGGCCAGGTCGGCCTGGCGATCGGCCAGGACGTGGTAGTGATGTCCGACCTGGCGCGGCTCGAGCCACCGCGCCGTACCCGTGGGATGCGTGGTGCCTTCAGGGTGCACCAGCACCAGGTCGACCTTCTCCTCAAGGCCCTGCAGGACGGCTCGCTCAATCGGCTTCGGAGACGGGTCGGAGGTGGCATCCGCGACCAGCAGGACCACGTCCGCCTCGCGCAGGCAGCGACGGGTCCAGGGAGTGTCGGTGGCGTCGCACTCGAGGAGCAGGCGGCCGTGGGTGGCCTCGAGCTCGTCGAACCAGTGGACGATGCGGGCGTTGCCGGGGTCATCAAAGACGACCTCGGCGCTGCCCGGGCCCAGGTGCTCGTCGGCCATCGCGGCGGTGACCCGGAGGACTGAGCCGTCGACGGTGCGCAGGGCGGCCTCGAGCCCCCCGATGAAATCCTCGGGGAGCCGGCCGGCGGCGGGGAACACCGCGATCAGAACGGCCGCGTCACTCTTGGGCGGAGCTCCGACGGCGGCCTCAAGACGGAGGACCA
>DASZHA010000083.1:0-35114 GCA_035938265.1 Candidatus Dormiibacterota bacterium
CGGCGGGTGGTCAGGGCCTCGACGTTGGGGGTCACCAGCTGGAGGACGTCGAGGTCGCCGGTGAGGATCGAGGTCTTCAGCCCCAGGGCGTCGGCCTGGGTGGCGAGGGTGCCGATGATGTCGTCGGCCTCGTATCCCTCCTTGGTGTAGACGGCGAAGTTGAGGGCCTCGACCACCTGGCGAACGATGGGGAACTGGCTGACCAGGTCGTCGGGCGCCTTGGGCCGCTGGGCCTTGTACTCGGCATACTCGTCGTGACGGAAGGTCTTTGACGGATGGTCGAAGGCGGCCACCACCAGGTCCATGCCCGGCAGCGCGTTGAGCAGCATCGAGGTAAAGCCGAAAGCGGCATTGGTAAGCCGTCCCTTGCGGTCGGTCAGGGCCGGGAGGGCGAAGAATGCGCGGTAGATCAGCGAGTGGCTGTCGACCAGCAGGAGGCGCTGGGAGGGGCTCATCGGAGTTCGATTCTAGGTGGCCGCATTCTCGTTCCGAAGCAAGGTTCCGAGGGCGGTCGTCGGGATATCATCCAGTCAGGAGATCGCAGCTGTGGCAAAGAAAGGATTCACGGAGATGCAGGTGGACAGTATCCGCGTCCACATGCCAAGCGGTCAGCACGTCGTCATCCTCAAGGACAAGGGCGCCGACCGCTACCTCCCCATCTGGATCGGGATCTACGAGGCCAATGCCATCGCCCTCAAGATCACCGGCATCACGCCCGAGCGCCCCATCACCCACGACCTGATGACCAACATCTTCAAGGACCTCGGCGCCAGCGTCACCAGGGTCGAGGTCAACTCCCTGTCCAGCGACGTCTTCTACGCGCGTATTCACATCGCCGTGGACGGGCGCAGCGTGGATATCGACGCGCGCCCCAGCGACGCGATCGCCCTGGCGGTGCGGGCCGAGGTGCCGATCCTGGTCTCGGACGAGGTGCTGGACAAAGCCGGCGTCACACCCGAGAGCGAGTCTGATTCCTCGGACGAAGCCAGCGCGGAGGCCAGCATCTTCAAGGAGCTGGTGAACAGCATGGAGCTCCCCGACCTGGAGAACCCCGAGGAGCGACCGTTCGGCGGAGACCCCACCAAGGGCTGACTTCAAGGGCGCGGGGGGACGGTGTGACGCGGGTGTTTCCGGTTACGATGCGGCGGTGACGGAGTTCGTGGCGCTCACGCTCCTGTGGCTGGTGATCGCGCTCGCATTTGGCGTGGCGGAGGTGGTGACCACCGCCTTCTACGCCATCTTCATCGTCATCGGCGCCCTTGCCGCCGCGCTTTCAGCCCAGCTGGGCGCCCCGCTGCCGGTGCAGGTGATCGTCTTCGCCGTGGTGTCGATCGCCGGCGTGGTCCTGGCCAGGCCCTCCCTGCTGCGCTACCTGGCGCGCCGCCGCGCCCCCGAACTCTTGTCCGGGGCCGAGTCCATGATCGGCCAGGAGGCCCCCGTCATCGACGACATCGAGGGCCGCCATCACCCCGGCCATGTCCGCATCGCCGGTGAGAGCTGGCCCGCCGTCTCCGATGACGGCGAGCGGATCCCGGCAGGCAGCGTCGTCAAGGTGATCGCCCTGCGCCAGGCTACCCTGGTGGTCAGCGGGGTTGCCACCCCACCGACCCCGGCGCCGGTCGAGGCCGCGCCCCAGCCCAAGGAGGAGTAGTGGAGTTGTACGGAGTCATCGTCCTCGTCCTGGTCGTCATCTTCGCCCTGGTGGTGGTCTTCCGCGCCGTCAAGATCATCCAGCAGGGCAACGTCGGCGTGGTCAAGAGGCTGGGCCAGTTCCAGGCGGTCCGCAACCCGGGGATCGTGTTCCTGGTGCCCTTCATCGACACCATGGAGCTGGTGGACATGCGCGAGACGCCGCGCACCGGCGACCGGCAGGACGTGATCACCCGGGACAACGTCTCGGTGGCGGTCAACGCGACCATCTTCAGCCAGGTGGTCGACGCCAGGATGGCGCTCTTCTCGGTCAGCAACTACCTGGTCGCCATCGACCAGCTGGCGCGCACCACGCTGCGCGCTGTCTTCGGCGGCATGACCCTGGACGAGGCCCTGTCCCAGCGGGAGCAGATCAACGCCCAGCTGCAGGTGCAGATGGAGTCGGTGACCGACAAGTGGGGCATCCGCATCAACCGCATCGAGATCGTTGATATCCTGCCGCCGCAGCCAATCCTCAACGCCATGGCTTTGCAAAAGCAGGCGGACCAGGAGAAGCGCGCCAGCATCCTCCAATCGGAGGGCCAGCAGCAGTCCCAGATCAACGTCGCCGAGGGCCAGAAGCAGGCCCAGATCAAGAACGCCGAGGGCGCGCGGCAGGCGGTCATCCTCGCCGCCGAGGCCAACCGGCAGGCCCAGATACTCCAGGCCGAGGGAAACCGGCAGGCCCAGATACTCGAGGCCGAGGGCCGGGCCCAGGCGGTGGCGACGGTCTATGTCGCGATCAAGGAGCAGTCGCCAACGCCCGAGCTGCTGGCGGTGCTGCAGCTGGACACCCTGTCCAAGTTCGCCAACAGCCCCAACGAGAAGATCATCATCCCGGTGGAGTCAGCCGGGCTGCTCGGCGCGGCCCAGGCGTTGCGCTCGGTGATCGAAGGAGTCAAGCCGGCGGGCTGACGGCGCGCCGGCGTCGCAGGTCAGCGGCTGGGCCAGACGCTCCAGGAATCGGGATCCTCCAGGCCCAGGCGCCAGGCCGAGACCCCGCCAAGGCGCATCTGGCGGGCGACCGCCATCTTGGCGGCCAGGCTATCCCGGTTGTCCAGCCACGCGATGTGCTGCACGCCCCCGCTGACGTAGACCGCGCGCGCTGTAGCGATGTCGAATCGCCAGCTGACGGTGCCACCGCTGTCGGCGGCCAGGCCCACGGTCTCGTCGTAGGAGCGCGCCGACGGCGCCGCCTGCAGCGAGAAGTCCCGCGAGTAGAGGGGCACGCCCAGGTAAACCTTGGCCGGGTCGAGCCGGTTGGTGCTGAACGAGATCACCTCCTTGACCCAGTCCAGCCCGGCGACGGGTCCCGGGTCCTCCTGCCACGTGTGCTGGTCGTAGGCCATCATCGTCAGCCAGCCCGCCCCCTGGCTCAGCGCGGGGTAGTCATACAGCGCCGATGGCCCGTTGGGCGAACTGACGGCACGGCGCGGCACGACCGCGACGGAGTAGCTCAGCCCGGCATCTTTGAGACGAGCCGCCAGGGCGTTGGAGAACGCGCTGAGCAGGTCACGGTCGGCGGCGGCGATGTTCTCGAAGTCGAGCTGGTAGCCGGAGTAGCCGTGCGCCTTGGCCTGCGCCACCAGCTGGTCCGCAACCGGGAGGACCAGGCCCGCGTTGGCCAGCAACTGGTGCCCGCCGGCGGCGTCGAAGTCCTGGTTGGTCACCAGCGGCTGCACCTCGACGCCATTCTGCTGGGCAATGCTCAGCGCCCCGTTGTCGATGTTGCTATGCAGAGAGCCGCCGCCGTCGACCGAATAGAAGGCCGGGGTCAGCACCGACACCTGTCGGGCGTGACGGGCAAAGTCCTGCCGGGCGCTCGTTCCGCTGATGTAGTAGACCTGCAGCCGCAGCCCGCTGGCATCGGCGACCGGAGGGTTGGAAACCTGGATCGACGCCCCCGCGACCGGCACCGTTACCCCCGGGTTCCACGGCTGGGCGAGATAGCCGCCGTCAGCCGCGGCGAAGCCTGCAGGTACCGAGAACTGGAGGCGCTGACCCCGTCGCGGCGCCGGCCAGGTGGCGATGGCGCTCGAACTGTCGCTGGTGACCTCGGCGCCGGCGGCCTTCAGGGCCGCGACCAGGGGGGCGATGTCCAAGGGCTGTCGGGACCACGTGACCTCGGCGCGGGTGGCGTCGGGCCCGCCGAGCCAACCAACCGCCAGCTCCAGCGGCTCCACGACGCGGAAGTCGAGGGCCACCGCGTCGTCGTGCCGGCCTCCGCCTCCGGGGCGCCAGATCTCCAGGCGGTGGGAGCTTCCCTGCGCCTGGGCCGCGAGGACGAGATCGGCCGCACCGGCACCGCGATCCTGCAGCGCCACAGGTTTGCCGTCAAGGGAGGCCTGGTAGTCGGCGGCGTGGCGCCCAGGACCGAGGCGGACGGAGAAGGTCGGTTGAGGCGGGATACCCTGCACCCCCGACTGGAGCCGCGAATCGCCCAGTGACAGCACCGCCCGCTGGTCGGCGCCGATCGTTCCGCTCCGGGTTGCAACGTAAACTGCGGCGCCCGCCACCAGGAGCAGCGCAGCCGCCAGCAAAACCAGCAGGAGCCGTCGCACCCGTGATTATCGCGACGCGGGGATTGGCCGCGCGTTAAGCCAGGCGGAGGAGTCGCGGCGGCGGCAGAGGCTTAGTCCGGCGGCGCCTGTCCGGGAGCCTCCTGCCCCCGCCCCGCCAGGATCCTCATCAATAGCAGCACCGCCACCACCACCGGGATCAGCCAGTAGGTCTCCCGGTGCAGGAGCATGAAGGCCTCGATCCGGGCGCCGAACCTGAGCCCCATGTACATGAAGACCCCGGCCCAGAGGACGGTCGAGATCACCACGCCCACCGCGAACTTGCGGTACGGCACGCGGAACAGCCCGGCGCCAACCGTGATCGGCACCCGGAAGCCGGGGATGTGGCGGCCGAAGATGATGGCCCATATACCCCAGCGTTCGAACCAGCCCTCGGCCCTCGCCACGTGACGCGGCGTAATATGGAGGACCCGGCCGATGCGGCCCTCGACCAGCTTGCGCCCGAAGTTGCGCGAGATCAGGTATAGGTTGGACGAGCCCAGCAGGACGGCAGCTATCACCCCGGCGAACGCCGCTAGCCACTGCAGCGGCTGTTTGGGTGCGTGGGCTCCGACGTAGAGGACAAAGACGTCGCCGGGAGCGGGTACCGGGATCCCCGACTCCTCGACGTAGAGCAGTCCCATCGCGCCCAGGTATCCCTGCGTCCGGAGGATGCCACGGACGCCGACGGCGCCGGCCACGATGGGCTCAAAGAGGTCCTCGTCGACCAGCGCCGAGGCCACGACGATTGCACCGGCCACCAACAGGACGACACCGGCCAGGATCCTCCACTCGATCGCGCGCCAGCCGCGCCTGAAATGTCGCGGCCGGCGGGGCACGTCAGGCAGGGCGTCGGTCGTACCGGGATCGGGCCCTGACATGCGCGCTCCTCCTGAGGACGGGAAATATCGGTGTACTCAGATTAGACCGCAGTTCTTATGTATTCCCTAGAGCCCGTCACACCTGTCGCGGAAGCAGCAATGCGCCCATAGGGCGAGAATTCATAGCGATTTCTTATGCAGATCCCACGATTTTGCAACCTTGCCGGGCAACACTAAGCCGGTGAGACGGACGCTCCGCCCGGCCCGGGCCCTGGTCGGCCTCCTCGCCGTGGCGGCGCTGGTGGCGGCATGCAACCTGCCCGTCCGCTTTGCCTCCCCCGCCGAGACGCAGCAGGGCACCTCCGCCTCGCCTACCCCCTCTGGCGCCGCCCAGGCTGCGCCCTCCGGCTCTCCCGGAGGCAGCCTCCAGACAGCGCCGCCGAGCGGCTCGGGGGCGCTGGCGCAGCTGCAGGACAACCTGCGCCAGATCGTGGCCTCGGTGACGCCCTCGGTGGTCCAGGTCGAGACCAGCGCCGGGCTCGGCTCAGGAGTTGTCCTCGACGCCCAGGGCGATATCGTCACCAACTCCCACGTCGTCGGCAACAGCACCAGCTTCACCGTCACCACGTCCGACGGCCATGCCTACAAGGCCTCGCTGGTGGGCAACGACCCCTCCAACGACCTGGCTGAGATCAAGGCCACCGTTGGCGACAACACGCTCAAGCCGGCGACCTTCGGCGACTCTTCGCAGGTCCAGGTCGGTGACATCGTCCTCGCCATCGGCAGCCCCCTGGGGCTGCCGGACAGCGTCAGCGAGGGGATCGTCAGCGCCCTCGGCCGGCAGCAGCAGGAGAGCGCCACCATCACCCTGACCAACCTGATCCAGACCACCGCGCCGCTGAACCCGGGCAACTCGGGCGGCGCCCTGGTGGACATCAGCGGCCACGTGATCGGCATCCCCACCCTCTCGGTGGGGTCGGGCCGGGGCGGCTCGGCGTCGAACATCGGGTTCGCCATCCCCGCCAGCCAGGTCCAGAACGTGACCAAGCAGATCGGTAACGGCGGACAGGTCACCCACACCAATCAGCCGTACCTGGGGGTCACCGTCTCCGACGCGGTCAACGGCGGTGCCCGCGTCGCCAGCACCGTCAGCGGCGGCCCCGCCGACAAGGCAGGGGTCCAGGCCGAGTGGGTAATGACCAGCCTCGGCGGGCACTCCATCGGCAACTCGTCCGGGGTGACCCAGGTGCTGGCCGGGTACAAGCCAGGTGACAAGGTGGACGCTGTCTTCAGGCTGCCCGACGGCTCCAGCAAGACTGTCAACATCACCGTGGGCGAACGCCCATGACAGGAGGAGAAGCCATGACGCAGCCCGAGGAAGCCGCGCCGGCGGCTAGCTTGCCGGTCCCGGCCACCAAGGCGACGCCGGGGGGCGTCACCCAGGAGCAGGCGGCCCGCGTCCCGGCCGAGGTCGAGGAGGTGTTGTTCGAGGTTCGCCGGCGGATCGTCGGCCAGGACCGGCTCCTGGAGCGGCTGCTGGTGGCGCTGCTGGCGGGCGGTCACGTGCTCCTGGAGGGCGTCCCCGGGCTGGCCAAGACGATCACCATCAAGACCCTCGCGGAGGTCGTCGGCGCCACCTTCGGTAGGGTGCAGTTCACCCCCGACCTGGTCCCCGCCGACCTCATCGGCACTCGCATCTACAATCCCTCCCGCGCCGACTTCAGCACTGAGCTGGGACCAGTCTTCTGCAACCTCCTCCTGGCTGACGAGATCAACCGGTCCCCGGCGAAGGTGCAGTCGGCTTTGCTGGAGGTGATGCAGGAGCACCAGGTGACGATCGGCAAGGAGACCCACCGGGTCAGCGAGCCGTTCCTGGTGCTGGCCACCCAGAACCCGATCGAAGCCGACGGCACGTATCCCCTGCCGGAGGCGCAGATCGACCGCTTCATGCTCAAGGTGCTGGTCGATTACCCGTCGCAGGCCGAGGAGACCGTGGTCGTCGAGCGGATGATCGGCGCTCCGATCGAGGTCCGCCAGGTGCTGACGCTGAAGAAACTGCTGGAGATGCAGCGGGACGTGCTCGGCATCTACGTGGACCCCGCCGTCATCCAGCACGCCACCACCCTTGCCGCCGCAACGCGGAAGCCCGCCGAGATGGGTATGGCCGAGTTCGCCGGCGCCATCGCCTTCGGCGCCAGCCCCCGCGCCTCGATCCACCTGGTGCAGGCGGCCCGCGCCCTCGCGTTTATCCGCGGACGGTCGTACGTCCTTGGCCACGACATCACCGACGTCGCCCCCGAGGTGTTGCGCCACCGGATCGTGCTCAGCTACGACGGCATCGCCGACGAGGTCTCCATGGAGTCGATCGTCACCGCCCTGCTCGAGCGGCACCCCGCGCCACGCCTCGACCTGGCCGACCGTGTCGCCTCCTGAGGTAGACCGAGAGCGCAGGGGCGAGCCCGCGCGGGAGCTCCTGCGCCGGCTGCGCTGGCCCCTCACCCATCGCCTGGGGGTGCATACCGCAGGCGACGAGCGCTCCCAGTTCCTGGGCCCCGGCATCGAGCACGCCGACGTTCGCGAGTACCAGCCTGCCGAGGACGCGCGCCTCATCGACTGGAACCTGACGGCCCGCTCCGACCGCCCCTACGTGCGCCTCTCACACCAGGAGCGCGGCCTTGACGTCTGGCTGATCGTCGATGCCAGCCGGTCGCTGGATTGGGGCACGTCGCGGGTGCTGAAACGGGAGGCCGCCCAGGAGCTGGTGGACCTGATGACACTGGTGCTGGCCCGCCACGGCAGCCGCGTCGGGGCCGTTGTCTTCGACGCCCACTGGCGCAAGGTCTTCGCGCTCACCGGCGGCCGCGCCGGGCGGCTCCGGCTGCTATCCAAGGTCGAGGCCGAGACGGCGGCCGACAGCTCGCCGGGTCGCACTGACCTGGCCGCCACCCTCAGGCGCGCGGCGCGACTGATCCCGCGACCGTCGCTGGTGGTTGTCATCAGCGACTTTCTGGTCGACTCCGGCTGGCAGACGCCGATGAAGGCTCTTGCCCTGCGCCACGACGTGGTCGCGGCCCGCGTAACCGACCCGCGGGAGAGCGAGATCCCATCGATCGGGGTGGTCACCTTCGAGGACCCGGAGACCGGCCGGCAGATCGAGGTCGACACTGGCAGCAGGCGGCTGCGCGAACGCTATCGCGCCGCCGCGGCCGAGCAGCGGGCCCAGCTGATGGCGGACTTCCGCGCGTCGCGCGCCCAGGTCCTCGAGGTCAGCACCGACCAGCCGGTGGTCAACCAGCTGATCAGCTATCTGCGGCGGCGCCAGCGGATGCGGGGCGGGCTGGGCACCCGACGGGCCTGATGAGCTTCCACCAGCCGGCACTGCTCTTCGCCCTGCTGGCGATCCCCGTCCTCGCCGGCCTCTATGTCCTGGCGCAGCGGCGGCGCCGCAAGTACACCCTGCGGTTTACCGAGGTGTCGCTGCTGGCCAGCGTCATCGGCCGCCGCCCGGCGGTGCGCAAACACGTTCCTCCCGCGCTCTTCCTCCTGGGCGCCGCCGCGCTGGTGCTGGCGATGGCGCAACCGGTCCTCAACCTCGAAGTGGCGCGCAACGACGCCGCCGTGATGCTGGTGATCGACACCTCCGGGTCGATGGACGCCAGCGATGTGTCTCCCACCAGGCTGGACGCGGCCAAGAGCGCGGCCCACAACCTGATCGACCAGCTTCCCGCCAACGCCCGGGTTGGGCTGATCGGGTTCAGCACCTATCCGATCGTGGCCTCCAGCTTGACCGATAACCGTGACACCGTGCTGTCGGCCCTGGATGCCCTGCAAGCCGGGGGTGGGACCGCCACCGGCGATGCCCTGGCCCTGGCGATCAAGGAGCTGGCGCCGGCAAGCGGGAACCCCGGCGACAACAGCCGCCCCCCGACGATGATCGTGCTCCTGACCGACGGCGTCACCAACCGCGGGTCGGACCCGCTTCAGGTGGCCCAGCAGTCCAAGGCCGCCGGCATCCCCATCCAGACCATCGGGGTCGGTTCGCGCGACCCATCGGTGACGGTCCATGGCCAGCCGGTGGGCGGCGTCGATGAGCAGGCCCTCAGCCAGATCGCCAGCACGACGGGCGGCAAGTACTACTTTGCCGAGGAGTCGGGCAAGCTGGGCGAGATCTACTCCACGCTGGGCAGCCAGTTCGCCTGGCGGTTTGTCCGCTTTGACGCCACCATCCCGGCTGTGATCGTCGGCGCGGTCGCCGTCCTCCTGGCCGCGATGCTTAGCCTCTGGTGGTTCCGGGTCCTGCCCTAGAGCCTCACGGGTCCGCGAGGGTGAGGCGCTCGGGGATGGCGGGCAACATCTGCTCGCCTTTGGCGACGCGGCGGACCGCGTCGGGCAGGCCGGCCCCCGCCTCGTCCTTGACCAGGTAGCCGCTGGCGCCGGCGTCGGTGGCGGTGCGAACAGCGCCGGGCGAGGCGTCGGCGCTGAGAAAGACGATTCGCGCCTGGGGACAGAGCCGCTTCAGCATCAAAGCCACGTCGGCGCCGGCCCGGTCGGGCAGATGGAAGTCGATCAGCACCACGTCGGGCTGCAACCGAATGGCCATCTCCACGCCCTCTCCGCCGGTCGCGGCGATCCCCACGACCTCGAGGTCGGCGTCGTCCCACAGAAGGAGCCGCAGCCCCTGCGCCACGATCTGATGATCGTCGACGATGAGAATCTTGACCCGGCTGTCGGCCGGCTCCATTCGCCTCCTCTGCGCCCGGGTTGGGGGCGGTGGGCAAAAAATAGCGCAATTCGGGGCCCCGGTCACCCCCGGGGCGAGCCGAGGGCGCGGTTGTGACACGGAACGGCGTGGATCGGACCGCAACCTATAATCAGCCCGATCGCCGCCTGGCGAGGAGGTGCTAGATGCTGGGGCACTGGTGGATCTTGTTGATCATCGTGGCGGCCGCAGTGCTCCTGCTGGCGCCGGCCTGGCTGCCCTGGCTGGGGCGCCGATCGGGGCGAGCGGTGCGGGACATCCCCAAGGCCAGCAAGGAGGCCAGCGAGCGCTTCAAGGAGGAGCTCAAGGCGGACGACCCGCCAAAACCCGGGGGCTAGGCGGCCGCGGGAGCCGCTGCGGAGGCCAGACCCTACGCCTAGGCCTTGGGCTTGCTGGTCCTGCGCCGGTTGGTCGAGCCTCGAGTGGCCTTCGGCGTGGCAGCAGTGGCCGCTGACTTGGCCTTCGGCCGCGGTCGCGACGCGCGCTTGGCGCCAACCCGCTTGGTGGCCTCGGCGGCTTCGGGCGCATGGTGCAGCAGGGCGAAGAACTGGTCGTTGCGGAGGGCGATGACCTCCAGCCTGGTCCTGGCGCGCACCGTCGCCGTGCGCCGGGGCGGCGTCAGGAGGCCGATCTCACCGAAGAAATCGCCGGGGTCGAGGCGCCGGATCCTGCGGTACTTGTTGGCGTCGTCGAACTGAAGCACCTCGGCCTGCCCGCTGACCACGACGAAGAAGCCATTGGCGTACGTCCCCTCGCGGATGACGGTCTCGCCGGTGGTGTAGGTTTCGAGCTTGGCCTGCTTCAACAGCGCGGCGACCTGGTCGCCGGACAGGCGCGGAAAGGCCTCTGCCACCCCCTTCCGCAGGCTTCCCGGGGACCCCTGGTTGGTGCTCTTTCGCTTCGCCACCTCGGTATTTTGCTTCATTCGGCCGGGCTCCGGCGCACCCCGACTGAACATGGCCGCCCGCCGAGCTGATGCTTGTCGGGACGGTTGACGGCTCATTACGATCTGGGCAGCATCGGCGGAATCGCGAGGCAACGTGAAGGGCAAGCAGTACGACCTGGTGGTGGTCGGGTCCGGTCCGGCCGGCGAGAAGGCAGCCGCCCACGCAGCCTACTTCGGCAAGTCGGTAGCCCTGGTCGAGCGTCACCATAACCTCGGCGGCGTGGTCGTCAGCAATGCCGGCATCCCCACCAAGACGATGCGAGAGGCGGCCCTGTATGTGACCGGCTTCCGCAAGCGCGACATTTACGGCCTCGGCCTCCAGATGCAGCCGGAGCTCACCCTGATGCTGTTGCGCCAGCGGACCGCTGAGGTCATCGGCACCATGGCCAAGCAGGTCAGGCACAACATGGACCGCCACGGCATCGACGTTATCCGTGGGACCGCCCGCCTCATTGGGCCCAACACCGTCTCGGTCGCGGCGGGGCGGGCGACCCGCGAGCTCGAGGGCCACGCGATCCTGCTGGCCACCGGTTCACGGCCGTTTCATCCCAATGACGTGCCCTTCGACGACCCCGACGTCCACGACTCCGAGACCGTTCTCGACATCGACCACGCGTTTCCATCGATGCTGGTCATCGGCAGCGGGGCGGTCGGCAGCGAGTACGCCTCGATCATGGCGTCGCTGGGCATCCGCGTCACGCTTGTCGAGGCGGGGCCACGAATCCTGGCTATCGCCGACGGCGAGATGTCGACCGAGCTGGCGCGGAACATGGCCCTGGAAGGCATCGACATCCACACCAATACCCGCACCGAGTCTATCAGCCGCGAGCGGGGCCGCTTGACCGTGGCGCTCAGTGACGGCAAGAAGCTCCGCCCTGGCAAGGTGCTCTTCGCGGTGGGGCGCACCAGCAACAGCGACGACCTGGGACTGGAGGAGGTTGGCGTGGAGCTGGGCAACCGCGGCAGTGTGCTTGTCGATGAGCGGTTCCAGACCAGCGTGCCCAGCATCTTTGCCGCCGGCGACCTGATCGGGCCCCCGGGGCTGGCCTCGGTCTCCGTCGAGCAGGGCCGGGTGGCGGCCTCCGCGGCGTGCGGGACGAGCTATGCCAGCAGTGGGCAGTTCGTGGCGCCCAGCGGGGTCTACAGCATTCCCGAGGTCGCCTGGGTGGGGCTCACCGAGGAGCAGGCGATCGAACGCGGCGTGCGTTACGCGGTCGGGCGCTCGGACTTCCGAGGCAACTCACGGGCCAACATCGGTGGCATGACCGATGGCCTGGTCAAGCTGATCTTCGACCCCAAGGATCGCCGCGTCCTTGGCGCCCACGCCGTGGGCGAGATCGCCGCCGAGATCATCCACATCGCGCAGGCGGTGATCCAGTTCAACGGCGACCTCGACTACTTCGTGCACGCCACCTTCAACGTGCCGACGTGGAGCGACGCCTTCAAGATGGCCGCGTTCGACGGCCTTGGCAAGCTCGAGGCCTCCAGCCTGGTGCGTTCGGCCACGATCTAGCCCTGGGTCCAGCTAAGTCCTAAGGCTGGTGCGGGAGGAGGGACTCGAACCCTCAAGGGCTTGCACCCAATGGTGTTTGAGACCATCGCGGTTACCGATTTCGCCACTCCCGCGCTGCATTCGTAGGATATACGGGTGTCTGGCCCAGACCTGGTAAGCGTCCCGTCGGTCACGCGCGTCCGCCGCCGCCGCGGGTGGAGCCGCAAGCGTGTAATCGTTGCGGTTTTCGTGATCGTGGTCGTGCTCGCGGCGACGGTGTTTGGCCTTACTGAGGGGCGGGCCCTCTGGCACCAGTACCAGGACCGCCCCACCGCCGACTCGCACCCCGCCGAACAGGGCCAGCTCAACAACCTGCAGCCGGTGGCCAACCCGGCCGACAACCGCAACGGGCGAGGAACGGCGCCAGAACCCTCCTCGATACCAGCAACGGCGCTGCTCCAGGTGCCGTACACGGTGCAGGCTCCGGGCAACAACTGGAAGGAGTTCGAGAACGCCTGCGAGGAAGACGCCATATTCATGTACCACCTATACCTCGACGGCGATAAGCGGACCGACGTCCCTGTGCCGGAGGCCACCGACGCCATACGCGCCCTGGAGAAGTGGCAGGTGGTTAACTGGGGCGCCGAGAAGGACCTGACCATGGATCGGACCGGCCAGCTCGCCAAGGCTTACTACGGCTACAACTACCGCGTCTTCCCGGCCACCAAGGAGAGCATCGAGCAAGAGCTGGCGGCGGGCAGGCCGGTGATCATCCCGGTCATGACCCACTCCCTCGAGAACCACAACTACGGCGCCCAGACGGTCTACCACGAGGTCCTGATCAAGGGCTACACCGATGCCGGGGTGGTCACCAACGACGGCGGCATCTGGCAGGGTAAGAACTGGTTTTACTCCTGGAAGATCGTCTTCCAGGCAATCGACGCCCAGACCCCGAAGCTGAACCAGGGGCGGCTGGCGCTGGTCCTGACCAAGTAACACCCCGGGCCTCCGATAACCTTTGACGGCATGTTGATCTTGATGGACGCCCACGCCACCGACCTGCAGATCGAGGCTGTATGCGCCGAGGTCGAAGCCCGTGGCTTCAAGCCGGTGAAGCTGCCCGGCGCCGACCGCACCGCCATTGGTGTGCTGGGGTCAAACCCGATCAGCCTCAAGGACTCCATCGTCAACATGCCCGGGGTGGTCGACGCCGTGCCCGTCAGCAAGCCATTCAAGCTGGTGGGGCGCGAGTTCCACCCCGCGCCAACAGTCGTGCATGTCGGTGACGTCCAGATCGGTGACACCGCCTTCGTGGTGATGGGCGGACCCTGCTCGGTGGAGAGCGAGGAGCAGCTGATGACCACCGCCGAGGCGGTCGCCGCGGCCGGCGGCCACATGCTGCGAGGCGGCGCCTTCAAGCCGCGGACGTCGCCCTACTCGTTCAGGGGCCTGGGCGAGGCAGGGCTCAAGCTGCTGGCGCAGGCCCGCGACCGCTATGGCCTCCCGGTGGTCACCGAGGTCATGAACATCGAGGACGTCCCCCTGGTCAGCGAGTACGCCGACATGCTCCAGATCGGCGCCCGCAACATGCAGAACTACGGCCTGCTCGAGGCTGCCGGACGCGCCAACCGCCCCATCCTGCTGAAGCGCGGCATGAGCAGCACGATCGAGGAGTGGCTGCTGGCAGCGGAGTACATCCTCAGCCAGGGCAACCCCAACGTCGTCCTCTGCGAGCGCGGCATCCGCACCTTTGAGACCTACACGCGCTTCACCACCGATATCAGCGCCGTCCCCATGGTCCGGGAGCTGAGCCACCTGCCGATCATCGTCGACCCCAGCCAGGGAACCGGGAAGTGGAAGCTGGTCGGCCCTGTGGCGCTGGCCGGCTTAGCCGCGGGCGCCGACGGGCTGATCGTCGAGGTCCACCCCCATCCCGACCACGCCCTCAGTGACGGCGCCCAGTCCCTGACGCCACGCAACTTCGCCGCCATGATGGAGCAGCTGCGGCTGCTGGCCGCCCCTCTCCAGCGACAGGTCTGAGCGTGTAGGTGCAACCGCCGCGGGGGGGGCCATTCCACCGAAGCAATAACGGACGCCGCGTCCTGCTGGCACTCTCATTCGGAGCCATCGGCCTAACCCTGGCGGTGGTGGTGCTTGCCGGGCTGGGGACATTCTTCATCGTCAACAGCGGCCAGGCGAAGGTCATCAACAGCATCGGCGACCTTCCCAAGGAGCTGGTCCTCTGCCCCAACTTCGCGGCCAACCGTATGGTCCTGGTCGACCTCGGCCGCGCCGGCAAGCGCTACCGCGTCGAGGGAGAGTGCCCCGTGACCCCGGCCGAGGCCAAGGATCCCTACATCGCCGACCTGCAGTACAACGGCTGGACGGTGCACTCGGACGACAGCGGCAACATCGGCGGCTACCGGTACTCCAGCCGCGAGTTGATCAGCATCGTCCTGACGCAGAGCTCAAACAGCGCCAACACCACCGCTGTCACGATCGACATGTCGACCGGGCAGGATGTGCCCTCGGACTTCCCGCCGGCGACGCCTTCGCAGGCCGCTACCCCTACGCCGACGGCGCACACCTCCCCCCGTTAGGTCGGCGCGCGTGCAGGTTCGGCCGGCTCTGATCCCCGGTGACGAGTTAACCCGTCACTTGCACCCGATCACGAGCTTGCCATCGGCGCCGATGCTGATGGTCGCGGTCGCGGCCGAGTCCTCGGTTACCGAGCCGCCGCAGCTGGCCCCCGCGCCGGCGGACTTCTGCATCTGGTCCATCCTGGCGGCCAGGTCCTTCAGGCGCTGGACGACCGCGAGCAGCTGCGGCCCCGTGAGATTCTGGGAGTTGGCCAGCTGGTCGTTGAGGGCCTGGCGGCTCTGCGTGGCGTAACTGGTCCAGTCCGTATCGGGTATCACGGTGACGGTGTAGGCCCCGGGGGCGAGGTCACCGTTGGAGCTCTCCCCCGGGGACGGCGAAAAGGTCTCGGCGCCGCCGCCAGGGTTGCTCACAACGACCCGTACGGGGATCTTAGTGTTGTTCTGCACCGTTACCGTCGGCACGCACCCCGAGAGCGCCACCACCGCGCCAATGACAAGGGCCAGCCGACAAATCCCGGCGCGGTTCACCTCGGCCACCTCACGGCTTGCACAAGCTCGATGTTTTGATGTCGTAGTCGGAACCCCGCTTCGAGGGGTCGTTGCCCTTGTTCACGGCGATCAGGGCCGGCAGGGCAACGAACTGGTAGTGATCGCCACCATGTACGTCCAGGGTGCAGGTGGCGATGTTCGCTCCTGATTTGTCCACGAACGTGACCTTGTACTTTCCCGGGTTCTCCACACGGCGCTGCTTGACGTCGAACGGGTTCAGCATGAGGCATCCGCCGGACAACGAGAACCCACACGGAGAGGACCCGCTTGAGCTGCCGCCGCTGGACGACGAACCGCCACTGGAACTCGAGCTGCTGAGCGAGTCCACCGCCGCCTGGATCGAGTCATCCCGGAGGTTGTCGAACTCGATCGACGCCGGCCCCTGGCCGATCACGTTGAGGAGCTTGTCGGTCGTGAGCGCGCCACTCCGCAGGGCGATGAAGATGCCGAGGCCCCCCAGGATCGTGAGCAGGATCAGCCCCAGGCAGCCGAACAGGACGATGCGCCCGCACCCGCCGCGCCGGGCCTTGGGTGCCACTACGGCCCCTGGGGACGCCGGGGTCGCCGGCGGCGCCACCGCGGCGGCCGCCGGGGCGATCGAAGGCGGGGCCCCCGCGCCGATCGGCGGGGCCCCGGCCTCGGACGGAGGGCGCCCGGCAGCGCTTGGAGCGGCTGTCGGCTCGGCTGGGGCCGCCGACGGAGGTGAGAACGAGGGCGGCGCGCCTGCGGCGCCGGCGGCGCCGGCTGCGGGCACCGCGGCCTGAGGCGGACCAGTGGCCGCCGACGCCGGCTCAGCCGCGGGCGGTGCGGCCGCCGCGGGCAGCGGCACCAGGTAGCGGGAGTCGACCCAGGCGGTCCAGCCATTGGCGCAGAGGATGTGCGCCCAGCCGGTGGTCTCCTCCATCACCTGGACCTCGAGCAGCGGGTCGAGGTGGTTGTCGGCGGCGGCGGCCGGGTCGGGGGTGGACCACGTCGGCAACCCACCCGCTGGCGCCGTGTGGGTGGGTCTGAACTCGGACCCCGCCTCCATGGCGGCAGTGTACTAGGCCCCGGCCTCCGCAGAAACGGCTGCGATTGCGGCGCCCAGGTCGAGCTCGCCCTCGTACACGGCGCGCCCCACGATGGCGCCCCAGGCCCCACCCGCCCTGGCCTGCTCCAGGTCGTCGATGCTGCTGAAGCCGCCGCTCAGGATCACGGGGTGCGCCGATGCCGCCACCAGGTGGCGAAGGCCCTCCACGTCGGGGCCGGCCATGGTGCCGTCGCGCTCGATGTTGGTGTAGATGAAACCGGCGAGGGGGGTGGCCTCGTACAGCTCCAGCATCTCGCTGACGGTGTGGCCTCCCCTCCCCTGCCAGCCATGCGTTGCGATCAGCTCGCCGCGGGCGTCGAGCGCGACGTGGATGAAGCCGGGCCAGCGCATCGCCAGCCGCTGTAGCTCACCGGGCTGCTCCGCCGCCAGGGTGCCGATCACCACCGAGCCGACGCCGTGCTCCTTCCACCCCTGTACCTCGGCGGCGCCACGGATGCCCCCCGCCACCTCGACCTCGATGTCGGCGCGGGTCACGATCGACTTGATGATCCGGCGGTTGTCACCGGGGGCGTCTCGGGCCGCGTCAAGGTCCACAACGTGGATCCTGGTGGCGCCCGCCAGCATGAAGTCGGCGACCACCGCCAGGGGGTCATCGCTGTACTCGGTGACATGGTCGAAGTCGCCCTTGAGAAGCCGCACGCATTTGCCATCGAGCAGGTCGATGGCGGGGATGACTCGCACTCAGCCGGAGAGTGAACGCGCCAGGTCGTATATGTGGAGGTCGATCTCGCGGCGCTTCGAGGTGACCACGTCCAGCGGCGTCTCGACGTAGTCGCCGGAGATGAGACCAACCTGGATGCCGTGGCGACCCGCGACCAGCATGTCGGTGGCATGGGCGCCCAGCCGGCTGGCGATGATGCGATCGGAGGCCAGCGGTGAGCCGCCGCGCTGCAGGTGACCGAGGACGATGACCCGTGTCTCCAGCCCCGACTCCTCCTGGATTGTGCGGGCCACGTCGAAGCCGTGGCCGTAGCCCTCGGCCAGCATGATGATGCTGTGTGACTTGCCCCGGGCATGGGCGTTGAGGATGCGGCGGCTGACGTCCTCCAGGGGTGTCTCGATCTCCGGGATCAAGATCGACTCGGCGCCCGAAGCAAGCCCGGCATCGAGGGCGATGTGGCCGGTGTCGCGCCCCATGGTCTCGATCACGAAGATGCGCTCGTGGCTGGTGGCGGTGTCGCGGATGCGGTTGACGTTCTGGACCACGGTGTCGACCGCCGACATGTGGCCGATGGTGACGTCGGTGCCGAGAAGGTCGTTGTCGATGGTGCTGGGTACCGTGACCACGGGCAGACCCATGGCATCGAGGGCAGCGCCACCGACGGCGGAGCCGCCTCCGCCGATCACGACCAGGCCCTCGACACCGGTCTTCTCGACGGTCCTGAGAGCGGCGGCGCGGCCCTCCTCCTCTTCGAAGTCGCGGGAGCGCGCGGTGCGGAGGATGGTGCCGCCTCGCTGGATAATGCCCGCCACCGAGGCCTGCGTCATCTTGCGCCACTCCCCCTTGACCAGGCCGTTGAAGCCGTGGAGGAAGCCCACAGTCTCGCAGTTCATGGTGAAGGCGCGGCGGACCACCGCCCGAATCGCTGCGTTCATCCCCGGGGCGTCGCCACCCGAGGTCATTACTCCTATTCGCATTTCTCCGCCTGTGCCCCCATATAACGCGTCAGGCGACCTCGTCCTGCGCGCGGGGCCCGCTCCGCGGCACCCAGGGTTTACGCTCGGTAGCCCGCCGGCGCACCACGTCACAACGGTACGTCCCCGGTCCAAGGACCGCTTCAACGGCGGCGCGCAGCTCGTCCCCGGGGGCCACCTGGCGGGGCAGCTCCATCTCCCAGGCCTGCTCCCCATCGTCCACGTGGAGGACGACCTGGTCCGGGCCGGGATGAAGCTCGAGGACGCCGTTGAGCTCGGTCATGGCGGCTTCCCCGAGGCCGCCAGCCAGGGTCAGGTGGACCACCTGCTGGCGCGACCATCCCTCGGGGTCGGGGTCCTCGAAGCTCCAGACCTGGTCGGCAACCAGGCCCGCTGACTCCGCATCGGAGCCGTCCCGAAGGCGACGCCTGGTGTCGACCCGGGCGCGCAGCATGACGATGCGGTCGGGCTGGATGATGTCGGTGGCCTGCTCCAGGGTGCGCGAGAAGACGGTGACCGCCACCGACCCGGTCAGGTCCTCGAGCTCGACGAAGGCCATCGTCCGGCCGCTGCGATCAGGGCGACGGCGGACCTCGCGGATGATGCCGCCGACCCTGACTTCGAAGCCCTCCAGCTCGGGCGTGATCTCGATGCAGCGGGTATCGGTGCGAGAGCTCATCTCCGCCTCGATGCGGCGCAGAGGATGGTCGCTGAGGTAGATCCCCAGGAACTCGCGTTCCCACTCCAGCCGCAGCCTCTGGTCGGCGGCGGTGACACCCCCGACCAGCTGCACCTCGTGGACGTCGCCCAGGCCGCCGTCGCCGAAGAGCGAGACCTGGCCCGTCTCGCGTTCGCGCTGGATCTCGGCGGCGCGGTCGGCGACCCGGTCGAGGCTGGCCAGGAGCTGCGCTCGCTCGCCCAGGGAGTCCATCGCGCCACATTTGATCAGCGCCTCCAGGACCCGCTTGTTGACCTCGTGCAGGTCGATGCGCAGACACAGGTCGAGGAGGGTGGCGTACGGCCCGTTCTCCTGGCGCTCGGCCACGATCAGGTCGATGGCACGGATGCCGATGTTCTTCACGCCCTTGAGGCCGAAGGCGATGGTGTCGGCCGAGACCACTGTGAAGTCGGCCTCGGAGGCGTTCACGTCCGGTGCTGTGACGTTGATGCCGTGGTCCTGGCAGTCGACGACGATCGCCGCAACCCGGGCCTGGTCGTCCTCGTGCATCAGCAGCGCGCACAGGTACTCGATGGTGTAGTTGGCCTTGAGGTAGGCGGTCCAGTAGCTGATCATCGCGTAGGCGGCGCTGTGGGCCCGGTTGAAGCCGTACCCGGCGAAAAACTCGACCAGGTCGAAGATCTTCACCGCCTCGGCCTCGGTGAGGCCGTTGGTCGCCATGCAGCCCTTGATGAACTTCTCTCGCTGCTTGGCCATCTTGACCTTGTCCTTCTTCCCCATCGCGGCCCGGAGGATGTCGGCCTCCGCCATGGTGAAGCCGGCCAGGGTGTTGGCGATCGTCATCACCTGCTCCTGGTAGACGGCGACTCCGTACGTCTCCCGGAGCGCCTCCTCCAGCAGCGGGTGGGGGAACGTCACCTCCTGGAGACCGTGCTTACAGGCGATGAACTTGTCGATCTGCTCCATCGGGCCGGGGCGGTAGAGCGCGTTCACGGCGATGATGTCCTCGAACTGCGAGGGCCTCAGCCCCTGCAGCACCCGGCGCATCCCCGGCGACTCCAGCTGGAAGGTGCCCAGGGTGTCAGCGCGGCAGAGGGCGTCGAAGGTGGCGGGGTCGTCCAGCGGCACGGTCTCGATGTCGACATTGAGCCCCCGGGTCCGCTCCACCATTCGGATGCAGGCGTCGATGATGTCCAGGTTGCGCAGGCCCAGGAAGTCCATCTTCAGCAGGCCCAGCTCCTGGATCGCGGTCATTTCGTACTGGGTGACGATCGTCGACTTGTCGGTGGTGCCCCGCTGCAGGGGCACGCGCGAGACGATCGAGTCGGGTGCGATGACCACGCCGGCAGCGTGGGTGCCGACGCTTCGGGTGATGCCCTCGAGCCGCTGGGCGGTGTCGATCAGCTCTTTGTAGCGCGGGTCCGAATCGTAGATATGGCGCAGCTCGGGCACCTGCTGCATCGACTTCTCCAGCGATACCGTCTTGCCCTGGAAGACCGGCACCATCTTGGCGATGGGGTCGACCTCGGCGATGGAAATGTCGAGGACCCGGCCGACGTCGCGGATGGCGGCCTTGCCGGCCATCGTGCCGAAGGTGCCGATCTGGGCGACGCGGTCCTCGCCGTACTTCTCGGTGACATAGCGGATCACCGACTCCCGCCCGGCCACCGAGAAGTCGATGTCGATATCGGGCATCGATATGCGGTCCTTGTTTAGGAAGCGCTCGAAGATGAGGCCGTAGCGGAGGGGATCGAGGGTGGTGATGTCGAGGCAGTAGGAGACCATCGACCCCGCGGCCGAGCCACGGCCGGGGCCGACCAGGACGCCGTGGGTCTTGGCGTGGTGGACGAAATCCCAGACGATCAGGAAGTAGGCGGCGTAGCCCATGTCGGTGATGACCTGGAGCTCGTAGTCGAGGCGTTTCTGTTGTTCGGACGTTGGGGTTTCGAAGCGACGGCGGAGGCCGTCCTCGCACAGGGCCCGGAGGTAGGCATCGGCGGTCTTGCCGTCGGGGACGTCGTAGCGCGGGAGCAGCATACCGCCCAGCTCGATCTCGACATCGCACATGGCGGCGACGTCGACTGTGTTGCGCACGGCCTCCTCGACCTCGGGGAAGACCTCTCGCATCTGGTCGGCGCTGCGGAGGTAGAAGCTCTCACCGGTGAAGCGCATCCGGTCCTGGTCCGACACGCGCCGGCCCGTTTGGATGCACAGCAGGACGTCGTGCATCTGGGCGTCGCCGGGCGCGGTGTAGTGGGAGTCGTTGGTCGCGACCAGGGGGATCCCGGTTCGGCGACCCACCTCGATGACTCCAGCCCGCGTGACGTCCTCCTCGGGGATGCCGTGGTTCTGGACCTCGAGGAAGTAGCGGTCGCCAAAGATCTCGCGGTACTGGCTGGCGACCTCCACGCCGCCATCGATGTCGCCACCCTGGAGTCGCTGGCTCAGCTCCCCGGCCAGGCAGGCGCTGAGGGCGATCACGCCCTCCGAATGCCGGGCCAGGAGCTCCTTGTCGACGCGGGGCCGGACGTAGAAGCCTTCCAGGTGCGCGGTCGAAATCATCTGCATCAGGTTCTGGTAGCCGACCTGGTTCTGCGCCAGCAGCACCAGGTGATGGGGGTCCCGGTCGACCCGCGACTCCTTGTCGTGGAGGCTGCGCTGGGCGACGTAGGTCTCGCAGCCGATGATCGGCTTGACACCGGCGCTGCGGCAGGCCTTGTAGAAGGGCACCACGCCGTAGAGCGAGCCGTGGTCGGTGATTGCCAGCGCCTCCTGGCCGGCCGCGCTGGCGGCGCCCACCAGCTCCTGGACCCGGCTGGCGCCGTCGAGGAGGCTGTACTCGGTGTGGGTGTGGAGATGCACGAAAGCGCTCATCGCGAGGATCCCCAGGTCACATCGGGTCGCTGGTGGCTGGGCTCGGGCAGGATCAAGAGGCGAGGAGGAGCCGGCTCACGCCCCAATTCTAGGGGCTTCGCCGGCGGCCGCCCAGCCGGCTAGCCGCGATCGCTCTTGAGTCGCTCGGCGAGGCCGCCGGAGTGCTTGCCGATGGCGCCGCGCACTTCCGCCTGGTCACGAGGGCGGGCCTCGCTGGAGAGGAAGTCGAGGAGCAGGGCGTTGAGCTTCTCCGGCGCCTGGAGCTGGATGGTGTGGCCCACGCCCTCCAGCCGCTCGTAGCGCCAGGGACCACTGACCTGGTTGGCGGAGTCGACCATCTGCTCCTCCGTGAGGGCGAAGTCGCGGTCGGACCAGACGCCCATGGTGGGCGCCTCGATTTGCGGGAAGGGCACCGGGTCGGCCATCAGCACCGACGGCGGCATGTTGGCCCGGTACCAGTTGAGGCCGGCGGTGAGCGCGCCGGGCCGCGATAGGTCGGCAACATAGCGATCGACATCCCCGTCGGCGAACATGGCGCGAAGCAGTTTCCAGTCATGGCGCTGGAAGGCCTCCTCGGCCACGCCCTCGAACTGGAAGAGGAGCATGTACCAGGAGCGCTGCAGCTGGCGCAGGCCGGGCGACATGAAGTTGACTGGGTGCCCCACGGAGAGGGCGACCAGGCGGTCGACCTTCTGCGGCCGGGTGGTGGCGAACATCCAGGCCACCGCCGCGCCCCAGTCGTGGCCGACCACGTGGACCCGGGGTATGCCCAGGGATTTGAGGATGCCCCGCAGGTCGTCGAGCACATTGCCTATGCGATAGGCGTCGACGCCCTCGGGCCTGGCTGAGTCGCCGAAGCCGCGCAGGTCGGGCGCCACCACACGGAAGCCAGCCGCGGTCAGGGCGGCGACCTGGTGGCGCCACACATACGAGGAGTCGGGGAAGCCGTGGAGCAGGAGGACGCCGGGGCCGGCGCCTTCATCGATGACGCTGAATTGCAGGCCGCCGACCTCGACCTTGATGGGCGTCGGCGATTCAGGGGTCAGCACCTCAGACTCGACCCACCGGTGCCGCTAGGAGACCAGGGCGGCGTCGACTATGACCCGCGAAAGGTACTGGTTGAGCGAGCGGCTCCATTGCCCACCGCAGGTGATCAGCGACAGCCGCGGCGGCCCGCTGGGTGCGAACAGCCCCAGCCCTTTGGAGTCGGCGTTGTAAGCCACGGTCTTGACGCTGGTGACCCTGAAGTGGCGGGTTGTGCCGTCGAGCCTTTGCACCTGGACGTCGTCACCGACCTTGACACTCTTGAGGTTGTAGAAGACCGCCTGGCTGGTGTCGTACCAGTCGACATGGCCGTCGATGACCGCGTCGCCCTGGTCACCGGGAGCAGGGCCCTTGTTGTACCAGCCAACGTCGTACGACTCGTTGGTCACCGCCATGTTGCCGTCCTTGTCAACGCCCACGGCGATCACCTGGGCGTCCACCCCGATGCTGGGAACGATCAGGCGACCTGGCGGCCGGGCGCCCGAGGTGTCGAGATGGACCGGCGCCACGTTCAGGACCGCTCCTTTCATCAGGGCCACGTCGGCCCCCCCATCCACAACCGACGAGGCGGAGGAGTACCCCGGCCGGGTCTGGGGCGCGAGAACCTGCAGCAGCACGAAGCCGAGCATCGCGACCAGCACGATCGCGACCAACAGCCCCACCCGGGTGCGGCCCAGGCTCGTGAACGAGATTGCTACGCCGGCCCCAAGAGGCCGGCGCGACGTCAGCTCATCGGCAGGCCGCGAACCGACGTCCACCGGCCCCCAACTACGACGGCCCCGCCGGGCCGGCCTTCCGGCCGCGGTTCTCCCGGCGCCGCGACGGGGCGGGACTGACCAGCCATCGGGATCGGGATCGAGGCCGTCAGGGCCTAGGCTGCCGCCCTCGACCCCCCAAAACCAGTCCTCATACTGCATTGAGCCCATCTTACAAACCGAGGGTTAGATCGCCTATATGAAGGCCGAGGGTCAGCGTGCAACATTTCGGTCACGCTGCAGCAGGCTCACGGTCTCGACGTGATAGGTCTGCGGGAACATGTCGACCAGCGTCTGGGCCTGGACCGTGTAGCCGTCGTCCGCCAGGCTGGCCAGGTCGCGGGCCAGGGTCGCGGGGTCACAGGAGACGTAGACGATCCGCTCGGGCGCCAAGCGCACCAGCTCGTCGACCACGGGTGGGGTCATGCCCGCCCGCGGTGGGTCGATCAGCACGCTGTCGACCTCTTCCGGCTCGACCTGGGCCAGCCGGTCCTCGAGCCGCCCGGGCAGGATGCTGGCGTTCTCGACCTGGTGGAGGCGAATGTGGAGCCGCGCCAGCACCACCGCGGGGCGGCTCTCCTCGACCATCGTGACGCGAGTGGGCCGGGCCGCCGGGTCCGGACGGGTTGCGGCCAGCACCGACATCGCGCCGAAGCCGGCGTACCCCTCGAGCAGCTGCCCGGGCCGATCCCCGATGTAGCCGAGCGCGATTGCGTAGAGCCGGTGCGCCAGGTCGTGGTTGACCTGGACGAAGGCGCCGGAGTCGACGCGAAAGACCAGGGCCTCGCCGGCCCGGCCATCGATTCGGGAGGCGTCGTACTCCAGCGAGAGGCTGTCCTGGTGGACCAGGTAGCCCGGCAGCTCCCCGCTCAGGGCGTCCTGGAGGCCGTCGGGGGCGGCGCCACCTAGCGCCTGCCAGAGCAGCTCGCGTCGCTCCGGGTGGGCGGTGAGGCGAAGGCTGCGAGCCGTCCCCGCGCCGGCGCGGTCGAGGGCGCGACGAATGCCCGGCAGGGCGTCGGCGACGTTGGCGTGATGGATCAAGCAGTCCTCGACCGCGACCACCTCGTACGTCCGGCGCCGGTTGAAGCCGAGCTGGAAGGCGCCGTCGGTGGCCGGCGGAACAACGTGGAATTCGCCCCGGATGCGGTAGCGAAACGGCTCGTCGGAGGGGATCACCGCCGCCACCGGGGCGCTCACGCCGGCGCGTCGCAGGGTCTCGGCCAGGACCCGGGCCTTCATCTCCACCTGGGCCTCGTACTCGGCGTGCTGCCACTGGCAGCCGCCACACGCGGGGACGTAGGGGCAAGGTGGCGCGACCCGGCGCGGTGAGGCCTGCAGGACCTGCTGGGCGCGGGCCTGCAGATAGCGCCGCTTGCGCTTGCCCACTGCGGCGATGACGCGCTCGCCCGGCAGGGCGTCGTCGACAAACACCACCTGGCCGTCCTCGGTGCGCGCCAGCGCCGACGCGCCGTATGTCATCTCGCCGACGTCGAGCTCCAGCCGGGTGTCGGGCTCGGGCTGGCTCAGGTCCTCAGCTTCTCCTGGATCATGGCGTTGACCGCCGGGCCACTGGCCTTGCCGCCGCTCAGCTTCATCACCTCCCCCACCAGCCGGCCAATCGCCCGCTCGTTGCCCGCGCGGACATCCTCGGCGGCCTGCGGCTGGGCGGTGATGGCGGCGTCGACCCAGGCCTCGAGCTCGCCTGCGTCGCTGACTTGTCGGACGCCACTCTGCTTAATCAGGCTGGCAACCGCATCCGCCCCGTGACCTGCGTTGCTGGAGATGTTCTGGACCTCCAGCTCGCCGCCGAGTGTGAGTTGCCCAAACAATTCCTTGGCTTGGTTGTTACTGATCGTGCCATTGAGCTTCTGCTGTATCAACGCGACAAGCCCGTCGGGGCGCAGGCGCAATGCGTCGGGACCAATGTTGCGCTGCTTGAGGACCCGATTGACCTCGCCGATGACCCAGTTGACCGCCTCTTTCGCGTGGTCATTGCCGAGGCCATTTACCACAGCTTCGAAGTAATCGGCCAGTTCGATGCCGGCAGTCACCTGCTCGGCGTCGTAGGCGCTGAGGCCGAGGTCTTCGCGGAATCGAGCGGCGCGTTCCGCCGGCAGCTCGGGCAGCGAGGCGCGGATGCGCTCCACCTCCTCGCGGCTGATGTTGAGCGGCGGCAGGTCGGGCTCGGGGAAGTAGCGGTAGTCGTGGGCGTACTCCTTGGAGCGTTGGCTCACGGTCAAGCTCTTGTCCTCGATCCAACCCCGGGTTTCCTGCACGATCTCCTCACCGGCCGCAAGGGCCGCCTGCTGGCGCTCGATCTCGTACTCCAGGGCTGCGTGGACGGCCCGGAACGAGTTCATGTTCTTGACCTCGACCTTCACCCCGAGCTCGGCGCTGCCCGCCATCCGCACGGAGACGTTGGCGTCGCAGCGCAGGCTCCCCTCCTCCATGTTGCCGTCGCTGACGCCGATCCAGACCAGCACCTGACGCAGGCGCTGCATGTACTCCCGGGCCTCGTCGGCCGAGCGCATGTCGGGCTCACTGACGATCTCCATCAATGGCACCCCGGCGCGGTTGAGGTCGACCAGCGAGGCCTCCGAGGTGTGGATGGCGCCGGTATGGGTCAGTTTGCCCGTGTCCTCCTCCAGGTGCACCCGAGTGATCCCGACCCGCAGGCCGCCGGACCCGGTCTCGACCTGGAGGTGGCCGTTGCGTGACAGGGGAAGGTCGTACTGCGAGATCTGGTAGCCCTTGGGGAGGTCGGGATAGAAATAGTTCTTGCGGTCGAACTTGGAGAACTCCGGGATCTCGCTGTTGAGCGCCAAGGCCGTGCGGATGGTCAGCTCGACCGCCCGGCGGTTGATCACGGGGAGTGCCCCGGGGAGCCCGAGGCAGACGGGGCAGGTGTGGGTGTTGGGGCCGCCCTTGAGGTAGTCGGCGCTGCAGCGGCAGAACATCTTGCTCTTCGTCAGCAGCTGGGCGTGGACCTCCAGGCCGATGACGGCCTCGATCTCAGTGGCGACGTCAACAGCCAAGCCGGTGGCCTACCGCCTGCCGGTGACCAGCTTGATGATCAGCAGCAGGATCACGGCCCCGATAAAGGCCACGATCAGAGTGCCGATGAACTCGTATTGGGCGCCGGTTGGGATCACCAGCCCGACCACGAAGGCGCCGATGAAGGCGCCCACCACCCCCACGACCAGGTCGCCGAGGCACCCCATGCCACGGCCCTGGACCACCCGGCTGGCGAGGGCGCCGGCGATCAGGCCGACGAGGATCCAACCGATAATGCCTCCCGGTTGAAGCGCGATGTTGGCGACCACCCCTGTCACTGCATGACCTCCGTACAACTACCCGATGCCCGGATTCTAGGCCGCAACAGCGCCGCCTAAACCGCCCCGGCCAGCGCCGTGGGAACCCGCGAGCCCCAGTCGTTAAGGCTCTCGTAGGCCGCCGCGACGCGGAAGACGATGTCCTCGCGCCATGAGGGCCCGATCACCTGGAGCCCGACCGGCAGGTCCTCGCTGAAGCCGCACGGCACGGAGATCCCGGGCACACCTGCCAGGTCGGCGGGGATGGTGAGGACGTCGTTCAGGTACATCGCCAGCGGGTCCTGGGTCTTGGCCCCCAGGGGAAAGGCCACCGTCGGCGAGGTCGCCGAGACGATGGCGTCAACCTTCTCAAAGGCGGCGTCGAAGTCCTGCTTGATCAGGGTGCGCACCTTCTGCGCCTTGACGTAGTAGGCGTCGTAGTAGCCCGAGCTGAGGGCGTAGGTGCCGATCATGATGCGACGCTTGACCTCCGCGCCGAAGCCCTCGGCCCGCGCCCTGGCGTACTGCTCGGTGACGGTGCGGGCGTCGGGGGCAGAATGGCCAAAGCGGACGCCGTCCATCCGCGCCAGGTTCGAGGAGGCCTCGGCCGGGGCGATGATGTAGTAGGTGGCAACGCCGTAGTCGGTGTGGGGCAGGCTGATGTCGATAAGCTCCGCACCCTCCTTCTCCAGCTGGTCGAGCGCGGTCTTGACGGCGGCCTCCACGCCGGGCTCCATACCCTCCACGAAGTACTCCTTGGGCACCCCGAGGCGAAGTCCTCGTATCCCCTCGGCGAGGCCGGCTGCCATTCCCTCGACCGGCCGCTCGGCGCTGGTGGAGTCCATCGCGTCGTGGCCGGCGATCGCCGCCAGCACGGTGGCGGCGTCTGCGACGGTGCGGGTGAAGGTACCGACGTGGTCCAGGGAGCTCGCGAACGCGATCAGGCCGTACCGGCTGGTCCGCCCGTACGTCGGCTTGAGACCGACGCAGCCGGTGAGGGCGGCCGGCTGCCGGATCGAGCCGCCGGTGTCGCTGCCCAGGGCGAAGGTGGTCTCGCCGGCGGCAACCGCCACCGCCGAGCCACCCGATGAGCCCCCCGGGACCCGGCCCAGGTCCCAGGGGTTGTGCACCGGGCCATACGCGGAGTTCTCCGTTGACGAGCCCATCGCGAACTCGTCGCAGTTGGTTTTGCCCATCGGCAGCGCCCCGGCGCCAAGGGCGCGGCGCACCGTTGTGGCAGTGTACGGCGGCCTGAAGCCGGCCAGTATCTTGGACCCCGCGGTGGTCTCCACGCCCTCGGTGACGAGCACGTCCTTGACCGCCATCGGGATGCCGGCAAGCGGGCCCGCGATCCCGGCCTTGATCGCCGCGTCGGCGGCGTCGGCCGCCGCCAGCGCCTGCTCGGGGGTGGTTCGCAGGAAGGCCCCCAGGGGCTTGTCCCGGGCATCGATGCGCGCCAACGACTCCTCGGCCAGCTGCCGCGCCGTCACCTCCCCCCCGGCAAGGCGCGTCGCCAGGTCGGCGATCGAGGCGTCCAGGTGGGCCGACCTGACGCTCATTCCTGAATGGCGGCCACGCGGAAGTAGCCGTCCTCGCGCGCGGGGGCGTTGGCCAGGGCCGCCTCCTGGGGCAGGCTGGGGCCAACCTCGTCCTCCTGCATGACGTCGGCCAGCTCGCCCACCTGCGCGGTGGGCGGGATCGCCGCGGTGTCGATCTCCTCGAGCTTGTCGATGTACTCGAGGATGGTTGAGAGCTGGCTCGCCATGGCCTCGAGCTCGTCATCGGAGAGCCCCAGCCGGGCCAGGTTGGCCACGTGACGAACCTCGTCGATGGTCAGCTTCATGGGATGGGGATTGTAATTGAGGCCGTGGACCAGGAAGGGCACGCGCGGCCTCCGGCGCATATGCTCGTGAATCCCGATGATCCCGTCTGAGAACGCGCCGGTAACCATCCTCTTCACCGACATCCTCGATGCCGGCCAGCTGGCAGCGGAAGTCGGCGACGACACCGCGCTCGACCTTCGGCGACGTCACTTCCGGCTGATCCGGGACGCGGTCGCCGCCGCCGGCGGCCACGAGGTCAAGAACCTGGGCGACGGCCTGATGGTCACCTTCGGCAGCGCCGTTGCCGGCATCGAGGGCGCGGTCGATATCCAGCAACGGGTGCAGCGCCACAACGCCGCAGCCGGCGGGGCCGAACTGCGGGTTCGCGTGGGGATCAACATCGGCGAGCCGATCCGCTCCGAAGAGGACTACTTCGGTACGCCCGTGAACGTGGCGCGTCGCCTCTGCGACATCGCCGAGGGGGGCCAGATCCTGACCACCGGCCTGGTGCGGGACCTGGTCGGCAGCCGTGGTGAGTTCGCGATCGTCGACGCCGGCTCCCGGCCGCTGAAGGGGCTCACCAGCCCGGTCGAGGTCTGCGAGGTCCGCTGGCAGGCCGCCGCCGCCGAGACCTTCCCGCTGCCGCGGGAGCTGGAGGCGCCGGCCCGGAGCTCGTTCGTGGGCCGCGCCGCCGACATGGAACGCCTGGCCACCCTGTGGCCCACCACGGCGGCGGGAGGCCGG
Organism: Candidatus Dormiibacterota bacterium; assembly: GCA_035938265.1. GTDB lineage: Bacteria > Chloroflexota > Dormibacteria > DASZGP01 > DASZGP01 > DASZHA01. The sequence continues at coordinate 29,370 of DASZHA010000083.1, forward strand.
CAGCTGGTGCTGCTGGCGGGGGAGCCGGGCATTGGCAAGAGCCGGCTGGCGCGCGAGTTCGCCGTCCGCGTCCATGACGGCGGCGGCGCCGTCCTCTTCGGCCGTTGCGACCAGGAGGCGATCCTCCCCTTCCAGCCGCTGGTGGAGGTGGTCCGAGGCTACATCGAGCGGTGCTCGCCGGCGCAACTCCGCGGCACCCTGGGACCCGGGACGGCTGAGCTCGGCCGCCTTGTGCCCGAGCTGGAGAGCCATCTGCCCGACCTGGCCGCGCCCTTGATCGGCGAGCCCGAGAACGAACGCTTCCGCCTCTTCCAGGCCATCTCGGAGCTGCTCGCCGGCATCGCCCGCACCCGCCCCACGCTCTTGATCGTCGACGACCTCCACTGGGCCGACCGACCCACCCTGCTGGCGCTCCGCCACGTCCTCTCCAGCCCCGGCGAGATGCCGCTGATGGTGCTGGGGTCTTACCGCGACTTCGAAGTCGACCGCCGCCACCCCCTGAGCCAGCTGCTCGTCGACATCCGCCGGACAGCGCCAGTGGAGCGGATCGACATAGGTGGCCTCAGCATCGCGGAGGTCGAGGCCCTGCTGAAGACGCTGCCCGACGGCCAGGGGGACGCCCAGCTGGCGACAGCGCTGCAGCGCAACACCGAGGGCAACCCCTTCTTCATCGAGGAGATCGTCCGCCATCTCACCGAGAGCGGCGCCAGCTACGACCGTGAGGGGCGCTGGACGCCGGGTGCCGGTGCCGGCAGCCTGGCCATTCCCGAGAGCGTCCGCGACATCATCAGCCGGCGCCTGGCGATGCTCAAGCCGGCGACATCGCGGATCCTGTCGATGGCTTCGGTGCTGGGACGGGAGTTCGACCTCCGGGTCCTGCAGGGCGTCGCCGACGCGCCCATGGCCGACGTCCTGGAGAGCCTGGCAGAGGCCGTCGAGGCCCAGGCCCTGAGCGAGGTGCCAGGCGCACCCGGACGCTACGCCTTCTCGCATGCGCTGGTCCGGCAGGCGCTCTACGAGGACCTCGGTCAGACCCGTCGCGTTCGCCTTCATCAGCGCGCCGGCGCGACCATCGAGGCGCTGCACGCCGCGGCGGAGGAGGAGATGCTGCCGGCGCTGGCGTACCATTTCGCGGCCGCCGCACCGGCTGGCGACTACGAGAAGGCCGTCGACTACGCGCTCCGGGCCAGCCGCCGCGCGGTCCGTCAGCTGGCGTACGAGGAGGCCGTCGGCCACCTTGAGGCGGCGCTCAAGGTGCTGGACGCGGCCGGTCCTGACGCCTCGCGGCGCTGCCAGCTGCTGCTGGCCCTTGGTGACGCCCAGGCACGGGCCGGGGACGCTGACACCTCGCGTGCCAGTTTCGCCAAGGCCGCCCAGCTGGCCCGCAGCCTGGAGCCCGAGCTCCTCGCCGACGCCGCCATCGGCTTCGGTGGCTTTTCCCCGTTCGGCGACGTCGGCGTGGTCGACGCCACCCTGGTGGGAATGCTGGAAGAGGCACTGGCGGCAATCGGTGAGGAGCCCAGCGCGCGCCGCTGCCGGCTGCTGGCCAGGCTGGCAATCGAGCTCTATTGGGAGGACTCCCCGACCCGCCGGGAGGAGCTCGGCCGCCAGGCCGTGGACATGGCCCGGCAGCTGGACGACAACGGGCTGCTGGCCTACGCGCTGGACAGCCGCATCATGGCGACGTGGGGGCCGGACACCCCGGCAGCCCGCCGCCAGGACGCCGAGGAGATGGCTGGGCTGGCGGCCGACGCCGAGGACCTGGAGCTGATGGCAGCCGCTTACAGCTATCGCAGCGCGGCGCTCCTGGAGATGGCCGAGGCCGAGGAGGCCTACGCCGCGATCGATGAGCTGGACCGCATCTCCCGGGAGTCGAGCCTCCCCTCTCCTCGATGGCAGGCGCAGTCATACCTGGCGCTGCGGGCAATCCTGGAAGGCCGCCTGGATGAGGGCGAACGTCTAACGGCAGAGGCGTTCGCCACCGGCCAGAACGTCCGCACCCAGGTGGCGATGCAGACCTTCTCCGGCCAGATCTACTCGATCCGCTTCAACCAGGGCCGGCTCGACGAGCTGGAGTCAACGGTTGCGGACATGGCCGACGAGGAGGGCAGCCTGCCGATCTGGCGGGCGGTGGCGGCGCACCTATATGTCCACCTGGGTCGGGGCGACGATGCCCGGCGCTATTTCGACGAGTTCGCCACCGCCGACTTCGAGAACCTTCCCAGGAACGCGACCTATACCGCCGCCGTTGCCACCCTGGCGGAGGTCTGCTACATGCTCGATGACGCGGCCAACGCACCTCGCCTCTACAGCCTGTTGGAGCCCTATGTCGAGGAGCTGGTGATGCTGGGCTGGGGCTCACTGGTACTGGGCGCGGTGGCCTACCACATGGGGACCCTGGCAGTGACCAGCGGCGACTGGGAGCGCGCGGAGGCGAACCTCGACATTGCCGCCCAGCACCACGGCCGCCTCAACGCCCGGCCGTGGTCGGTGCGCACCGAGATCGCGCGCGCCCGGCTGTGCCGCGGCCGCAAAGCCCCCGGCGACGCGGAGGCGGCGGAAGCCCACCTGCTCGCCGCCGCCGCCGAGGCCGAGAAGCTGGGCCTCGGCTACCTCCTCGCCGACATCAGGCAGCTGCAGGCAGCACCTGGCGCCGCACCGCCAGGTGGATGAGAACGAAAATCGGGATCCAGATGATGTCGGTGAAGAAGATGCCCACAGCGTTGGCCGGCACCAGGCTTCCGCTGACGACGGCGGCGAGCACGCTGACGGAGGTCACCGACTTCTCCAGGTAGGAGTACTTGATCAGGCGCCGGCGGCCCGCGACGTCACCCGCTATCTCCCAGAACATCACCCCCCACAGCACCGCCATCCCGCTCCAGATCCAGATCAAGAATGGGAAATTTGGCTTGGCCGGCATCAGCGCGCCAACGTAGGCGTCGTAGGCGACAAACGCCGGGATCGACACCAGCCAGTTGCTGATGGCACCGACACGGTAGGCGACGGGGGCGACTCTGAAGACGTCCACTACACCGGCGAAACGGCCAGCACGTCGCGGGCGTAGACGTCCCAGAGCTTGCCCATAAAGAGCTGGCCGAAGCTGGTCAGCGCCGACATGCGGTCGCCGGTGGTCGGCCCCGTGACCCGGAAGGTGGTCAGCTGGTGGATGAAGTCCAGCATGTGGATGCGCAGGATGCCGCTGGCCACCACGGGGGCGCTCTTCTCCCCAGCGGCATCGACGAAGCCGTCGAAGACGCGAGTGTAGAGCGTGGTGGTCGCGTTCCAGGGGTCGAACCCGGGCGCGTCTTTGACGTCCTTGAAGCCGCTGAGCGTCAGCTGGCGGCCATCGAGGTCGCGGAAGAAGAGGCGGTAGATCATCCAGGTCTGGCTGGGGTCGGCCCCGTCCACGAACAGGTTGAAAGCCCCCTGCTCTACCACCATCCGCCCTCCGAGCGCCTCGGACTCGACGTACCCGGTGGCGGCGGCGAGGTGGTCGGGGTCGGCGTTGAAACGGTGGACACCGTCGACCTCGATGGTGAGGTGGAACTTCGCCGCCGAGTCGGCTTTCTTGCCCTGGACGAAGGCCTCCTCGTAGTCCACGTCCCCAGGAACCAGGAAGCCTTTCATCTCTTCGGTGAATCGGAGCGAGGTGCCGGCGTCGTGCACGGACGTCGGATAGGTCGTCGGCCCGGGGGTGAAGGCGACGGCGTGGGCGGCGCACCACTCCCGGGCCACCTTGACTCCGAGGTTGACCGCCTCCGCGATCCGGTCACGGCTCCAGTTGACCAGGTAGTTGAGGGGCACCTCGGCCTGGAGCATGCGGACCTCGACATGTCGCCCGAACTCGCCGGTGCCGCCCCCGGCGATCGCCACGTTGCTGGCGTCGATCCGAGCCAGCACCTGCTTGAGGCGCCAGTTGGCCGCGGCCTCGATGACCTGGAAGTAGTTGGCGACGAAGCCGTCCCGCCACTCGCCCCCCATGCTCACCGTCCACACCACCCAGAGCTCGTCTGCCCCCCGCCGGATCGCCTCCTCGAGGTTGGCGTCGGTGGCGTAGACCGAGTCGATGTAGGTGTCGCCGTTGCGCCGGACCGGCGGGAACCACATCGGCAGGGCAACGCAGGCGCCCAGCATCTCGGCGTCCATCTGGTTCGGCGTCAGGACCTCGAGCTGGTGACGGCTGAAGTTGTAGACGTTGAATGTGGCGTCGCGCTGCGTGGCGCGAATGGCGTCCCAGTCCAACCCCCAGTCCGGAAACACCCTTTCCCTGAAGTTGTCAAAGCTCAGCAGCGACTCGGCGTAGAAGAGGCGAGCGTCCTGGCGCCAGCTGAACTCCATGCCGATGTTGGGGTCGAGGTTGCGCCAGTTGTCGGCGATCTGGGTCCCGGTCATGCCCTGGCACCACATCGCCAGCTGAAAGACCCCACCGCTGGCGCCGTCGGCGTGGTCGAAGTCGAGGCCGGCCTCGTCCAGCCAGACCTGCAGCACACCCGCCTGGAATGCCACCTTCATGCCACCCCCGGCCAGGATCAGGGACCGCTTCTTGCCCGACGGCAGGGGCTCCGCGGCAGGGGCCTCCGGGGCGGGCGTGGGCGGCGGGGTGACGTCACCGGCCATCAGGTCCGCCCCTGCTCAACCATGCGTTCGGCGAAGCGATCGGCCAGGGCGGCAATGGTCAGGGACGGGTTGGCGCCCACCGGGCCCGGCATCACCGACCCGTCAGCCACGTGCAGGCCGGGGTGCCCAAAGACCTCGCCGAAGCTGTCGACCACTCCCTCGGTGGCATCCCGGCCCATCGGCACGCCGCCCAGCGGGTGCACCGTTATGACCCGGTTGAGGTACCAGATGGGGTTGTCGACGAAGTCGGCCTCGAGGACGGTGGCGATGTCGTGCATGGTGTCCCGCACCCGCTCGAAGTATGGCCGCGAGTCCTCCAAGACCCAGTCGACCTCGAGCAGGCCGTCCTCCAGGCGCATCTTGCCATTCGGGTTGTCACGGCCCATGCCCAGCAGCGGCAGGGTCGTCGAGGAGAGATCGCTGTCACCCCAGAGGCCGGCCAGCTCACCGGCCAGGTTGGTCTCGGCGTTGCCGGTGAGCCGGTCCCACATGCGCTCGCCCGCGAAGCGCGTGAACCTGAGCACCTCCCCGGGGGCGTCCGACTCCTGGAACATCCAGCTGGCGAAGCTGGGGTAGCCGGAGTCTTCGACATAGAAGCCAGGCCCGTCGCCCCCATCCAGGGAGTCGGGAACGCGGATGGCGCTGGTGATCACGGGCCCGTGGTCGGGGAACAGCTCGCGACCACGCTTCTTGCCGTCCACCGTCTCGCGGGCACGGAGCAGGAACGTGATCAGGTCGCCGTTGTCGCAGAAGCGGGTGCCCAGCGAATCACTTAGGGCGGGTAGCCGGTCGCGGTTCTTCATCAGCAGGAAGGTCGAGCCGAGGGCGCCGGCGCCAAGGACCAGGTGGGTCGCCGCCAGCTCGATGTGCTCCAGGTACTTCCCCCCGGTTTGCTCGCGAGGCAGATCGGGCTCGTGTTGCACGTAGCGGACGGTGTAGCCGCCTCCGGCGGCGGGCGCGAAGTCGCGAACCTCGCAGAGGGTGCGAATGTCGACCCCCAGGGTCTGCGCCTCGGTCAGGTAGTTGTAGTCGAGGGTGTTCTTGCTGCCGTAGTTGCAACCGATGTTGCACTCCCCGCACAGCCGACAGGTCAACCGCGTCCGGCCGTGCAAGTTGGGGCGTTCCACG
>DASZHA010000084.1:0-47182 GCA_035938265.1 Candidatus Dormiibacterota bacterium
CTCACTGGGCCTGACTCATCTCCGCCATTCGATTGTTTCGCTGGGTAGCCTGACGACTTGGCTCCGGACCGCTGTCTCCGAATTTCGCCAGGACCAGAGAGAGCAGGATGGGCACGGACATGAATGACCGACGACGGTCAGAGCTACAGGCTCAGCCGCGGTCGAGGTAGCTGACTCAGCGACGCCCGCGCTTAGGCTGGCTGCCCACTTGGCCGGGCTCCACCTCCGTCGTCCCCGGAAGCGTTTCGCCTGCTCGATCAGCTCCCGAGATGTCGCAGAGGCTTCACCTGTTATGGCGTATGCGGATGAGGCGGCGCGAGGGGCCTGCCTCACGTGTCCTCGGTGGCGTGAATCCTACAAACGCTCCAAAGCCACCCGACGACAACGAAGCCATTCAGGGAAGCGCGCAGCGATTTTGCAGTGGGCACCGGGGTCGACAGCCGAGGAGACGTGAGGCAGGATCCTCACCTCATGTCATCCTGACTCGGCTTTCTGCAGTATCGCCTCGCAGAACGGCCGGAGCTGATCCCGGCCAGGTAGCACCACGTCGCAGACCGAGGCCATGACCTCGGGCGCCTCGGTCGAGCCGACCCCGACTGATAGTGTCGGGAGCTCGCCAGAGAGCTGCCGGAGCTTGTCCCAGGCGGGCACGTCACCGAGGTCGTCGCCGGTGAAGGTCACCGCCGAGGGCCGCAGCAGCTCGACCAGGCGCCCAATAACCCAGCCCTTGTCCGGCGCGCCCTTGGCCTTCATCTCGTAGTTCTGGCGGCCCTCCACCGCCGCCAGCCCCAAACCGAAGGCTATGGCCCGGAAACGGCGCCAGTGGGCGCGGTCCTCGGCGACCTCGGGGACGGCGCGATAGTGGAGCACCACCCCCCAGCGCTTGACCTCGACCAGCGTCCCGGGGAGCTCACTCGAAAGCACGCGGAGCTGGTCCAGCGCCCTCTCCAGCGCGGCGGTGGCGGAGACGGGATCGAAGCCCTCCGGCTGCCCGGTCTGCGATAGGTCCGGCGGGAGCTCGAGGCCGTAGCTGCCGATCGCCAGCCAGCCGGGCGGCAGGAGCGAGGACAGCAGCGCGCGTTCTCGGCCCGAGATCACGATCAACCAGCCGACCCGCGCTCGTAGCTTTTCCAGGACGGGCTCGAGGTCGAGGTCGAGAACCACGTCCTCGGGCTGGGCGGCGATGGCCGCCAGGGTGCCGTCGAAGTCGAAGCCGATCAGCCAGCGGGCGGGGTCGGTGCCGTCGAGCCGGCTCAGGTATGGCGCCAGGTCGAGGCCATCGCGGGGGTCCGGCCCACCCCCTCCCGTGTCGTCCCGGCTCAGAGAATCTCCCGGTACATCTGGTGCGCCTGCTTCAGCTCTGGGGGCGGCGCCAGGTCGTTCTTGTTGACCACCTCGAGCAGGCTGAGGATGTGGCGCACGCCCGCCAGGTTGACGCCCCGCTCGCGGGTAAGGTGCTGGATGACTTGCAGCCGGCGGATGTCTCGCTGCGAGTATCGACGCCGGTTGGTGGTCGTCCGATGGGGGGTGACGAGGCCGAGCTCCTCGTACATCATCAGGGTCCGAGGATGGGTCTCCAGGATCTCTGAGGCCACGCTGATCGTGTAGACGGCCTTATCAAGGTCAAATGGTGATGAGTTCACTCCTTGATCCACCGACCCAGGCCACGGGCCAGCGTCGACGGGGTGGTTTCGGCCTTGACCAGGTAGTCGAGGGCGCCGAGCTTGAGGCCCCGCTCGACCAGCTCGGCCTCGCCATAGTTCGACAGGATGATGACCGGCACGTGCTTGAGCGCCTCGTCAGCGCGGAGAGACTCGAGGACGGCAAAGCCGTCCATGCGCGGAAGACGGATGTCCAGGAAGACGATGTCCGGCGCGCTGTCCTGGGCCAGCCGGAGACCCTCTTCGCCGTCGCTGGCAACGCGCACGGTGTAGCCGTCAAGCTCGAGCTTGAGGCGGTACATCTCGGCCACGGCGGCATCGTCCTCGACAAAGAGAACGTGGACCTCTTCCTCGCTTTCGATCGACACTTCGCCATCCTCCATCAGTAGCGAATTTGCGAGAGGGTGCAGAGTGCGCCGGACAAGATCCTCCTCCTTTCCGACACTCTTTCTTATAGCAGACCCGGGTGTAAAACCCCCCGCGCGAGGGGTAGCCGTGGGCCATCGTTATAGTGACGGCCTAATGTTAGCTGATCCTTGACGGGGCTATTTACTTAGCGCCGAACGTAATGCTACAATCCGGCTGTCCCCCCTCTTCTGAGGCCCCTCCACCTACGGGTGGCGGGGCCTCGTCTTTATGCCAGGGCTTCCTTCGATGCTGCCCCAGGGCGACATCCCATCCACCGGGGATCGCCTGCTGTCTAACCCGCGACCAACCGCCACTTTACCCCAGAAACCCCGGGCGCCTTAGGCGGCTTCTAACGACTGATGGATAGACTGCATGCGATGCCCCGTCCGACGTATCTTCGCGCCCACGTCGCGCGCCCTCTCAGGGCGCCGTACCGGCGCGCCCGCGCATGAGCCAGTGGCGCCCCGTGGGGGGCGAGATCAAGCCCGGCGTCAGCCTCAAGCAGGTCCCTGACGGCCCCGCCCGAGGCGCCCGCCGGCGCGGCGGCGCAGCCAAGAAGCCGGGGTGGCATGGGCCCTTCGGCTGGGGCAAGTGGCGCACCCTGGCGGCGGCGGCCGGCGCCCTCGTCCTCCTGCTGGTGATCTTCATCGGGGCGCTGGCCGCGACCCTGCCCGATCCCTCCCAGGTCCAGGTCCACGCCGGCGAGGTCAAGATTTACGACCGCACTGGGCAGGTCCTGGTAGCCGACGTCCAGGGCGGAGGCGAGCAGCGCCAGCAGGTCAGCCTCGACAAAATCGCGCCCGACCTACAGCACGCAACGGTTGCCGCCGAGGACCGCAACTTCTACCATCACGGCGGCATCGACTGGCCCCGGTTGGCCAAGGCGCTGACCATCGACGTCATCAGCCGCAGCGCCCAACAGGGCGGCAGTACCATCACCCAGCAGCTGGCCAAGAACGCGCTTCTTACATCGGACCGCACCGTGATCCGCAAGGTCAAGGAGGCCATCCTCGCCACCGAGATCGAGCAGCGATTCACCAAGGACGAAATCCTCGGCCTCTACCTGAACTCCATCTATTACGGCCACCACGCGTACGGCATCCAGGCCGCGTCCCAGGTCTACTTCGGCAAAGACGCCAAGGACCTGACCCTGGGCCAGGCTTCGTTCCTCGCCGGCCTGCCCCAGGCGCCCAGCTCTTATGACCCCGACATCAACTACGACGGTGCCAAGGCGCGCCAGGCCTACGTGCTGGGCCAGATGGTGCGCGAGAACTACATCACCCAGGACAAGTCCGACGCCGCCCAGGCCGAGGACCTGCGCCCGCAGCTGAAAAAGGGCAATCCCCAGCAGGCCACGGGCCCGGCGCCGCACTTCGTCGCCTATGTCCTCGGCCAGCTTGAAGCGGATTACGGTCGCGACGTCATCGATGCCGGCGGCGTCACCGTCACCAGCACCTTGGATATGAAGACCCAGAGCGCGGCCAACACCGCCGTCCATGACGGCGTCCCCAAGCTCTCCAAGTTCGGCGTCAACAACGGCGCCATGCTGGTCAGCGACCCGCGCACCGGTGACATCCTGGCGATGGTCGGCTCGGCCGACTTCAACAACGACGGCATCGCCGGCCAGGTCAACATCACCACCGCCAAGCGGCAGCCAGGGTCGAGTTTCAAGCCATACGTCTACCTGACAGGCTTGGACAACCGCAAGTTCGACACAACCACGGTCTTCAACGACTCTTCCGGGACGCTGGGCAAGGACACGCCCAAGGACTTCGACAACCGCTACATGGGGACGATGCGGATGCGCCAGGCGCTCGACCTTTCGCGGAACGTACCCGCCGAGCAGGCGATGCAGAAGGCCGGCCCATCCGACGTGGTGTCGATGGCCAAGCGCGTTGGCATCACGACCACGCTGCAGGAGAACCTGGCCACCGCCATCGGCGCCTCGGAGGTGACGATGGTCGATCACGCGACTGGCTACGGCGTCCTGGCAAACCAGGGCACCAAGAACCAACCGGTCACGATCCTCAAGGTGCAGTCAGGCGCCGGCAGGGACATCACCCTGCCGCGGCGCCCAGCGGAGAAGGTCGTCGACGCCGCCCCGACCTACATCATCAACGACATCCTCAAGGGCTACAACAAGCAGTGGAACCTGGGCTTCGACCGCACCCTGGCGGCGAAGTCGGGCACCACCAACGTCGGGACCAGCACCGGGGATGGCTGGCTGATGGCCTACAACCCAGACGTCGTGATCGCCACCTGGGCGGGCCACACCAGCAACAACCCCGGCGAGGGCAACGCCACCAAGGGCTTCTTCGGCGTCAGCCTGGCCCAGCCGATCGTCGACCCCTTCCTCAAGAGCATGAACGACCGCTGGAAGTCGGATTTCACCAAGCCGGGCAACGTCTCGAGCGCCAACTGCGCCCAGTCGGGGCTGAGCGTCTTCGACCCGGTGCAGCCGGAGCTGGCGGTGGCGGGCCAGGAGCCCTCGTGCGCGGCGCCGCCGGCGTCGCCGGTGCCCACCGAAGCCCCGGTGACGGCGCCCAGCGCCAACCCCAGCCCCACCCCCAGCCCGAGCCCCAGCGGCGGCGTGATCATCTCGCCACTGCCCAGCGGCTCTCCGCACCCGTAGGGGAAGGCGGGCCGTGAACATCACCGTCATGCTGGCGTCCGCCGATGAGCCCCGCGACGCCGAGCTGGCCGCGGGGGTGCTGCGGGCCGCCCGCGACCGCGGTCACCGCGCCCGCCTATTCCTCCTCGGCGATGGCGTCCGCCACGTCGACCTCGGGGCCGAGCTCGCAGCCGGCGGGGTCGAGGTGTCGCTCTGCGAGGCTGACGCCGCCATGCGCGGCATCCACAAGACGGGCCAGCCGGGGGTCTTCTTCGGCAGCCTCTACGACTGGGCCCGCCTGGCCGAGGACGCCGACCGGGTGGTGTCGCTGGGATGAGCCGGCCGTCCCCGGCGCCGGGCGCGGTCCTGGTTCGAAGCGCCGAAGCGGAGCGTCAGCTCCAGGGGCTCCGCACCGCGCTGAGCCTGGCGATGGGCGACCGGCCGGCGGAGCTCTACCTCGCCGGCGGCGGCGTCACCGCGCTGGCAGCGGCCCTTGGGAGCGAGGCCGAGGCGTGCCTGACGGCGTTGCTTGAGTCCGGTGTCGCGATCGTCGCCGAGGCCCAGGCGTCGGCCCCGCTGGCCCACGGCGCGCGACGCGTCAGCCGATCCCAGCTGCTCGCCGCCCTGGCGGCGGCGGAGTTCCAGCAGACGTTCTGAACTCGGCGGGTCGCCTATGCCCGCGTCATAACGTCGGTTTGGTGACGCGCCACGGGTAGGATTAAGAGCGATGATCTTCTCCGCCAAGTGCGAGTACGGCATCAAGGCCATGCTCGACCTCTCCATCAACGGACACCCTGACCAGCCTGTGCAGGTGCGGGTGATCGCCGATCGCGCTGAGATCCCCGAGGGCTTCCTCGAGCAGATCATGGCCGACCTGCGTAAGGCGGGGTTGGTCGAGAGCATCCGCGGCGCCCACGGCGGCTACGTCCTGGCCAAGACCGCCGAGGAGATCAACCTAGCCGACGTGATCGAGGCCATTGACGGCCCGGTGACCCCCGGCGGCTGCCTCCGCGAGGAGGTTGACCCGCACTCCGGCACCAGCATCGCCGTGATCCAGGATGTCTGGCTCGACGTCCGCGACTGCGTCATGGACGTCCTCAGCACAATGGACCTGGCCCACCTGCGCGAGAAGCTGCTGCGCAAGAACGGCGCCACGCTGGCGGCGGTCACCGCGGAGGCCCTCTCCGGCCGACCCTAAGGCCCGCGCCCCCTCAGGGGCGGACGGCCCAGACCACCGGCTGGCCCCCGGGGCCGCGCTCCACCACATCGGCCCGCGCCGCCGTCGCATCGCCCAACGCCCGCACCAGGTCGGCGCGTTTCATCGCGACGACGAGGCGATAGCGCGAGGGCGAGTCGATCGCCGACCCCGGCGCGTAGATTGCCGGTAGGCTACCGGCGTCGAGGAAGCGGACGTCGATGGCGCTGTAGTCGTCGATGACGATGGCGCTCCCAGGGGCCGCCGCGGCGTTGGCCGCGGCCACGATGTCGAATGAGTACGCCTGGTACCGGTCGCTGACCGGCCGCCAGAAATACGCCGACGCGCTGCCAGCACCGAGGCCCACCAGGAGCACGCCTAGCGCCGCCGCCATCGCCGGCGCCGCCCAGGGCCGGCGCAGCAGCGACCGGACGAGGTCGACGGCCTCCACCGCGCCCAGCCCGATCAGCCCGGCGAGAAAGGGCGCCAGGCCGAGGCTGCGCAGGAAATGAGGCGCGCCGCCGTCGATGCCCGCAAGGGGGGGCAGCAGGTAGACCGGGATCCCCAGCAGCAGGAGCACGTGGCCCGGGTCCTGGCGGTGCCGCCATGCGCGCCAGACGCCGAGCACGGCCAGGGCGAAGAGGGGCCAGCCCAGCATCGGCAGCGAGCCGACGTTGTGGCGGGCGTTTGGGTCGCCGGCAAAAACCCACATGCCCAGGGTCAACAGGGTGTGCTCCACCAGGCTGACGTTGGTGTTGACCGGGTTGAGCGGCGAGACGCCGATGGCGCGGCCGAAGTACCCCGCCGGGTCCGTCACGGCGGTGAAGAGCATCGGCGCCGCCACCACCAGGAAGGCCAGCAGCACCCACCGCAGGTCGCGGCGCATGGCGATGAAGCGCTCTCGGTCGCGCCACCATATCCATGTCAGCCACAGCGCCACCAGGAACGGGGTCAGCTTGAGCGGCTGGTAGGTCCACAGCCCGGCGCCAACCGCAGCCCCCGCAAGGAGGGCCCGGTTGCGATCCGGCTTGTCGCCCCAGCGGAGCAGGGCCCAGAGTGCCAGCGTCCCGAAGATTGGGACGGTGGCGTTGCGCATGCCGTCCCGGGAGATGGCGATCAGCCAGAGGGTGCCGGCTGACCAGGCCATCCCCGCCAGGGCCGCGCCTCGGCCGAAGCGACGCAGGGCGAAGTAGATGGCGACGACGAAGAGCACCCCCAGAACCGCCGAGACGCCGCGCAGCACCACGACCGACTCGCCCAGGACCCGGAAGGCGGCCGCCACCATGTAGCCGTACATCGCCTCGCGGCCGGCGTCGTCCTGGAAGAAGACCGGGTGGAAGCCGGGCTCATGCAGCAGGCGGTGGGCGTCGAGCGCCTCGGCGCCCTCGTCGGGATAGAGGCCGCCGGGCTGCGTGGTGAGCGCCGCCAGGCGGACTGCGGCCGCCGCCACGGTGATGAGCAGCGGCAGCCCGGCCAGCAGCATGGCTGCGAGGGGGAGGTCGCGCTGACGCGCGGGCGCGATTGCCTGCGGCTTGGAGGCCTCCACGCCGGCTACCGGCTGTAGGTGTCCAGGCAGGCGTACTCCTGGCAGCTATGGGCGACGCGTTGGAAGCCGGCGGGCAGGGCGGGGTCGGGCTGGCCGGCGTCGGTGATGAGGAAGATGCGGCCGGCGGCGTCGGGGACCTGGCGCACCTGGGCGCCTGGGGCGTAGCCGGCGACGCCGAAGAACCAGGGGACCTGGTCGGCCAGCACCTTGATCCCGGGATAGGCGTCGGGACCAAGGGCGTACGCCACCGAGAAGTAGTGGGTCGGGCCGTTGGTCACGACGAGGTCCCCGGCCCGGGTCTGGCCGGCGATCGGAGCGAGGAGGGCGTCGAAGTCCGGGTTGTGGACCTGCAGCAGCATGGCCGTGGCCGCGGCGGCGAGAACGCCGATCGCGCCCGCCGCCATCCAGCCGCGGCGGAAGATGGCCAGCCCCGCCCCCAGGACCACGACCGCGCTCCCCCAGAACATGCCGGCAAAGCGCGGGTCGTACAGCGGCTTGTAGAGGCTGACCAGCATCAGTGCCAAGGTCGGCACCGCCGCGCAGCCCAGCAGGAAGGCGGCATCCCGGCGCCGCTCAGGCGCGAGCCGCCGGAGGAAGGCGACCAGCAGGGCGACCGCGGCGACCGCGCCCAGCCACTGCGCCATGACGGTTATCGCCTGCGCCAGTGGCAGCGCCAGGGTGGCCGCGAGGTCGGGGACGACCGAAGCCAGCGTCACCCTCGGCAGCCAGAAGGGGTCACCGGCGTGCTGAAACTGGGGCAGGGCGACGACCAGCCAGGGCACCAGCGTGACGCCCCCGGCGGCGCACGCCAGGACCAGCCTGGCCGAGGTCCGCAAGCTCGGGCGGAAAACGGCAAGGGCGACCACGAGGGCCCCGGTGATCGCCAGCACGGCGAAGTAGTGGGTGTAGACGGCCAGGGCGACGCACAGCGCGTAGACCGCCAGCCGCCGTCCCGTCGGCCTCTCGACCGCGCGCCACAGCGCCAGCGCCGCGACCAGGACCAGGGTCGTCGCCAACGCGTACATCCGGGTGTCACGCGAGGTCAGGAGGAACTGGGGATACGCCGCCACTGCCGCCGCCGCCAGGATCCCGGCCCAGTCGCCGTGAAGCCGGCGCCCCAGGGCCGCCGCCACCGGTACAGCGGCGACCCCGGCCAGCGCCGACACCAGGCGAAGCGCCCCCGGCGAGGTGGAGGCCACGGCCACCGCCCGCACCAGCAGGTACTGCAGCGGCGGATGGTTGTCGTGGCGGACCACGTCGAGCATCCCCAGCAGCGATTGGCGCACGGCCACCCCCGTGAAGGCTTCGTCGCCCCAGAGCCTGGGCACGCTGCCCAGCAGGATCAGCCTGGACGCCAGCGCCAGGACGGTGATCGCGATCACCGCCCGCGCGTACATGCTCAGCCCGCGCAGCCGCGCTGCCAGGTTCGCCGCCGCCATGCCCGGCGCTGCCGGCGTCGCCCGGTCGGCCACCTGGGTCGCGGCCTGGTCGGGAGCCCCCTCGGCGTTGGCGCTCACTGCAGTCCGGGCTTGGTGGTGACCTGGTGGGTGCCGGTGACGTAGGCGAAGACGACGATGGCGGCGAAGACCAGGATCAGGACCACCAGCCCCAGCGCGATCCAGGGCGCCGCCCGCCGCCGCATCGACTCACGCCGCCCGGGGCCGGCCCGAACGACCGACTCGAGCTCATCCAGCCGCGCCAGGAAGTCGCCGACGCTGATCATCCCCAGGGGCAGGCCCCGCTCCTTCCACTCTGACCAGACCCCCGATTCCTCGGTCGGCGCCGGCGGCGCCACCAGGGCGCGGGTTACGCCGGCGGCTAGCATCTTGCGAGCCACCTCGCCAACGGACTCGTCGGGGTCGACGGTCAGGGGGTCGGGGTCGGCGATGCTGATCGCGGTGGTGCCGTCAGGGGCCTCGAAGGCCGTGGCCAGGCTGCCCTCGTCGATCAAGCCGAGCAGCTCGCTGCTGATGTCGATGGCCAGCACCGAGCGCACGTCGTGGTCGCGCATCGTCCGCGCGACGTCGCGGGCCGACGCGTCGGCATCCACCAGGACAACGCCGTGGAGCATGACGTCGCGCACTGGCCGCGTGCGTGCCGCCTCGCCCAGCGACTGGTCGGGCGGGAGCGCCGGCGCCGCGGAGCTGGCGCTCAACGGTGGTCCTTGCCGCGGGCCAGGAAGGCGGCCACCTCGGCGTGGGAGAGGACGCCCACTGGACGGGCCGGTGAGCCGCCGGTGACGACGAAGAAGTCGACGCCCTCGTCGGCCATCCGCCGCACCGCCTCGGCCAGCGGCTCGCCCGCCTCCACCGTGGCCGGGGCGTCCAGGGTCATGATGTCGGACGCCATGCCCTCGGTCTTGCCCTCGATAACGGCGCGGAGCAGGTCGAGGTCGCTGACGGTGCCGGCGATCAGGTCGCTGCCGGCGCTGGCCACCACCATCCGCCGGGCGCCCTCCTCATGAAGGCGCCGGGCCACCTCCATCACGGGGGTGCGGAGCGTGCAGCCGGGGACGCGAGGGCGCATCGCCTCGGCCACGGTCGGTGCAGCCACGAACTGAAGTCTACGGTTTGGGCTTGGGCGGATCGGCCTCGAGGGAGAGGGGATGGTGCTGGGCCAGCCAGTCGCGCCGCACCCGGCCGCTAATCATGCCGAACAGCCCGGGACGCGTCGGCGGGTAGACCGCGGCGAGGAAGATGTGCCCGATCACGGCCAGGGTCAGGACCATCCAGGCGAGGTTGTGCAGGTCGCGGGAGTTGGAGACCAGCCAGAAGGGGGGGTGGATGCCGGGGAAGATCAGCAGCCCGGTGATCGATAGCCAGACGATCCCGGCCAGGGTGAGCACGGCGTTGAACTTCTGCCCGGCGTTGAACCGTCCCTGCTTGGGCAGCTTGTCGCGGCCGCCGACCTTGCGCCAGAGCCAGGAGCGGAACCATCGGCGATCGTCCTTGCTCCAGCGATCGACCTCGCTCGCGTCCCTGGCGATCCCGTGGCGGTCGCCGAATGCCAGCACCAGCAGCGGCAGCACGACCACCGCCAGGCCGGCGAAGCGGTGGACGTCACGGACCAATTCGCGGCTGCCAACCAGCTTCTCCAGGCCCTGGAAGTAGAGGGCCAGGCCGGTGAGGATGGTGAGCATGAAGGGGATCGCGAACGCCCAGTGGAAGAGGCGCTCGGAGAGATTGAAGCGCTCGACCATCTCCGGACCGGTCCCAGCGCCGGTGGCGCCCGCGCCCGCGGCGCTACTTGAGGTAGGCGTTGACGTCATATCCACGCTGCTCCCAGTAGCCGATCTCCTGCTGCGCCGTCAGCCGGATCCGCGAAACCCACTTGGTCCCCTTGTAGCCGAACATGAAGGGGATCACCAGCCGCAGGGCCGCGCCCCGGTCCGCCTCCAGCGGGGCACCATTGAGGCTGTGAGCCAGCAGCACCTCGGGCCGGCGCGCCTCTTCGAGCAAGAGGCTGTCGGTATAGACGCCATCGGCGGAGTCGAAGCTGATGGCGGTGGCCTCGGGCAGCGCCCCGGCCAGGTCGATCAGAGTCGAGACCAGCGGTCCCTGCCAGCGGACTTGCTGGACCTTCCAGCCGGTGACGCACATGTAGTCATGGGTCTGGTCGGACTGCTTCAGCGCGATCAGCTGCTTGAAGCTGAGGGTCAGCGGGTTCTTGACCAGCCCCTCGATCCGCAGGTCCCAGTTCTGGCCGTCGAACCTGGGCTCCACCGAGGAGACGGTGTAGAAATAGAAGCCGTCCTTGGGGATCAGGGTCTTCAGCACCGGCAGCTGCCCGATCGAGCTGAAGAGCTGCGCCCCACCCGCGACCACCACGCCGCCGGCCGCCAGCAAGCCTACGAAAAGGCGTCGCCCGATGCGCTGCTCGCCCGGGGCGGACATGTCGAGCTCGCGTTTGGCCATAACAGTTCAAATTCTGCGCCACGCCCAGAATTCCGCCGATTGGGCATCGGTTAACATTCACCCGCCGATGTTCGGACGCGCTTTCAAGTTCCCGATCCCCAAGTCGCTGCCCTCGACCTGCGACAACTGTGGGGCCAAGCTGCATTGGCAGCCGGTGGTCTACAGGGACCCGGTGATCGGGGTCGACAAGGTCGACCACTACAAGGCTGACTGCTCCTGCGGCGAGGTCCACTATCGCGACGGCCGGGGCCAGGTGGTGGAGCCGGCGATCGAGAACCTCGCTCCCGACAGGTCGGACGTCGCCCACTCACCCCAGGGCGAAGTGCCCTACTCCGGCTACATGGAGTTCGTCAAGCAGGAACGCGAGAAGGCCGAGGCCCTCAAGAAGACGCAGGCGGCGAAGGCCGCAGCAGCAGCCGCCGGTGCGGACAAGCCCGCGTCGGTCGCCGCGGGTGGGGAGAGGCCGGCCGCGGCGGGGGCTCCCGCCGGCAACGCTCCCACTCCGCCTGCTAACTCGGAGGAGCCGGCCGCCGAATAGCGCGGGGCTCAATCCGCGACAAGGTCGCGGACTGGAGATCGTGTAGAACTAGAGCCGTATATGACCTCCGAATCAGCAGCGGGCGGGACGCCTGCCATCCCCGGCGGTAACGCGGCGGAGGCGGGGACACCGGAGGAGGTAGCCGCTCCCAAACAAATCGACCAGTCGGGGGAGACTCGCTCGGTTCGGCTGGAGAGCATGCGGGCCCTGGCGGCGTCTGCGGTCATGGTGGGGCACACTTTCGGCCAGTCGATTGGTTACGGCGCACCTGCTCTCGCGACCTATCCGCGACGCGTCGTTTACGGCGGCGGTTTTGGAGTGTTCATCTTCTTCTGCCTGTCTGGCTACCTGCTGTACCGCCCCTTTGCGGTCCGAGACGTGGGAGACGGCGCCACCGTAAACCTGGCCCGCTACGCGCGCAACCGAGTGTTGCGCATCCTCCCGCTCTACTACGCGGTGGTGATCGTTCTGATCTTCCTCGATCCGCAGCTTCGCCACCGCCTACCCCTGCTCAAGTTCGCCACCTTTACGCAGACCCTCTTCGCTGACACGGCCGACCTGCCCAACAGCCTCTTGTGGTCGGTGACCGTCGAGATCGTGTTCTATGCCACTCTGCCGTTCCTGGCGTGGGGCATCGCCGTGGTTGCCCGGCGGTCGGCGTTGCGCGCCGCCATTGTGATCCTGGCCCTTGGAGCTGTGAGCTATGTCGTCTGGCTCACGTACGGACCCCATTCGCTCGAGCACCTATCGCTGGGGATCCATTCGTTCGCGGCGAACTTCGTCTATTTCACGCCTGGCATGCTGCTCGCCCTGATCCGTACGTCCTGGGCGGGTGTCGTACCGTCATGGCTCCCCGCGATCCTCCAGCGATCAACCCTCTGGCTCCTGGCCTCGGCGGGCTTGATGATGATCGTGTTCTACCGGTACGACCTCGACCTGCTGGTCATGACCGCTGGGTTCCTCGCCGTGGGCGCCTGCGTCCTACCGATCCGCGATGGGATCTTGCTGCGAGCCCTGGACTGGCGTCCACTCGCCATTCTTGGACTGGCTTCCTACAGCCTGTTCGTTTGGCACTTCCCGATCGTCAGCGCGCTGCCGGCCGGATCCAGTTGGCTGCATTTCGCTGTGTTGCTTCCAATCGGAGCGGTGCTCAGCATTGCTGCCGCGCTCGTCAGCTACTGGGCGATCGAGTCTCCGTTCCTGAGGCTGCGCCGTCGCTGGTCCTCGGCCAGCGCCGCGACTGGGACGAGCCAGGGGTCGAACGTGGAGAAACGTCCAGCGAGCTGACGCCTGATCCTCTGGGGCGGGGCGAGGTGGCTGGGGAGGAAGGAATCGAACCTTCAATCTTCGCGTCCAGAGCGCGCTGCCTTACCATTTGGCCACTCCCCATCGTGTCGATCCGGGCGGCCCGGAACCCCCGTGGAGCCCCCGAATTATAGGAGCACCAGCCTCTGCAGCTGAGATCGGCACTGGCTGTTTTGTGGCCGAGCCTGATAGTATTGCTATAGCGTTTTAGGTTACCTGCCCCTACAGCATAGAAACGCGCTAACGCGAGGAGGAGCCGCTTGCCACGTAGACGGCCCCCGGTCGACATTTTCACCTTCCCGATTCCCGACCAATGGGAACGGCGCCAGGCCCGCTGCCCCCAATGTGGTGGCGTGGGGCACGCCATCGGGCAGGTCGGCATGCGGTTGGTCTTTCGCTGCAGCGAGTGCGGGGTGCGTTTCAAGGCCGGCGGCGACGAAGCCGCGGAGGCTGGGCGCTGACCCCACTGCCGGCGCCGCGTAACATCGCGGCATCGCGACATCAGCTGAGCCACCCGGCAACGCCACCGACGATCGTCCCGGCGACCTCGAGGCGGATCCCGTCGGGCTCCTCTCCGGGCGCACCGCCGCCGCCGGCCTCGTCGCCGTCGCTGTCGCCGCCGGCTTCGTAGGCATCAGCCTCGCCACCCGCGGCTCGGGTGGGTTCTTCAACGACTTCTACGACTACTGGGGCGCGGCGCGTCTCCTCGCCACCGGCGGCAACCCCTACGACAGCGCCGCCCTGGCTGCCGTGGTCCAGGGTGCCGGCGTCCAGTTCCAGGTCGGGACTGGCTACTCCTACCCGCTGCTGTTTGCGATCCTGATGCTGCCGCTGGCGGCGCTGTCGCCGACGACCGCGGCGTATGTCTTCTCCGGTCTGGGCCTCCTGGCGCTGGCGGTCTCGGTGACCATCCTGCTGGCGCCGCTATCACGGCTGAGAATGGTCGAGCTCCTTCTCCTTGGCGGTTACGCCGGCCTCTTCACCTCGGTTCGCGGCACCATCTACTTCGGCCAGGCCAACCTGCTGGTGCTGCCGCTCCTGGCGGTCGCCTTCCGCGGCCGGTTGCGGGCGCCAATGCTGGCGCTGGCCACGGCGGTCAAGCTCTACCCGGTGGCCGGCCTGGTCGCGCTTGCCGCCCGGGGCCGCCGGGCGCTGGTCGCGCTCGCAGCGGCGGTCGGGCTCACGGCTGCCCTGGTCGCGCTGCCCAACCTCCTCCTTGGCAGGTCTGGCGCCGGCGGCGACCGCGTCGCCGGTTTCCTCGGCCCCGACACCTTCTGGACCAACCAGTCGATCAATGGCTGGGTCAGCCGGCTGGCGTTGACATCGGATATGACAACCGCGCCGCTGCCCGGACTGCCCGTCACGCCGACGATGCTGGCCCTGGTCCTGGCCGTCGGGGTCGCCGTCATCGTCGTTGTCGTCCGCCGTCGCGGTGACCCCTGGGACGGCTGCCTGGCGCTGTTGATCGCCTGGGGCGTGGTGGCCGCGCCCAAGAACTCGCTCTGGAACTACACGCCGCTACTGCTAGCCCTCGCGTGGTGCTATCCGCGGGTTCGACTGCGGCCTCTCCTGCTGCTGGCGCTGGTCATCGGATTCGCCCTCATCGAGGTGCAGTCGCGTATCGACCTGGTCCATGACACCTTCTATCTCGGCAGCCCGGCGCTGACCTGGCTCTCGTCCCTGGCGCTCTACGGGGCCCTGGTCGTCCTGGGGCTGACCGCCTACCTGCTGGTGCGCGAGCCGGCCGGTTCCGGCGAGGCGGCCGCGTGAACCGTTCCATCGCGCATCTCGAGGACCTGGTCGCAGCCCGCCGTCATGCCGACGTCGTGGGTCACGACCATCACCGCGCCATGGCTGCGGTACTCGCCCAGCAGGCTGATCACCTCACGGCCGGTGCGCTGGTCCAGGGACGCGGTCGGCTCGTCGGCGAAGATCACCGCCGGCTTGGCCACCATGGCGCGGGCCACGGCCACCCGCTGCCGTTCTCCCACCGAGAGCTGGTACGGCCGCTGGTTCAGCTTCTCGCCGAGGCCCAGCCGACGCAGTAGCCGCACCGCCTGGTCCTTGGCGCCGGGGTCTCGCGGCCGGGCGCCCACCAGGACGTTCTCGACGCAGCCGAGGTAGTTGATAAGGAAGTGTTGCTGGAAGATGAAGCCGAACTCCGCCCGTCGCAGCGCCGCCACTCCCGCCTCCCCGAGCCGGCGGTAGTCCATCTCACCGAACCGGACGTTACCCGCGGTGGGCGTTCGCAATCCCGACAGCATGTAGAGGAGGGAGCTCTTGCCCGATCCCGACGGTCCCACGACCGCAAGGAAGCTGTGGCCAGGGAGCTCCACGTCCGCGTCGCGCACGGCGGTGAAGTCGCGGCCGGAGCCGCCGTAACGAAGGGTGAGGCCCTCGGCCCGCAGCACCGGCGCCGGCTCGGCCATCAGTCGCGCCTCTCGATGATGGCGATGGGGTCGAGCCGCCAGAGCTGCCAGAGCAGGGTCCCCAGCGAGAAGACCAGGACCATCACCGGCACCGGCAGCGTGGCGCGCATCAGGATGCCCGGGTCGAAGACCCGCAGGACCAGGCCGTGGGGGTACATGTAGGTGGCGTCGAACCAGGCCAGGGCCGCCGCGCCGACGATGCCGCCCAGGACCCAGGCGCCGAGCACCACCAGCGCGCTCTCGGTGACCACCTTGAGGGACAGCTGCCGGCGGGGGTAGCCCAGCGCCGCCAGCAGGCCGAACTCGTTCATCCGCTGCCGGAAGTAGAGGTTGTTGAGCAGCCCGATGACCAGCGCCAGGGTCAGCGCCACCGCCAGGGTCAGGAAGTCGTCGATCCGCTGCAGGTTGACGAGGAGGTCGTCGATCTTGCCCTGCACGAACGGCCCGTCGAAGATCCGGTACGGCTGGCCGTTGACGATGTCGTGGAGCCCGGCGCGACTGGACTCCAGCTGGCCGGGCTTGGGCAGTACCACCAGCGCCTGGAAGCGACGGGCCCCGAAGTAGTTGCTGACCATGTACTCCCGAGGGATGAAGCCCAGCCGCACCGGCCCGCTGAGCAGCCCCACGATCTTGAAGTGCTCCGGCAGCGAATCCAGCTCGTTGACGTCGGAGCCGACGAGGTCACCGATTTTGACGCCGCGGGCTCGGGCCACCTCCTCACTGAGCACGATCTCGGCCGCATCCTGGCGAGGCAGGCGGCCGGCACTGACGCGGTCGCCGTAGTAGCCCATCACCTCCCGGGTGTCCTGCTCGGTGAGCCCGAAGAGGTCGAAGTTGGCGTTGCCGGCCAGCATGTTCAGGTCGATGTTGGAGTACGTGTCGCGTAGAACCTTGTCGACCCCCGGGAGCGCGCGTGCCTTCGACTCGATGGCGTCGATGTTGCCCTGTGGCCCGCCCAGCGCCTCCAGCTTCTGCTGCAGCTCACCCAGCTGGCCGTTGAGGTCGTCAAGGGCGCCGGTGGCCGGCGGCAGGTTTGGGAGGGTGGCGCTCAGCTTGGGCAGCGTGGGCAGCGTCACCGCCGCGCTGGCAGACGCCATGGCGGCGCGCAGCGCCGCGGTCTGGCCCTGCACCGAGTTGAGGTCATTGCTGAGCGCGCCGGCGCTGGCGGCGGCCCGACTGGCGTCGTCCGAGATCGCCTGGTAGTTGGTGGTGTCGGGCTGCAGCAGGCTGGTGAAGTCGTGGGGCTGCTGCAGGTAGGCGACCAGGGTATCGAGGTCATTGGGGTTCTTCTGCAGCCTGTCGAGGAGGGCGAGCAACTCCTGCTGCTGGCTCTGTTGCCGCTGGGCCTGCTGCAGCTCGGCGGACAGCCGAGTCAGGTCGGCCTGCAGGTTCCTGCCGTGCTGCGAGGCGCCGCCCAGGCTGGCCTCCAATGCTGCAGTCGAGGGCGTGGTCGCGCGCAGCTGCTGGGGCAGGCTCTGAAGCTCCTTGGCGTATGCCTGCACGTCCTGCATCTGCTGCATCACCTGGGCCAGGCTGCCCGCGGCGTTGGCGTCGGCGGTGCCGCCGGCGGCCAGCTTAGCGCGCTGCTGCTTGAGGCTGTCGAGCGTTGCGGCGATCGGCTTGTAGGCGTCCTGGCTGCTGTTCACCCTCGGCGCCACCACCTCGACCTGGCCGTAGCTGCCGAAGATGGCGTAGGCCGTGTCGCGAGCCGAGCCCACCAGCGACTGCACCACCATCATCAGGGCCACCGCCAGGGTCAGGATTATGAGCAGGGGGATGGTCTTGCGCTTGTTGCGGGCGTAGTAGGTGAAGACCGACAGGGGCCGGGGCCGGCCCATCATGGCGACGCCTCATCCTCGGCGATGGCGGGCTTTTGGCTGGCTGCAGCCCCGGTGCTGCCGGCAACGGTGGCGATGGCCGCGTCCAGCCGGGCCAGGACCTCGTCCTGGCCCAGGATCGACGACGACTCCAGCAACGGCAGCGATTGGCGGCTGCCGATGATCGCGACGCGGAGGGCCATGAAGAGGTCGCCCGCCTTCCAACCGTGCTTCTCCGCGACCTGGCGCAGGGCCGCCTCCAGTCCCGGCCCGGGCTCGCCCGCGGCGAACACCGCGCGAGCCTCCTCCAGCACCGCGGCCGCCTCCGCCGCGTCGCTGCCCTTCGACACCAGGCCCTCGGGGTAGTCATAAGGCCGCTCGACGAAGAAGCGCACCAGGTCGGCCGCCTCGGCCAGCTTGGTGATTCGGGTCTGGACCAACGGCGTGGCCTGGGCCAGCAGGTCGTCGCCGATCTCATCAGGCACGAAGGGCCGCAGCCGCCGCGACAGCTCACCTGGAGCGAGGCGGCGGATGTGCTCAGCGTTGACGCTGTCCAGCTTGGCCTGGTCGAAGACAGCGGGGCTGGACTGGACCTTCTCCAGCTCGAAGGCCCGGACCAGGCCATCGAGGTCGAACAGCTCCTCGCCGGTGCCCGGTGACCAGCCGAGGAAGGCGAGGAAGTTGTTCATCGCCTCGGGCAGGTAGCCCATTTCGCGGTACTCCAGCAGGGAGGCGGCGCCGTGCCGCTTGGAGAGCTTGGCGCGGTCGGGGCCCAACACCAGGGGCAGGTGCACGAAGGTTGGCGGATCCCAGCCCAGCATCTGGTAGAGGAGCACGTGCTTGGGGGTCGAGGGCAGCCACTCCTCGCCCCGGATGACGTGGGTCATCGCCATCTCGTGGTCGTCGACGGTGGCGGCCAGGTGGTAAGTGGGAAAGCCGTCGGACTTGAGCAGGACCTGGTCGTCCAGGGTTGAGTTGTCGAACTCCAGCCGGCCCCGAAGCAGGTCGTCGACCACGGTCTTTCCGTCCGGGATACGCATCCGGACGACACCGGGTTCGCCGGCGGCCAGGCGCTGCTTCAGCTCCGAGGGATCGAGGTTTCGGCAGTGCCCGTCATACCGGGTTGGCAGGTGGGCCCGCTCCTGCTCCTTGCGCAGGGCCTCGAGGCGCTTGGGGGTGCAGAAGCAGTAGTAGGCGTGGCCAGCCTCGACCAGGCGCTGGGCCGCCGCCTGGTAGAGCGACAGGCGTTCCGACTGGAAATAGGGTGCGTAGGGTCCGCCCACCTCGGGGCCCTCGTCCCACTGCAGCCCCAGCCAACGGATGCCCTCGAGGATGCTCGCCAGGCTCTCGGGATCGTATCGCTTCTGGTCCGTGTCCTCGATTCGGAGAACGAACTGGCCGCGCATCTTGCGGGCAAACAGATAGTTGAACAGCACCGTACGGGCCCCACCCAGGTGCAGCGCACCCGTGGGGCTGGGGGCATACCTGTCTCTTACCGGCACGCCTTGATGCTACGGCGAGGCGGCGCGGCTCAGCCCGGGATCGATATGAGCTGGGTCTTGACCTCCTTGAGCTCGGTCGCGAATTCGATGCCCAGTTCCTCGGCCTGGTCCTGCAGGTCGGACGGCGACTTGGCCGTGACCGCGTCGGCCAGGAAGGCCCTGAGCGTCGCGGGACGACGGGCCCTGGGCATGATCGCGTCAAGCGACTTGGCGCACATGCTGGCCTTGGCGCGGCGTGGCTCGGCGTCGACAAAGCCGACGATCACGTCCAGCGCGTCCTCCAGCACCGCTTCGCGCCGCCGCAGCTGGGTCAGGGCGGCGGTCCGTTGCCGTCGCTCGGAGAGGGCAGCCTTGCCCACGGGGACGATCTCCTCCGCTGACGGCGACGGGCCGGCAGACTTGGCGGCGGGCTGCGGCCCAGTCTTGCCGTATCGGGCGCTCCGGAGCTTGGCCGGTGCGATGTCCGGCATGGCCCTTGGAGGGGCAGGCGCCGGGGCCGGGGGCTCGGGAGTGGGCGGTGCGGGTGCAGGGGGCGCGGCCTCAGATTTCGCCGCCGCGACTGGCACCGGCTTTATCGCCGCTGCCTTCGGCGGTCTTGGCGCGGCTGCAGCCTTGCCGGGCTTTGGCGTCGCCTTGGCCGGGGCATCCGCGACCGTGGCGAGCACCGCCGCGACCTCGCCAGGAGCCGTTTCGGCCACCTTTGGCGCGGTACCTCGCTTCGGCTTGGGAGCCTTCGACCTGGCCGCGGCGGCCCTCGTAGCGGTGCTCGGTCCCCAGGCCTTGCGAGGCTCGGGGCGCGCCGCCACGGCGCCGTCCACCCCGCCGGCAGTTGCAACTTCAGCCCTGCGCCGCCCCCGCCGGCCCACCACGTATGCCTGCCCGAAGTAGCCGAGGATCCCGATGGGGAGGCCGATCGCGAACGCGAGCCAGAGGGGAATTGAGGGGATCACCACGGGCACCAATTGTCGCCGATTGAATCGCGTACGGATGTTGACTCATTTGCAACAGCCTTAACCGTTATCCGAGGTCGGCGAGCGGAACTGGGGCGCGCTGTAAAGACATGTGAATTGTGACGGCTCTGTGACAGCGTGTAGCAGTTGTGCATCGGTCGAGACATACTGGCGTCTGGAGGATCAGACCAGCTATCACGCCTGGGTTCGCGGACCCGGTGAGCGGGTTCACGCCGTGGCGGGAGGGCCAACCGAAAAGTGAATCGCCTGCAGAGGCGCTTGGCGCGCCTGACGACTGCCGTCGTTGTCTTTGGCGTGATGTCTTTGAGCGCGGCGCCAGCGCTGGCTGCTGACCCCATCACCTACTACCAGGGGGCGGCGAACGGGCAGGCCCTCAGCATTTCGGCCAATCCCAACGCGGTGGTCAACCTCAACCTCGGCCTGCTCACGACCGAGCTGAGGTCGATCCTTCAGACCGCCGGCCTTAGCGGCACCACCATAGACGGGATTGTTTCTGGCCTCACCAATCCCACCTCACCGCTGGCCGTCACCCTTGACGGGGCGACGTCGCAGGGTAAGGCGGCCACAGGACAGGCGCTCACCGGCGGAAGCGCTTCAACGACACCGGTCTCCATAGACGACGCCGCGATCTCGACCGTGCTGGGGTTGCTCAAGACCGCGCTGACCAAGATCCCTGGTGCGCTCACAACCCAGCTGACGACGGAGCTGAACCTGGTGCTCACCAAGTTGGTCGCGCAGCTCGGGGGGCCTCTATCAGGTACCCAGCTCACCACCATCACCACTGACATCAACGCCATCACCGCTGCAATCAGCAACCTGGGCAACTCGATCTCAGACACGCTTGGTAACCCATCAGCGAACATCCTCAACAGCTACTCCGTCAACTTTCCCGACGAGATCAACGACAGCAACGTGACCGCCAAGGGCGGGATCGTAACCTCGGGTCCGTTCACCCTTTCGAACTTCACCGCGCGGGCGATGCCCAGCGATGCGACGGGGTCTAACAGCGTCACCAGCCTCAACCTCAGTCCCACCGGCGCTCTCTCCCTGGCCAACGTGCCGGCGGCGCTGAATGCGATCGTCACTGCCATTAACAAATTGGCCACGGACACCGCCGGCATCCTCAGCGTCTCCTTCAGCGGCCTCGGCCTGGGCACGGTCGGAACCATCCTCGGTGGCACGATCAACACCATCCTGACGCTGGTCAACGCGGCACTGGCCGCCGTTCTCGGCCCCCTGAACACGGCTTACAACACGCTCGTTACCACCGTCAACGGACTCCTCACCTCGCTGACTGGGCTGGGTCTGGGGACGCTGTCGCTTAACGACCTGCTGAGCACCGGCCCCTCGACCGCCCTGGCCACGGTCCTGCGCAAGAGCGACGGCACGGTCCAGGCCAACGCCATCGGCGACCTGGCCAACGTCAAGGTCCTGCAGCTGACCAACCCCAACCTGCTCAACGTCCTGAAGGCGATACCCGGTATCGGCAGCCTCGGCCTCAGCCTGGACAAGGCGCTGCTGACGCTGGACGCGGTCCACGGCACTTCCAACGTCACCCTGGACGGCACCAACCCGTCGAAGCAGTCGGCCACCGGCACGATCGCCGACATCTCGATCCTGGGGCAGAGCCTGAAGGCCCTCAGCGGCCTCAACATCGACGCGATCCTGCCCCCCGGCACGACCTGTGTCATGTCGATCCCCGGTGGCGTCAGCGGCACCGGCTGCGCCATCCCAGCCGTGCTGCCGGCGCTCCCCGGGACCCCGCTTGACGGGCTGATCACCATCACCCTGGCGCGCGGCGCCACCGTCAACAGCACCGGGCCGGTCAAGAACGGGACCGCCGGCATCGTCACCCTCGAGGTGAGCGCCAACGTGGATTGCTCCAAGGTGCCTGGTCTGTCCAACCTCGGCATCCTGGGCGCGCTGACGCTGTGTGGCAGTCCGCCGGCCGCAGCCCAGGGCGCCCGCGCCGCCGCCGCGCCTCGAGCGGCCACCGGGAATATGCAGCTGTTGGACATCCAGGTCGGTGTTGCCAACAGCGCCGCCAGCCTGGAGCCGAGCACCCTGGGTGCCAGCTGCACCCAGAACTGCAACCCGGTGCAAGTTCCCAACACGGGCAGCTCCGAATGGTTGCTGGGCATTATTGGCGCCCTGCTGGTCCTCGCCGGCGCGGGCATCCAAGTCCTCCGGACACGGCCGGTAAAGGCCTAAGTCTCGAGGTGTTGGGGGTCGCGGCCACCACCGCGCCTCTCAATTAATTGACGGACGATGCACCGAGCCAGCCGGATCAGGTTAGCCAGCTGGCTGATGTTTGGGATCGCGATCTCTCTCTTTCTCTACGTCGGCGCCAACGTCGGGTACCAGATAACCAGGCAGAACGAGCTCTCCGACGCCTGGAACAAGCAGCACACCACCGCCGCCAGCAATCAGCCGGGCCACTTGGTCAGCATGCATCGGCCCCGCCAGGCTGAGGGGATCCCACTGGCCAAGATCACCGTCCCCTCGATCAACTTCAGCGGCATCGTGCTCGAGGGAACCAACAACCAGGTCCTCTCGGGCGGCCCGGGCCACCTGACGGGCACGGCCTATCCGGGCGAGGCCGACAACGTCGTCATCTCCAACCACAACTCCTACTCGCAACAGTGGGGCAGCCTCAAGAAGGGCGAATCCATCGACGTTGTCACCGACTACGGCAGCTTCACCTACAAGGTCACCGGCTTCAGGGTCGCCGAGTCCGACGACCTTTCGATCAGCGCCTCCACCGGCAAACCCAACCTGACCTTCACCACCTGCTGGCCACTGTGGGCGGGGGCCCTGGCACGCCAGCGCTACGTCGTCACGGCGGACCTTCAGTCATGAGCGGTCGCGTGGCGCGCGCCGCCGTCGCTGCCTGCGTCGCCTCGCTGGGCGCCGCCATGACGGGCGGCGCCGCCACCCTAGGCAGCCCGCCGGTCATCAGCAGCCTGGGCGGCTACGTCGTCAGCCCGGGCCAGCAGCTGGTCATAAACGGCAACCACTTCTCCAGCGACCTCAGTCCTGGCGACTGTGGACTCTCGGGTCTGCCGACGGTGATCTTCAACGCCGTCGACGGCTCGGGGGCCCACGCCGTCAAGCCGTCCTCCACCGGCCCCGGCGTATGCACCAACCAGCGCCTGGTCGTCCAGGTCCCATCGTTCAACGTCGCCGCCAGGATCCAGGTGCTCGACCCCAGCAACACCTCCACCAATACCAGCGGCAGCGGTTTCTATCCGCAGGTGACGATCCAGCCCAGCGGCTCTGACAGCCCGTCCGCTGGCCCGGTGGGCACCCAGGTCACGATCAACGGCAACAACCTCCATCCGCCGACGGTCTCTTCGTCGCTCACTCTCACCGTCGGGGGCCAGGTCAAGCCGGCCAACTGGGGCTCCAGCATCAGCTTCGCTCCCGGCATCAGCAGCGGCGACACGTGGATCTCATTCCAGGTCAGCGGTGACGCCAACAATCCCAACCTCCAATCCCAGCAGGTGTCGATGAGTGCCGGCACATTCACCTTCCAGCCGCCGACGCTGCAGGGTGGCACCATCGCGGGCAAGGTCGTCGGCGACCGCATCACCCTCGGCGGCGCCAACCTCGGCAGCGGCGGCAGCCTGACCTTCCCCGGCGGCCTCGCCGGCCAGGGCGTGAGCTGGAGCCCCGGCGCCATCAGCTCCACCATCCCGCCGGGGGCGCAGTCGGGCGCCATCGGCGTCAGTGTCAACGGCTACGGTTCGGTCAGCGCCCCGTCGATCTCACTCAACCCGCTGGTCAAGGCGATCACCCCCAACCGGGGCTCCGCCGGTGATGCCGTCAACCTGTCCGGGTACAACTTCGGCAGCAGCTCTGGCAAGGTCACCACCGGTGGCGTCGACCAGGCTGTCAACAGCTGGTCCGACCAGTCGATCACCTTCACCCTGAGCGCTGACTCCGACACCGGCTCGACGGTGATAACACGAGCAGACAACGTTGCCGCCAACGCCGTCGACCTCGCCATCGTGCCCCACATCGACAAGCTCGAGTCGGACAACGTCCCCGGCGGGTCACAGGTGGTCGTCGACGGCAAGAGCCTTGGGTCGACCGCCGGCAGCGCCTCCGTCGGGGGGCATCCCGCCGCGATCCTGCTCTGGAGTCGCGACAGCGTCCTGGTCGGGTTGCCTACCGACCTCCAACCTGGCCGCTACCCGCTGGTGCTGACGGCAGCCTCGGGGGTACCCAGCAATGCACTGCCGATAACCATCGTCGCCGGGCAGGCGCCCGGGTCTTCGGGTGGTCCGGGCGGTGGTGGCAGCAGCACCGCCCCCAGCTTCGACAACAGCCACGGCTTCGTGAAGCCGCCCAAGACCGATTCCGCGGTCCAGCTCACCCTCGACGCCAACCCGCACCAGGCCAGTCCCGGATCCAGCGCTGATCTGACGGTCACGCTCAAGCTCAAGGGCAAGCCGGTCAAGGGCGCCACTGTCGAGCTGAGCATGCTCGCCTCGCCGAACAACGACTACGCCTTCACGCCCGCGCACGGGGTCACCGATGCCGACGGCGTGCTCAAGGCGACGGTGAAGATCAGCGGCAAGCCGGGCGAGAACGTCATCCTTGCTCAGAGTGGAGTATTCAGCGACCAGGACCACGTCACCGGCCAGTCGAGCGCCTCGGCGGGATCGGTCAACCCCGCCGGCCCCTTCGCCTGGCCGCTGCTGGCCGTCGGCGTCGCGGCGCTGGCGCTCCTGGTCGGCTTCGGCTTCCTCCAGCTCCGGGCGGTCCGCCTGCTGGCCTAGCCCAGGGGCCCGCGGCGCCCGATGAGCTCCGAGCGCGTCTACGCCACCGGCTGCCGCAAGGATCCCTACGACCGGCGGGACTACGCCATCACGCCGTTCCTACGGGCGGTGTCGGCGCCGGACATCGTCGACCACCGCGCCGAGATGCCCGAGATCTTCGACCAGGGCCGGGCGGGGACATGTGTCGCCTGCGCCAGCGGCTACTACGACAAGAGCTTCCAGGAGCGTCGCGAGCACGCCTGGGACATGCGGCCCAGGACGCACCGCTTCAGCCCGCTGTTCATCTACTCACAGCGCGCCGACAAGAGCGGGGACAACGGCATGACCATCCGCGAGGCGATGAAGATCATCAATGACGAAGGCGTCTGCTCCCTTGCCGAGATGCCCTACAGCGAGACAGGTATCGACACCGCGCCGACGGCGGCGCAGCTGAAGGCGGCGAAACCATTTCGCTCCAAGAGCTTCGCCCGCATCACCTCGATAGCCGATGCCGAGCGCTACCTCGCCGACAACTGCTTCGTCGCCGGCCTGATGGTCCACCAGAGCTTCATGGACGCGCCTGGCGGTCGCATCCCGCTGCCCCGCCGCGGAGATCCCTTTGTCGGCGGCCACGCCCTCTGCTTCGTTGGCTACGAGCGCCGCCGGAGCATCCTCCGGTTCGTCAACTCGTGGGGTCCCGCGTGGGGCGAGGCGGGCTTCGGGACCATCGGTTACGACGTCTTCACGGCCCTGTTGATGGATGCCTGGGGCATGGTCGACGCTCCCGACACCGCGACCCGCGGCCGGCGCCGCTGAGGCGTTTTCCACAGGTTGACGCGTTGCGCAAGTACCCCTCCACAGGCTCTCCACAGGCTCGCTGTGGAGTAACCCAAAACGGGCGTTCAAAGCCAAATGTTCCGGATTGACGAACTCATTTCGACTCCGCACACTACTGCTCACGGTCTGTCAGAAAGCCGGCCCGGGGAGGCAACGAACCGGGTGCCGGGGACTCCGTAAGCCGCGAGGCAAGCGGGGCCAACGGGCCCCCCGCAAGGGGGGTGGCGGCAGCGCCAGCACCCGGGTGTCAACAGCCAGGGAGGCAGCGTTGTAACGGCAGACCCCTTCTTTTTCGGCCGCCGTCGGCGCTCTTGACCCTCCCTAACCTCGCCGGCGGTGTCCGATCAAGGAGCCCTCATTGAGGAGTAGCCCCAAGGAGAGTTGAACTCCTCTTTCGAGCTTGAAAGGCTCGCGTCCTAACCGATAGACGATGGGGCCGCGGACGCTCCAATCGTATCGGTCTACCGCGCGCCCTAGGCGAACAGAGCACCCACCGCGATGATCAGGTAGACCCCCAGCAGCTGCGCTCCCTCCAGCCAGTTGCTGCGTCCGTCGAGCGCGATCACCGCCACGATCAGCGTCGCCAGCGCCACCGCCGCGATTTCGAACCCGCTGAAGACGAAGTCCATGGGCCGCGACACCGCCAGGCTGATGAACACCAGCACCGGCGCGATGAAGAGCGCCACCTGGGCAGAGGACCCGATCGCGATCTCCAGCGTCAGGTCGACCTTGTTGCGCATCGCGAAGTAGATCGCCGACGCGTGCTCGGAGGCGTTGCCGACCACCGGCACCAGGATCAGGCCGACGAACAGCGGCGACAGGGGCAGCACCTCCAGCGCCGGCCGCAGAGACGACACGAGGATCTCGGAGACGTAGCCGACCAGCAGGGCGCTGCCCCCAAGCACCACCAGCGACCGCGTCATCGTCCAGCGGGGGACCTCGGTGGGGGTGGGCCCGCCGAAGAGGTGCGAGTGCGTGACCTGGGTGAAGAGCAGGGCGCCGACGTAGAGCACGATCAGGACCGCGCCCACCCCCGCGCTCAGGAGGTGGCCCTGGTTGGGCGTCACCGCGCGGCTGGCGAAGATGATGGCGGGAAAGACCAACGCCGCCACCGCCAGCAGCAACGACGAGGCGTGAACCCCGGCGGCCTGGCGGTTGAAGACCAGCTCCGAGCGGCGCAGGCCCCCGGCCAGCAGCGACGCCCCCAGCACCAGCAGCAGGTTGCCCACGATCGACCCGATCAGGGACGCCCGCACCACCTCGAAGTCGGAGTTGAGGATCAGGAACACCCCCACCACCAGCTCGGTGAGGTTGCCGAAGGTGGCGTTGATCAGGCCACCCAGCCGGGGCCCGGTGCGGATCGCGAACTGGTCCGTGGACTCGCCGATCAGGCCGGCCAGGGGAATGATGGTCAGCGCCGAGGTGATGAACGCCAGCACCTCCAGGTGCGAGAACTCGGCGAATATCGCCACCGGCAAGAAGACGAGCAGCCAGTTGAGCGATGGCTTGAGGAGGCTCATGGCCCGTCATGGTAACGGGGCTTGCCGGAATCGGGCCCATGCTACGTTCCCGTTGTGCTCGACCCCGTTCGCCCGACCTAGCGCGAGAGAACCGCCCTCCAGGCCTTTGGCGGCTGCTCCAGCACCTCGTCGACCAGGCCGTACTCAACCGCCTGACGGGCGGTCAGGAAGCGCCCGCGCCCGAGGTCGCTGCGGACCACGTCCTCCGGCTTGCCGCTGGCGCCGGCGATCAGCTCGACCAATGTCTGCCGCCCCAGGGCCATCTCCTCGGCGGCCGCGGCCACGTCGCCGGACAACTCTTTGGGTGGCATCCGCATGACGAAGCGGCCGTGGGGCACGGCGGCGCGTTGGCCTTTCGCGCCGGAGGCCACCAATAGCACCGCCGCCTCGGCGGCAACCCCGGTGCATACCGTGGCCACCGGGCAGGACACCATCTGCATGGTGTCGTATAGCGACAACGCCGGGTCGAGCGGCGCCGAGGCGCAGTTGACGTACATACTGACCGCGGCGCCGGGGTCGTCGCGCTCCATCAGCAGCAGCTGAGCCACGGCCAGCTGCGCGCTCTCGGCGTCGAGCTCGCCGAGGATGATGATCCGCTCCTTCAGCAGCTGGTCGCCCTCACCTCGCGGGGTGAAGGACGTGTGACCAAGGACGAACTGCCGAGCCGGTGGCTCCTCACTCACGGGGAATAACCCTACCGCCGCTTACGATTGCCACCACTAGCGCCTTCACCTGGAGGGCGCGAGCGGAGGAGATCGTTGGCCGACGCCATCACAGAGGCCCCACCTAGCCCGGTGCCGACCGTCGACACCCGTCCCCACGGCAATCCCTTCGTCGCGCTCGCCATCGTCCTGGTGGCGGCGTTCATGATCCTGCTGGACATCTCGATCGTCAACGTGGCGATCCCCTCGATCCAGCGCGACATCCACGCCACCTTCTCCCAGGTCCAGTGGGTCATCGCCGGCTACGCCCTGGCCTATGGCGTTCTCCTCATCACCGGCGGCCGGCTGGGCGACATCGTCGGCCGCAAGCGCATGTTCATCCTCGGCGTGGCCGGCTTCACGGTGGCATCCGCCCTCTGCGGCCTGTCTCAGTCGGGGTTGCAGCTGGTCGCCTTCCGCGTCTTGCAGGGGCTGATGGCGTCGATGATGTACCCCCAGATCTTCTCGATCATCACCATCGCCTTCCCGCCTGCGCGGCGGCCTCTGGCGCTGGGCCTCCTCGGCGGGGTGATCGGGCTGGCCACCATCACCGGTCCACTGCTCGGCGGCATCCTGATCCAGCTCAACATCGCCAACCTCGACTGGCGGCCCATCTTCCTGATCAACGTCCCGGTGGGAACCGCGGCCGTCATTGCCGCCGCGCTCTATCTCCAGGAATCGCGTCCAGCCGCGGCGCCCAAGCTCGACATCCCTGGCGTGCTGATCGCCTCGGCGGGACTGCTCCTGCTCACCTTCCCCTTGGTCGAGGGCCGCGACGCGGGATGGCCGTGGTGGGCCTACGCGATGCTGGCCGGTTCGGTCGTGGTGATGATTGGCTTCTTCGTCTACGAACGGCGCAGGGAGGCCCAGGGCAAGGACCCCCTCATGGTCTCGCGCCTCTTCCACCACCGCAGCTTCGTGGTTGGCCTGCTGGTCTTCCTGGTGTTCTTCTCCGGCCTGCCCGCGACCTTCCTGACGCTCTCCTTGTTCCTCCAGATCGGACTCGGGTTCTCCGCGCTCAAATCCGGTCTGACTCTGATCCCCTTCGCGGTGGGCAGTGGGCTGTTCTCCGGACTCTCGATCCGGCTGGTGCCACGGTTGGGGCGCAAGGTCCTCAACGCCGGTGCGGCCCTCGCGTCACTGGGCATCCTCGGCACCATCTTCACCATCCACCAGGTCGGCCCCGGTCTCAACGGCACTGAGCTGATCCCGGCGCTGTTCGTCGCCGGCGCCGGGCTGGGGCTGATGGTGGCGCCCTCACTCAACTTCATCATCGCCGCCATCGAGCCGCGAGACATCGGCTCGGCGTCTGGCGTGCTCACAACGGTTCAGCAGGTCGGGGCGGCGTTGGGGATCGCCATCATCGGTGTCATCTACTTCGGCCTCCTCAGCAGCAACGCCGACAGCATCGCCGACAGCCTCAGCCAGCAGATGGCCCAGGACCTTCAGCAGAAGGGGGTGCCGGCGCCCATCGCCAACCAGGTTGGCAACGGCTTCAAAGCCTGCTTCAAGGACCGGGCCAAGGAGAGCGACCCCACCGTCGTCCCCAGCAGCTGCCAACCACCCCAGGCCGCGCCCCCTGGGGCTTCCCAGGCGCCGCCCCAGGTCGGCCAGGTCATCCAGGCGACCATCGCTGACTACGCCAACCGTGGTCGCGCTCAGGACTTCACCGACACCATCCAGCGGTCGCTGCTCTACAACGCCGGCGTCTTCGGGTTGACATTCGTGCTGCTGTTCTTCCTGCCCTCACCTAAACGGCCGCCGCCCTTGGTCCCGGGAGCCGGTCACTGAGCGCCCGGCACTAGCTGCGGACATAAGAAAAGGGACGGAGCCGCAAATGGGCTCCGCCCCTTTTCCTGAAGGAGTTCCCCTAACCCTTAGGAGGTGGCCTCCCCGCGGTCTCGCCGCGAGCGGGTCAGGGCCAGAGTGACGCCACCGATCACCAGGAGCGCGAGGCTCAGGAAGCCGGCCTGCGCCATGCCACCCATACCGGTGTTCGGGGCCTTTGCCGTCACCGCGCCCAGGACTCCCTGGGACGGCGCCGGTGAGACGGTTGTGGTGGTTCCGCTGCTGCCACCACTGGGATTCTTGGCGACGTAGAGGATCGCCGTGCCTGTACCGCCATTGGGGACGGTGACGGTCACATGGTTGGTGCCGTCGGTCCCGTTGCAGGCGATCCAGTGATACCCGGCCGGGAGGCCGCCGGCGACATCGTAGCCGCCGGTGGGAACCGTGGTCGGGCTGAGCGGGTTGGCAGAGGCGCCGATGGTGGCCGGGCCGCTGGCGGCGAGGGTGCCACCGGGGACCTCGGTCGTGGTTGCGCCACTGGTGCAGTCGTAGATGTGGCCGGCCAGTTGGCCCTCGTCGCGGGCGACGTAGAAGATGCCCACGCCGTGCCCGTTGACGGGTACCGTCACCGACTCGGTGGCGGCGTTGGCGCTACCGCTGCTGTTCCCGCCACAGCTGTAGACGAAGTGGTAGCTGGCGGGGTTGGCGGCGCTGACCGTGAAGGCGCCGGTGTCGACCACGGTCGGGCTCAGCGGGTTGGCCTGCTGGGCAACGGTGCTTGGACCGCTGGCCGAGACCTTGCCGCCGGGTACTTCGGTGGTCGTGACGGTGCCGGTGCTGCAGTCGTAGATGTGAGCGGCCAGGTCGCCGGTGTCGCGGGCGACGTAGAACTTGGCCTCACCCACGCCGTTGGTCGGGACCGTGACGCCCTGGGTGCTGCTATCGCTCACGTCGTTGCAGGCGACGAGGTGATAGCTGGCCGGGGCAACCGCGGTCTCGGTGTACTGACCCGCGATCACGCCGTAGTTGATGGGGTTGGCAGCCGCCGGCTTGTTGACGGGACCGCTAACTGCGATGGTGCCGCCGGCGATGTCAGAGACCATGTTGGCGGTGCCGCCGGTGCAGTCGTAGATGTGGCCGACAATCGCGCCCGTGTCGTGGACGACGTAGAACACGCCTACGCCCTTGCCCCCGACGGGCACATGGACGGCGTCAGTCGCCGCCGAGCTCGAACCTGTGGACGTGCCGCCGCATGCGAAGGTGAAGTGGAAGCCCGCGGGGGGCGTGGCCGACTCTGTATAGTCGCCCGCTGGGACGACCGGGTAGCTGATGGGGTTGGCGGCGGCGGGCTTGGTCGTAGGACCGTTGCTCACCGCGATGGTGCCACCGGCTACGTCGTGAGTGACGTCAGCCGTGCCCGTGGTGCAGTCGTAGATGTGGCCCGCGATGGCGCCGGTGCTGGGCACCTGCGTTGGCGGCCCACAGAGCACGTTCTGGGCGCTGGTGCCGCTGCCAAGCGAACCCTGGGCGCCGCTGTAGAGCACCGTGTTCTGGCAGGTGGCATTGGCCGGCAGGTTGGTGTTCGACATGAACAGGAAGTAGCCGATCATCCCGCCGCTACCGACGGGGTGTTCGACAAACGCCTTGTGGAGGACGTTGGCGTTGAGGGTGAAGGACGCAGGAGTCGAATGGCCACTGCCGTCGACGGTGTAGTCGATGGTCTGGTAGACGTTGAGATGTCCGCCCTCGTCCTCCAGGAGCTGAAGCTCGTAGTTCCCGGTCACCGGGCCGGAGCCGTTGAAGATGACGTGGTCGGTGATCGAGGTGGTGCCGGCCGGGAGGATGATCTCTCCCTTGTACGGCTGCTGAGCGATCTCCTTGCCACTGACGGTGTCGGCGGCCAGGCACTTGCCTCCCGAGACGAACCCGCCCGGCATGGTGCAGTGCCCGGATCCGAACCAGGCATATGAGTTCTGGGTTCCGAAGATGAACAACGCTCCGATCGCCTGGGCGGCCACCAGGGCCGCTACGATCAGAGCTACGCGCCAGCGGTTCGATCGCTGACTCGTGTTCGTGACTGAAACCAACTGGGTCAAGGGACTCCTCCTTATTCCGAGGAGCCGATCCCGCTGTGGCATCGTGGTCCCCTCTGATCTGGGCTTGTTACTTAGGTGTGACTAGTCATATGACGGATGTGTAACGTAAACCTTGCATACATGGGGCAAAAGTGGAACCCCACGAACAGAGGGGAAACCATCACGGGGAGGCCTGGCGCTGCCATACAATCGGCGAGCGATGAAGGCATGGGTGGTGCGCGCCTGGGGTGAGCCGGACTCGATGGTGTTCGAGACGGTGGACGATGCGCCCGCCTCTGACGGCCTGGTGCGCATCAAGGTCGAGGCCTCCGCGATCAACTTCTTCGACGCGCTCTTGATCGCGGGCACCTACCAGATGAAGCCGGAGTTCCCCTTTACCCCGGGCGGCGAGGTCGCCGGCACGGTGATCTCGGCGCCGGCTGACTCCGGTTTCGCACCTGGCGACCGGGTCATGGCCGGAGCGCTGATGGACGCCATCGGCCACGGCGGCTACGCGGAGGTGGTCGACACCCTGCCGATGATGGTGCAGAGGGTCCCCGACGGCATGTCCTTCGAGGACGCCGCCGCCTTCAACATCGTTTACCAGACCGGCTACTTCGGACTCCACATCCGGGCCCATATCCAGCCCGGTGAGGTGCTCCTGGTCCACGGCGGCGCCGGCGGCACCGGGACCGCCGCCATCCAGCTTGGCAAGGCGGCGGGCGCAACTGTGATCGCCACCGCAGGCACCGACGAGAAGGTCCAGGTCTGCCTCGATATCGGCGCCGACCACGGCATCAACTACAAGACCCAGGACTTCGCCGACGAGGTCAACCGCATCACCGAGAAGCGGGGCGCCGACGTGATCTGGGACCCGGTTGGCGGCGACGTCTACGACCGCTCGACCAAGTGCATCGCGTTCGAGGGCCGCATCATCATCGTCGGCTTCACCTCCGGCCGAATCCCCGAGGCCAAGGCCAACCACGTGCTGGTCAAGAACTACTCAGTCGTCGGCCTCCACTGGGGCGCCTACAACCTCAAGAAGCCGGAGCTGATCCAGGAGGTGGTGCGTACGCTGCACGAGATGTACGCGCGGGGGGAGATCAAGCCCCACATCTCCGCCACCTATCACTTGTCGGACGCGGTTGCCGCCCTCACGGAGGTCGCCTCGGGCCGGACCACGGGCAAGGTGCTCCTGATCCCCAACGGAAGCTGACCCGAGCCGAACCCAGGACCGGCTGGCGCCACTGCTGGACGCAGGAGTCCTGATGCGACCCGCCGCCGCCGCTTGGGTTAGC
Organism: Candidatus Dormiibacterota bacterium; assembly: GCA_035938265.1. GTDB lineage: Bacteria > Chloroflexota > Dormibacteria > DASZGP01 > DASZGP01 > DASZHA01. The sequence goes on from DASZHA010000084.1 coordinate 32,880, forward strand.
ATCAGCCTTCCGGCGTCGCGGGCGCCGGCTGATCTCGACGCGAAGTAGGTGTGAGGAGAGCAATGGCTTACTTGGTAACCGGCGCGACCGGCTTCATTGGCAAGAACCTGATCGACCAGCTGGTCAAGCGTGATGGCGACATCTACGCGCTCGTGCGCAAGGGCAGCCGCGCCAAGCTGGATGCCCTGGTCGCGGAGCGCTGGCCAACGGCCGCCGACCGCATCAAGGGCGTCGAGGGAGACATCACCCAGCCCGACGCCGGCGTCAGCGCCGAGGACAAGGCCCATCTCAAAGGCGCCGAGATCTACCACCTGGCCGCCGTCTACGACCTCGAGGCCAGTGAGGCCGCCAACCGTGCCGCCAACGTTGACGGCACTCGACACGTCGTCGAGCTGGCCAACTCATCCGGGGCCGCCCGGCTCCACCATGTCAGCTCCATCGCCGTCGCCGGGGGCAAGTGGAAGGGCGACTTCAGCGAGGAGATGTTCGAGGAGGGGCAGGAGCTCGAGCACCCCTACTACGCCACCAAGTACGAGTCGGAGCAGATCGTCCGCAACGAGGCAAAGGTGCCCTACCGCGTGTACCGCCCCGGGATCGTGGTCGGTCATTCGCAGACCGGCGAGGCCGACCGCATCGATGGGCCGTACTACGCCTTCAAGATCCTGCAGCGGCTGCGCGCATCGCTACCGAGCTGGGCGCCGCTGGTCGGTCCCGAGGGCTGGCCCCTGAACCTGGTGCCGGTGGACTTCGTGGCCCAGGCCATCGACCATATCGGTCACAAGGAAGGGCTTGACGGCCGCACCTTCCACATCGTCGATCCCAACCCCCTTTCGCTGGGCGACACCCTCAACGAGTTCGCCCGCGCGGCCCACGCGCCCGAGTTCGCGCTGCGCTTCGACCGGCGCGCCACCTCGATGGTGCCCAGTGACATCAGCAACGCCATCGGCAGGCTGCCGGCGGTGCAGCGCATCCGGGAGCAGGTGCTGGAGGGCATCAAGATCCCGGAGCCGGCGCTCGACTACATGGCCAACCGTGCCACATTTACCGCCATTGAGTCGCAGAAGGAGCTGGCCGGCAGCGGTATCGAGGTGCCGCCACTGCGTGCCTATGCCTGGCGGATCTGGGACTACTGGGAGCGCCACCTCGACCCCGAGCTGCCCACCGAGCGCAACCTCCGAGCGGCGCTGGAGGGCAAGGTGGTCATCATCACCGGTGCCTCGTCGGGCATTGGCGAGGCGGTGGCCAGGGCGTTGGGCCGTTCTGGCGGACACCTGATGCTGGTCTCGCGGACCAAGGAAAAGCTCGACGAGCTCAAGGCGAAAATCGAGGCCGAGGGCGGCAAGGCCTGGGTCTATCCCACCGACCTCTCTGACCTCGAATCAATCGGGGCCATGCTCGAGCAGGTCCTCGCCGACCACGGCCGGGTCGACATCCTTATCAACAACGCCGGCCGGTCCATCCGGAGGTCGGTGGAGGAGTCGCTGGACCGCTTCCACGACTTTCAGCGCACGATGCAGCTGAACTACTTCGGCGCCATCAAGCTGATCATGGGCGTGCTGCCATCGATGATGGAGCAGCACCGCGGCCAGGTGATCAACGTCTCCTCGATCGGGGCGCAGGCCTACCCGCCGCGGTTCGCGGCCTACGTCGCCTCAAAGAGCGCGCTGGAAGGCTTCAGCCGCTGCATGGCCCCCGAGGTTGCCCACCACGGCATCACCGTCACCAACATCCACATGCCCCTGGTGCGCACGCCGATGATCTCGCCGACCTCGATCTACGACAACTTCCCCATCATCGACGCCGACGAGGCCGCCGAAATGGTGGTGGAGGCGATCCTCAAGCGGCCGCAGGAGGTCTCAACCCGCCTGGGCAAGTTCGGCGAGCTGGTCGACGTCACCGCGCCTGGCTTCCTCCATCTGGTCATGACCGGCGCCTACCACATGTTCCCCGAGACCGCGGGGAAGAAGAAGGAGGGCGAGGACGGCGCCAAGCCCGAGGTCAGCGTCGAGGGAATGGCGATGGCCCAGCTGATGCGAGGGATCCACTTCTAAGGGCTTGTTTCGTTACGACGTGGGGGCGCGACCAGGGCCTGCTGGTCAGCCAAGGCGATGGCAAGCTCGCCGGCGGCGGTCGGATGCAGGGGCGCGGGGTCCGGCAGGCCCTGGACATACGGCTGCTTGGTGCAGAGCTCGTGGCCCCGGAAGTCCGGCTTGACCGCTATGAACCCGAAGGTGCTGGCGCCCTTGGCCAGCACCAGGTTGAAAGTGGCCAGCCGCGCCGACAACACCCTGACCTTCTGCGACGACCATCCGTCGATGTCCTTGCAGGGCACATCGGGATCGAACGGGTCGTAGTACTGGTTGATGATCACGCGAGGATGCTGTGGCAGGGAGGCGAGCTGAGGCAGTAGGTATTCGGCGAAATCGAGCGTGAACCTGCTCAGGTTTCGATCGAAGAACGCTGTGGTCGCGTTGTCGTCGCAGGCCTCGGCGAGGAGGCAGAACTGAACCAGCGCCGGCCACTGCATCTCATTGGCGCCGACGCTCACGATGATCGCAGTGGCGTCGGTCACCTGTTTGGCCCGCCCCAGCTGTGCGCTCACCGTCTGGCCCGCCTGCGGTTGCTCGCCCAGGACGCCCGCACGGATGGTGGCAGTGCTGCAGGCGAGGTTGAGCACCTTGTAGCTGTTGGTGTTGGCTAACACGGCGGCGAACGAGTCCTTGCTGCGGCCGCAGGCCCTGTCCTCGGGTGTCGGGTTGCTCACCAGCTCGTTGCCCAGCCCAGCAGCAGTGGAGTCACCGATGACGACGAGGTTGATTCCCGAAACCGGCGGCCCGACGGGCGCCGGCGTAAAGATGGAGGTATCCCGGCCCACAAGGGCGTCGATCGAGCTAGCCCGGGAAACGCTGCTCAGGGTGTTGGTGGCCAGGGCCGCCTGCCCGGCATTCAGCAGCAGCAGCGTCAGCAGACAGCCCACCGTCAGCCGGACGGCTCTGCGCTCGGGCAAGCCTCGCCACTGCACCATGGCGATCGCGACCGGCACGATGGCTGCGGTGCAGACCGCCTCGCTCACCAGGAAGAGCCACAGGCAGTAACGCAGCCAGCCATCGAAGAGCTGTTTGCCGAGACTCTCGAGCGACAGGTCGTAGGCAGCCCGGAGGGTCGCGGTGAGGTCGTTGGTGGACAGCGCTGGGGCGATTTCGAGGTGCGGTCTCAGGAGTCCGTAGAAGGTGAGCTTGAGTGGAATCGATACTCCGAATTCGATCAGCTCGCCCGGGCCCCACAGGTTGAGATGGGGCCGGGCGGCGCCAATCGCAACCGTCTGCCCGACGATCTGGACGGTCTGCCTGGGGGTGGCCAGCAGCCCGATCAGGTAAGAGGCTAGGACGATGGCGGCGACCAGCACGATGTAGCCGACCATCGGAGCACGCCATCGGCGGGCTCTGTCTCTCAGTCGCACTAGTGACGGTCGGCCATTGTCCGTCCGATTGTAGGAAGCTAATCTTGGCTCGATGAGGCGCGATCAACCGGAGCTCGGCCGCTGATGTATTTCGCAACCCTGAAACGACCGAGCGCCCTCATCCCGCTGGCGATGTCCTTCGCGGCACTCGGCCTGGTTCTTGGTCACATAGCGATCTTCGGGGTGACCCATGACCCTGACGAGGGGGCCGCCGCGCATCTCTGGCAGCTATTGATGGCTGGACAATTGCCCATCATCGGGTTCTTCGCGCTCAGATGGCTGGCGCGCACCCCAGGACAAGCGCTGTTCGTGCTGTCCCTCCAGCTCGTCGCCGGCCTCGCCGCCGCCGCCCCCGTCTTCCTCCTCAAGCTCTGACCTCGAGGTGACCTACGGTGAGGCCCTTCTGGGCTGGCGCGATTTCTACGTGACCGCCGGAGCGGCGGCCGCGACGTTGGTGGGGCTGCTCTTTGTGGGCCTCTCCTTGCACATCAAGGTCGTCGTATCTCGCCCCGACGTCCGGAGCCTTGCCCGGGTTACACTCGCGGACTTTTTCGTCGTCCTGCTGGTTGCGCTTGTGGTGTTGGCGCCGGCGACTGACGCCTGGGCGACGGGAGCGTGGCTGGCAGGGGTCTCAGCGGTCAGTCTGGGGTTGGTGGTCCGGCCGGCGGTCCAAGCCTTCAGGTTGAGGCGCACCCGAACCATCGGCCGCTGGGTATTGCTCTCAAGGTTCGGCCTCAGCGCGCTCTGCTATTTGGGCGTGGGCACCACTGGTGTGCTGCTCGGCAGGCACGACTTCGACACCGGACTCAGTGGTCTGCTGATCGTGGTCATCCTCCTGCTGGCGGTTTCGATCCGCAACACTTGGGACCTATTGATTACCGTGGCTGACAGCCTCGACGCGGGCGGCATCCGCCACTCTCGCTCCTAGGAAAGGCCGCAGTTAGCTCTCGATCGGAATTCCTTGGCCACCGTTGACTAAGGAGGCAAATTGACTCGCTTCAGAAACTATTGGGTTTACAGCGCTGGCCTTGCTGTCGCCTGGGCGGTCGGCCTCACGCTGGCGCTGGCGATCCGCGGTCCGGCCCGACTACAAGTCTTCCTCTTGGTCTTCTTCGGCTACTGCATTGGGTGGGTGTCGACGACGATCGCGCGGTCCGTCTATCCGCCGCCCAAGCGCTGGGGATCGACCAAAGGGTAGGCTCCGTTCGCGGTTGTAGTTAGGTGCGCGGAAGGCTCGGGCCTAGCAAGCTCCGCAGCCGGGCGCCGAGCCCAACCTGGGGCGGATCGCACGAAGCGCCCTGTGGGACCTCGGTTTCGCGCGCGGCGACCGGGCCCAACTCGACCTTCACTCCCCGCCAGAACGCGACCCGGCTCTTGATCTCAGCAGCTGCGTCCATGGGGTCGGGGTAGAACCAGGCGGCGTCCTTGTTGATGGCGTCGCCGACCCGGATGGAGTAGTAGCTCGCCTCGCCCTTCCAGCTGCAGAAGGTGTGCTTGTCGCTGGTTACCAGGAGCTCGTCTTTCACCGCCTCTCGCGGGAAGTAGTGGTTGCCCTCGACAACCACGGTGTCGTCGCTCTCCGCGACAACGGTTCCATTCCACGTAGCCCGTGCCATGCCTAACGCTTAACGCCGCCGTCCGGACCGCCCATTCCCGGGTCGGCGGCGCCAGGGCAGCAGCCCGACGACGATCGCTGCCGGCAGCGCGAGCAAGGGGGCGGCGACCGGTTGGAGAGCCGCCGAGCTGTTGGGGAGGGTGGTGCTCTCGCTCACCCCACTGACGGCCGGTAAGGAGCTGCCGCCTGAGCCGACGCCATTCCCACCGCCTGCGCTCGTCGCCCCCGCCACCTGGAAGTCAGGGAAGACCTCGAGCCAGTGGCGGGTGCCGTTGGCGTCGATGTAGCCGCGGGTGTTGCGATCGGGCACGTCCTGCAGTCGCCCCGAGAGCGACATCCAATGCGCGGGTGTCACCGTCCCCGCCGACGTGGCCACCGCCACCGCGGGGCCCTTGGGCACGAAGATCTTGTCGACGTTGCACTTGATCTCCGGCCCGCCCAACGGGTCACGCGACAAGGAACCATCGGGCAGCACATAGCGCCCGTTCTGGATGTCCTCGGCTGCGCCACCGTACGCATCCAGCAGCGCCGCCGCGGCCACGCCGACGACGTCGGCTGTCGATGAGCTGGCGGCCTCCGAGTCGTCCGAATGACCGCAGCCGAACCGGTCGGTCGAGTTGCCCTGGATGCTGTTGGGGTTGTTGTACTCGCCTGGCACTCCGACGCCGTTCCCGCGCGGGAAGATGTAGCCGATCATGTCCTCCGCCAGTCCGTTGATGAAGCGGTAGGGCGTGTGCATGTGCGGCAGCAGCCATGCCGGCAGGGGGTACGTTCCCGACCCGCTGCAGCTGGTGTTGCCAGAAGGGTCGGGGCACGCCATGTCATTCGGTCCGACAAACCCGCGTAGGTACGTAAACGGGAACACCTCGCCCGGTATCGACACGAACTCGCCGTCACCGATGCGGAAGAACGCGGTCTCGGTCTTGGCGGCGGTGCCGACGACGCTGCCGTTGGCCAGCGGCGGGAACGCCACCGTGCAGGTGTCGTCATATGACGGCCGCGACGCGAAGATGCCGGCGCCGCCGCCGACCGCGAACAGCAGGTTGTTGATGTGGACGCAGGCGTCGGCCCGCGCCCCGTAGACATCGGACGTCGTGGTGTACTGCGATGACGTGCCCAACGCCTGCTCCACCGCTGTGGCGAATCCCTCGCCCAGCGCCCTGGTCTCGCCGAAGTAGCCGAGCGGCACCCGCGTCCCGTTGGGGTTGTAGAGCGTCCGGCACCCGGCCGGGTGGCTGTTGTCGACGAACTTCTGGGGCGTCCGGGAGATCGGTCCCGCCGGGAAGACCTCGGGGGTCTCGTTGCTCCCCACCGACCCCGCCATCTCGATGGCGACGCCGCCGACGTCGGTCTCGACCTTGTGGCGGAACCAGTAAGGCCAGTCGGCTGTGATCCACCGTTTCTCGGTGTCAAGCGTGTTGCCGTTGTCGAGCGCCGAGCCGCCGTTGAAACCCAGGGTCTCGGTGTGCTGGCTGATATCGGTGAGGGTCACGATCGGGTTCAGGGTCTGGGCGTCGACGGCTTGGATCGTCGGCATCAGCTGGTCGTCGATGTACGGGTAGGAGCTGAAGCACTGCCGCATGTTGGCCGGCTCGATCGGCTCGGCGAAACGGACGTAGGCGGGCTTCATGTTCTTGTAGGCGTCGACGATCGCCTGCGCGCCCTTGTGGACCATGTAGTCGGTCCAGTAGGCGTTGACGCTGGAGACAACCGGCTGGAGGCCGTAGAGCCCCAGCGAGTCGGGCGCGGACTCGTCGTGGGTTGCCGAGATGAAAACGTCGTCCGGGTTCAGGGACGCGCCCGCCGGGAGCATGGTGCCCACCAGGGCGCGGATCTTGGCCATGTACACGTTGAAGACGCCTTCGTGGTCCAGCACCTCGATCGCGATGGTCCGGCTGCCGTTGGAGACGACCATTGCGCGCGCTGTTACCGGGTCGGCGACGTGGTTGTAGAAGCGGGGCGCGTTCGACCCGCCGCCGATGAAGGGCCCGTCCCAGCGGCCATTGCCGCTCGCGCTGCCGGGCGCGGGGCAGTCCAGGAAGACGCCGTTGCCGAAGTCCCAGTGGCCCAGGTTGTTGGGATCCGTGTAGGGCTCGGTGAAGGCGAATGGCCTCGATGCGTTGAAGGTGCCGTCCAGGGCCGGCACGCAGTCGGCCGGGTCGGTGAACCCTGCCGCCGGTGCGGCGCAGTTGGTGGCGGCCGTGGCGTTGGGACCGCAGGGCGGGGTGAAGTCGGTGACCGCGGCGCCAACGCTGAAGACTGGGGTTACGACGGCGGGCGCCGGCGCGCGGGCCAGTGTCGGCGTCAGCGGTGCCGCGCCGACCGTTACCAGGACCGTGAGGAGCGCCGCCCAGAACGGCCGCGATCTCAGGGTCGTCGACCTCGCCGGCGGAGCATCGGCAGCCAGACGATGCCCGCCATCAGCCACAGGGCAGCGATGAGCGCTGGAATCGTGGCATCGCGAATCAGCTCCGCGGCTCGGACGACGCCGGCCGCCACCCCCACGCCGACGCGCGTGGTGGCGGTGTTGGGCAGCGTGTTGGCTCCACCGACCGCCGACGCCGAGCCTGGCTTGGGCACGAGGTTGCCGTTGAAGTCGGTGCGCGGCGGTGGAACCGGTGCCGGCCCGGTGTCGACCCCGCCGGGGCCGTAGACGTTTGGCTCAAGCTGGTACGCGGTGCACTTGGTTGGCGCGTTCTGGGCCAGCCCCATCTGGATGGCGCCCTTGATCTGGGTGCACATGACGTGGTCGCCGATCGTCGCCGACGGGTTGAAGAGGATATTGTCATTGCCGCCGGCGCCCTTCTGGATCGCCTGGGGATAGCCGTCGGGGAACGGCGCGATCAGGTAGCCGAGCTGGTCGTTGCTGAGGCCGGTGGTCCAGTAGCGGCGGCCGCCGGGGACAGCGGCGATAAACCCCTGGCGCATGTTGGGGTAGGCCTCGCCGGGGTTCGTGGTGATGACGACGTCGCCGATGCGGAAGGCTCCAACCCACATACCGAAGCAGTCGCCGAGCGAGTAGGGCGGCAGGTTGGACCTGGCGATGGAGGCGCCGGCGGCGCCACCGACGTCGTTGAGGGCCAGGAGTCCGGCGTTGAAAGCGCAGTCGTGGATGAACAGCTCGCGCCCGTCGATGGTGTTCAACGTCAACGGCGTCTGGTTGGCCACCGCCTTCTCGGCCCAGCCGATGAACGCCTTGGAGTACTTGGAGAGCGTGCAGGATTCGGCCTTCTCAGTCGTGGTGTCGTTGCCGTTGATGGTGGTGTTGTCCTCGTCGTAATTGCCGCTGCTGATGTCCGCGGCCGTGCACTGCAGGTTGATGACGCCGTTGCCGCCGCCGCGGTGCGGCTGGCTTCGACCGACGTCGGCAACCACCACCAGCGCGGTGCCGCCGTACTTCTGCTCCAGATAGTGCGCCGCCACCCCGGGCCAGTCGGGCGATATCAGCCGGTTGCCGCTTCCCATCACGGTGGCATGAGCGGCGAAGTTGGCCAGGGTCACGATCAGATGGCCGTCGGAGCGGGCAAAGGCCTGCATGGTGCGCAGCTCGGGGTCCATCACGTCGTTTGGCGGCGAGCTGCAGTCGAACTGGTCCTCGAGGATGCGGTTGTTGTCGCATGGTCCCGGCGTCATCACCGCGCCCTCCATCAGCGTCGCCGGTTGCAGCTTGGCGTACGCCGCCTCCAGCGCCTTGACCTCCTGGTCGTGAACGAAGGCCAGGTAGTTGTCGGGCACGAACCCCCAGACGCCGGTCATGTCCTGGCCGCCGTGGGAGTGGTCGGAGCTGATCGTCATATCAAAGAAGCTGAGGCCACCGCCGGTGTCCTTGGCCACCTTCGAACGCACATCGTCAAAGCCGTAGGGGCGCGCTGCAAGGGTCTGCTCGTTGAGCTTGTACGCGGGGAAGGTGCCCTGGTTGTCGAGGTCGGCGAAGGCGATGGTCCGCTTGCCGTCCGATATCACAATGGCGCGGACAAAGGGGTGGCCGAGGTTGCTGGACATAACGCCCTGGGCGTAGCGGTTGCTGCCGCCCGGGACGGGGAAGCCGTTGGGACCAACCTGCGATTGGCCCGACCCCAGCCCGTAGCCGCCGAGGAAGAAGTTCTGCTTGGCGACGAAGTCGGCCAGCATCGCCGGTGGTGGGGCGATGTCTTCGGCGTCGGCGCCGACCAGGAAGAGCGCCGGCGGCGCCGCATCAGCCGATGGCGGCGCCGCGCCGAGGGCGGCCGCCAGCCCCAGCACCATCGCCCCCACGACCAGTCTCCTGGCAGCCACCACTGCCGGTCCCTGCCCGACCCCGAACATCACAACACCCCCGCCTGCCCGGCTGTGAGTATATGGGGGTTAGGTCCCGCCGCGTGTTAGAGGGCTAGGCGCCGGCCCCCGGACCTAGGTAGTTCTTCTCGCGCCGGCTCCGGATCACCAGCACGACCGCGCCGGCGACCAGCAACAGCGCCACCACGACCGCAATCAGGATGATCGCGAGGTTGGGCGACGAAGAGCCGCCGCCTGACGGCGCCTGGGCGCCGTTGCCCGCCGTATCACTCCGACCGGCATTGGCCACCGCCACCACGTGACCCTCGCCGTGGGCTGTCGGTGCACCGCCGGCGACCTGCTTGATTGCGCAGCCGTCGCCGCAGTGGACCAGCTCCATGAAATCGCCCCCCTCCGTCGCCACCAGCATGTCGCCATCGGCGACGTTGAAGCGCTCCAGGTCGCTGGCGTTGAGGCGGAGCAGGGCGTCGTTGCCAGGGTGCGGGTTGCCAGGGGTCAGGCGGTCGGCGACGTAAACGAAGCCGCCACGCGCATGAAAGCCGTCAGGGATGAAGCCGACGCTCTCGGAACCGATGTCACCGCCGACCGGTAATGCCGAGGTGGCCACCGTGCGCACCATGCCGCCGGGATCGATCGCGTAGATCTTGCCGCTGAGCTCGTCGGGGCCGATGAGGTTGCCGCCAAACGTGCCGAACCCCTTGGGCGCCACGGCGATGCCGCCCTCCAGGGTGGGCGCGGAATCGCTCACCACCTTCACCTGGCCCTTGCAGCCCACCGCGTACACGCCGGTCTTGCCCTGGCGCGGCCCGGTCACGATCAGGCGGTTGCTGAAGGCGCCGGTGCTGTCAGAGGTGATGCCGTTGACGCCGTCGGCGGGGATGTCGGCCAGCCGCGACTTGGTCCCCGCGGCGTCGACCCGGATCACGCCGGGCGGCTTGCCGGTGTCGAGGACGAAGACGTCGTCGCGATTGAAGTTGCAGCCGTCTGCGTCATCGCGCTGCCCAGACGACACCGCCATATACGCCTCGGGCTGGCCGCTGAAGTCGATCTGGTAGCCGCCCGAGCCGCGGGCGAACGGCTGGAGGACGCCGTCGGCCGAGATCAGCGAGAGCTGCCCGTTGGCGGCGACCACAAGCTTGCCGTCGCTGCGTGGCCCGCCGATGTCGAAGATGCCAGGGACCTTCTGCAACTGGTCCCAGGTGACCAGGGCGGAGGGGGACACGACGGTCAGCGGGGGGGCCGCGGTACCGGGTGTCATACCTGCGGCGGCAAGGCCAATGCCGACGGCGAGTCCCGCAGCACGCGCGAGATGGCGCGACATGCAAGCACAATACGCTCGCGGTTACGCCGCCCGCTGCCGACCTGGTCTGAGCGAGAATTCCGGCATGAATGTCGACCTCGAATTGGCCATCGAGCTGGCCGACAGCGCCGACGAGCTCACCATGCGGCACTTCCGCTCCACCGACCTGGTGATCGCCACCAAGCCCGACATGTCGCCGGTGACGCAGGCAGATCGCGCCGTGGAGCAGATGGTGGCGGAGCGGCTGACCCTTTCCCGCCCCGACGACTCGCTCCTGGGCGAGGAGTTCGGCCAGCAGGGCAGCAACCCGCGCCGGCGTTGGATCGTGGATCCGATCGATGGCACCAAGAACTACGTCCGCGGCATCCCCGTCTTCGCCACCCTGCTGGCGCTGGAGGAGGACCGCGAGCTGGTGGTCGGGGTGGTCAGTGCGCCGGGCCTAGCGCGGCGCTGGTACGCCGCCAGGGGGGAGGGCGCCTTTGCCGATGGCGAACGGATCTACGTCTCCGACATCGATCGCCTTGAGGACGCTCAAATCTGCCACGCCGGGTTCGAGTACTGGGAGAAGTCCGGCCGGCTGGATGGCCTGATCGAGCTGACCCGCCACGCCTGGCGCGACCGCGGCTTCGGCGACTTCTGGCAGCACATGCTGGTGGCGGAGGGCAGCGTCGAGGTGGCGCTCGACCCCGAGGTCAGCCTTTGGGACCTGGCTGCGGTCAAGGTCGTGGTGGAGGAGGCAGGGGGCCGCTTCACCGACCTCGCCGGGGTCGCCACGGCGTCCGGGGGCAACGCCATCAGCAGCAACGGCCTGCTCCACGAGACCGCGCTCGCCCTCATCGGCGACCGAGCTGGCGCGACTGGCGGCGGCTAGACTCCTGCATGGCTGACCGCAAGACCACCCCCAGGACGGCTGCCTCGAAGAAGGCCCTCGCCGCAGACCAGCAGGACGCCGACATCAGAACGGTGGCGCGGATTGGGCGGGAGGTTGAGGCCGCCCAGGCAAAGGCGCCTGTGGCCCATAAGCTGCCCCCGGCGGCGACGTTGCGCGAGCTGGCAGACGTCGAGGTGCAGGAGCTCGACGGTAGCTGGACCACCTTCGGAGCCCTCTGGGCCGACAGCCCCACGGCGCTGGTCTTCCTGCGCCATTACGGTTGAATACACTGTCGTGATCAGGCCGCGCAGTTGCGCGGCATCGCCAAGGAAGCTGAGCGCTACGGCAACGTCGTCGTCGTGGGCCAGGGGTCCCTGCAGCAGGGGCAGGATTTCGCCGATAAGCAGGGCCGGGGGTTGAAGGCGCTGGTCGATACCGCCCGTGCCAGCTACAAGGTGATGAGCTACCAGCGTGGCAGCAACCTCCGGCAGATCACCATGGCTACGCTCAAGGGCATCGCGGCGGCGAGCCGCGGCCATGTCCAGACCAACATCCAGGGCGACGCTCAGCAGCACGGCGGGACCCTGGTGGTGGCCGCCGGTGGCAAGGCGGTCTACTTCCACCGCAGCGATTACGCCGGCGACCACCCGCCGGTGGAGGACACCCTGGCAGCTCTCAAGGCTGCGGCCGCGCTCAGCGCTTAGGCGTCGTTGGCGTAGGCCAGGACGGCTGCGCCCTGTACGCGGCCGCGGCTGCGCTTCTCGGCGGTCAGCCAGGTCTCGGCCCGGCCGAGCAGCTGACCGAACTCCTCGTCGCCGTTCCACTCTGCCGCGCCCGAGCAGAACTCGACCACGCAGTCGAGGTCCGCGGCGGCCGCCGGCAGGGCGGCTTCGACGCGCTCGACGATTCGGCAGGCATCCTGCAGGGTCGCCTCCACCATCAGGGCGGCGAAGCGGTCGCCACTGAGCCGCACCGCGATGTCGCCGGCGCGCAGCTGCGACGCCAGTACCGTGCTCAGTGTCTTCACCGCGCCGTCGCCGGTGTCGTGGCCGAAGGTCTCGTTGATCGCGCCCAGGCCGTCGATGTCGAAGACGGTCACGGTCAGCGGCCAGGCGCGCTTGCGCATCGCGATGCGGGCGCGGCGCTCCAGCTCGGCGCGGTTGGGCAGGCCGGTCATGACGTCGGTCCGCACCGTGAGGTCGCCCTCGCCGGCCATCGCCTCGGCCTCCGCCGCCAGCACCATCCAGTATTCAGCGCTGTTGGACTGCAGCCTAGCGCCGACCATCTCCACGGCCATGTCGGTGGCGTCGGCCCGCCGTAGCCGGGTGACCCGCCTGCCGTTGATGAAGCTCTGCGGGGAGGCCATCTGCGGCTCCTCGTCGGCGCAGACCTCGAGCCAGGACCGGCCCTGGACCTCGACCTCGCGCCAGCCGGTGGCCCGTTCGGCGGCCGGGTTGGCGGCGACGATGCGCAGTCCCTCGTCAAGGATGAACACCGGCTGCCGAGCGCCGAGGAACGTCTCGTTGACCGCCTCCAGCGGCGACCCGGTCGCCTCGGCCGTCTCGTCCGCCCCACGACGAACGAGGTCGGATATGGGGCTCCGGCTGAGCTCGATGTCCAGCGCGGAGTTGCGCATCACCAGGTGCTTGCGGTCGGCGCTTAGGATGCCACTGAACGCCTCCACCACCTGGCGGTCCCATTGCGTACCGGCTCCAGCGGCAAGCTCCATCAGGACCTCGTCAGGGGACATCCCCCTGCGATATGGCCGGTCCGACACCATCGCCTCGGTGGCCTCGACCACGCTGACAATGCGGGCGCCGATGGGGATGTCTTCGCCCGCGATGCCGCGCGGGTAGCCGGTGCCGTCGTACTCCTCGTGGTGGCTCCAGACGATCTCGGCGACCTCTTCGAAATGGGGCAGGTTGCTGAGCAGCTGGTAGCCGATGTTGCAGTGTTGCTTGATCTCGTCGTACTCGTCGTCGGTCAGGCGCCCCGGCTTGTTGAGGATCGCTGCCGACACCCCGATCTTGCCGAGGTCGTGCAGCAGCGCACCCAGTTCGGCCAGCCGCACCTCGCGGGCCGGCAGGCCCAGCTTGCGCGCCACCTGCCCGGCGTATTTCGACGCCTGCACTGAGTGGCCGTAGAGGAAGATGTCGTTAGCGTCGATGACCGCCGCCAGGGTCTTGAGCAGGCCCTCGTTGGTATGGTCCAGCTCGTCATTGGCGGCCGACAGGCGCCGGTTGGCCTCGTCCGCCTCGGCGTGGGCTACCCGGAGCTCTGTCATTTGCTTGCCGACCCGCCGCGTGTACTGGCGCATCGCCTCGCGCATCGCGAACAGCGGGGCGATGTAAACGGCGGCGCCGGCCCAGCCGAAGAGCAGGTATGCGGTGCCAAGGGAGAAGCCCAGGGTGGCCGAGATCAGCACCTGCGCTGGGATCCACCGCAGGTCCTCCCATATGGAGGCCAGGCTGCGGCCGGTGCTGATCTTGATGACACCAACCAGGAGGGGGAATGCGATGCCGAGGTAGGTCAGCAAGCAGGCGCCGGCAGCGAGCACATCGGGGATGGTCCACTGCCCGCTGGTCAAGCCGCCACCGAAGCCGGTGAAGGCCAGCCCGCCGAGTCCGCAGGCGAGGGCAAAAAGGCCGGCGTTAAACGCGCGTTTGATGATCGGCAGGCGATGACGTCCGATGATGCCACCGGCCAGGCCGGCGCAGAGCCCGCTGGCGGCGGCCGCCTCGGGGCCGATGGCCACCGCCCCCGCCACCCCAACCGCCCAAGA
>DASZHA010000085.1:0-56389 GCA_035938265.1 Candidatus Dormiibacterota bacterium
CGACGCGGCCCTCGACGAGCTCGACCAGATCTGGCGCGACCCCGACGGCTGGAAGGCGGTGGCGCTGGCAGGTATGAGCGAGGACGAGGTCGAGGCGATGGAGGACAGCCCCATGATGCAGCTCGATTTCAAGGCGGCCCAGTGGATCGGGCCGCACCTGGACGCGGTCCGCGCGGCGACCAAGGACGCGGGCGGGAGGTGGCTCAAAGCGCAGTAGGATAAGGGCTCGCGAAGAGGAAGGGAATGAGCAAGGCTGAGCGCGAGATCACGCCGGCACTGATTGTTAGCGAGCCCGCCAGGGGCGCGATTCATGGGCGCGGGTTCCTCGAAATGAGCGGCATCGAGCGGGTCCGGGCGGTTCTCGAAGGCAAGCTGCCCCGGGGACCGTCGGCTCGGCTCACGGGACTACATCCGACCGACGTGGGGGTCGGGATGGCCACGTTCGCCATGCCGATTACCGGCTGGTGGCAGACGGGCGCCGGCGCTGCCCCGGCGGGATGCATGGCCTTCGCCGCCGACGCCGCCCTATCGGCGGCGGTCATGACCGCTGCCCCGCCGGGCGTCGGCCTGACCACCTCCGAGATGTCGATGGACTACTTGCGGCCCGCGACCATTCGCGGTGGCAGCGTCATTGCTCGCGCTCGCCTGATCCACTCCACGCGATCCCTCGGCCTGGCCGAGGTCGCCGTTGAGGACGCTCGAGGCCGCACCCTCGCACACGGAACCTCACGGTGCGTCCTGTTCCCAGTGGACCTCGAGACGGTGCCGGAGCGCCCGCCGCCCCCCGACGACGCGGAAACCGGAACGACGGTGGAACCCGATCCATACCTCCGCCCCGTCGAAGGCGAGGTCCTGACCCAGGCGGAGTTCGACAGCCGCCCGGGCATAGACATCCTTCGAGATCGTATGCAAGGTCGGGCCCGGCCCCCGATCGCCAGGCTGTTCGGCTTCCTGGTGACCGCCGTTGACGAAGGAACCGCGACCATGGCCTTGCCGGCGTCGGGGTGGTTGGTCTCTGGCCTGGGGACGATCTATGGCGGTGCGATCGCCCTTTTTGCCGACTATGCCTGCACGGCCGCGGTGGGCACCGTGATCCCAGCGGCGACGGCCTTCTCGCCAATGGATCTCAAGATCAGCTTCCTCCGTCCCGGCCTGCCGGGTGATGGCGAGCTGTCCGCCACCGCCACGGTCGTCCACCGCGGCAAGACCATCGCGATCGTGAACTGCGAGGTTCGGAATCCGGAGGGCAAGCTGCTGGCGATGGCCAACGCGTCGAACCTGATCCTCCCCGGTCGGCCATGGGACAGGCCTGTGTACATCGCCGAGGAGATGACAGGGGGCGACACGGGAGGTCAGTAGTAACCCCGCGCCGCTTACGCGGGCTCTAACCGGCCGGTTTCTTCAGCTGGGCTTTGATAGCGTCCCGCGCGGCGCCAGCGAGTCCTTTCGCGTCGAGCCCGTGCTCGGCCAGGATGTCCTGGGGCTTGCCATGGCCTAGGAAACGGTCGGGCAGCGCCGCCACCCGCACCTTGCCGCCCAGCCCGGTGGGCGCCAGCGCCTCCAGGACGGCGGCGCCAAAACCGCCGGAGACGACGTTGTCTTCGGCCGTCAGCAGAAGCGGGTAACGCACCGCCCAGTCGGTCTGCAGGCGCGAGTCCATGGGCTTGAGCCAGCGGGCATTGATTACGCCGGCGTCGATGCCCTCGGCGGCCAGGATCTCGGCTGCCTCCTGCGCCGCCGCAACCATCTTGCCGATCGCCAGGAAGGCGATGTCCTTGCCCTTGCGCAGCTCCTCCCAGCGTCCCACCGGGAGCGCCTCCACCGGCAGGTCGGGTTTGGAAGCGGCGCTGCCCTTGGGGAAGCGGATCGCCATCGGACCGTCGAGCGCGATCGCCGTCTCCAGCAGGGCGCACAGCTCGGTGGCGTCGGCCGGCGCGGCGACCACCATGTTGGGCATCGCCCGCAGGTAGGTCATGTCGAAGACGCCGTGGTGCGAAGAGCCGTCGGGCCCGGTGACGCCGGCGCGGTCGAGGATGAAGGTCACCGGCAGGTTGTGCATGCAGACGTCGAGCAGGCTCTGGTCGAAGGCCCGCTGCAGGAAGGTGGAATAGATCGCCACCACCGGGTGCAACCCGCCCAGCGCCAGGCCGGCGGCGAAGGTGACGGCGTGCTGCTCGGCGATGCCGACGTCGAAGAAGCGCTCGGGGAACTCTATGGCGAAGTCGAGCAGGCCGGTGGGGGAGGGCATCGCCGCGGTGATCGCCACCACCTCGGGGTAGCGCGCCCCGGCCGACAGCAGCGCCTCGCTGAAGACGTTGGTCCAGGTCAGCTCCTGCTTCAGCGGCAGCCCGGTCTCGGGGTTGGACACCGGCACCGCGTGCAGCTTCTCGACCTGGTCGTCGATGGCGGGACCATAGCCGCGGCCCTTGTCGGTTACCACGTGGACGATGGTCGGGAAGCGGATCAGGCGGCTGCGGGTGAAGACGTCCTCGAGGGCGGCGATGTCGTGGCCGTCGACCGGCCCCGCGTACTTGAGGCCCAGGCTGTCGAAGATGGTGCTGGGCTGGACCAGCTGCTTGACGCCCTCCTTGAGGCGGAAGGCGGCCTGGTCGGCATGCTCGCCGACCATCGGGATCTCGCGCAGGCGCCGGCTGAGGCGTTCCTTGAAGCGCTCGTACCCGGGGCTCACGGCCAGGGAGCTGAGGTGGCTGGCGAGGCCGCCGACGGTGGGGGCGTAGGACCGCCCGTTGTCGTTGATCACCACCAGCAGGTTCGGCGGCTGGAGGTGGGCGATGTTGTTGAGCGCTTCGTATGCCATCCCGCCGGTCAGCGCCCCGTCGCCGATGACCGCCACCACGCGTCCCTCCTGGCCCTTGCGCATGCGCGCCTCGGCGATGCCCAGCGCGTAGCTGAGCGAGGTCGAAGCGTGGCTGTTCTCGATGACGTCGTGCTCGCTCTCCGAGCGCGAGGGGTACCCGCTCAGGCCCCCCGCCTGGCGCAGGCCCGGGAACGCGTCGCGCCGGCCGGTGACGATCTTATGGACGTACGACTGGTGGCCGGTGTCCCAAACGATGGTGTCGCGGGGACTCTCGAAGACGCGGTGCAGTGCCAGCGTCAGCTCGACCACGCCCAGGTTTGGAGAGAGGTGCCCCCCGGTGGTGGCCACGTGGTCGACCAGGAAGGCGCGGATCTCCTCCGCGAGCTGCTCCAGCTGGGCGCCGCTGAGGCGTCGCAGGTCCAGCGGGGAATTGATGGTTGGAAGCAAGTCTGTCAAGGGTTGGGCTTTAGCCTACACGCCGAGATTACGTATGGATTGGAATATCGGACGAGTGTCAAACGGTTGCAACATTTGATGACGCATTGCGTTGTAAGATGTCGGCGATGTCCCAGCTGCTGACCCTGGCCCCGCCGGGCAGGGTGGTACTGGTTCCAGACCGGGGAGAGATGTTCATCCGGGACAGCGGGCCGGAGTCCGACAGGAACGGCACCGTGCTGCTTCTCCATGGCTGGATGTTCGGTGGCGACCTCAACTGGCTGACCTGCTTTGGTCCCCTGATGGACGCCGGCTACCGCGTGGTCTCCGTCGATCACCGCGGGCACGGTCGCGGCATTCGCAGCCGCAAGCCCTTCCGGCTGGCCGACTGCGCCGACGACTGCGCCGGGCTGCTGCAGACAATCGGGGTTGAGCAGGCCACGATCGTCGGCTACTCCATGGGCGGGGCGATCGCCCAGATCTTTGCTCGCAGGTACCCGGAACTGACCGCGGGCCTGGTCCTCTCCGCGACCACCGACCAGTGGCGCGAGGACCGGCGCATGCGCATGGGCTGGCGGGCGATCCGTCTCCTGGAGTTCATGCTTACGCACTCGCAGCGGCGCGTCTGGCACAGCATCCTGCGCCGCAACGGCCGCACCGACACCAGCGACGAGATCCTGGACTGGATCATCGGCGAGCTGGAGCGCAACGACCCCAAGGCGATCGCCGAGGCCGGCCGCGAGATGGCCCGCTTCGACAGCCGCCCCTGGGTCGCCGAGATCACGGCGCCGACCGCCGTCATCAAGCCGCGGCGTGACCAGCTGGTCCCACCGTGGTTCCAGGTCCAGCTGGCTCGCGACATCCCTGGCGCTCGGCTGTTCGAGGTCGAGGGCGACCACACCGTCGTCGGCATGCACCCGGAGCGCTACGTGCCGGTGCTGCTCGAGGCGATCGCCGACGTGCGCAGCCGCGCCACGGACGCGAGCACGGCGGTGGTTGCCTAGCTACAACTAGGCGAAGGCCTCCTCCAGCTCCCGCTCGTCCGCTTCCAGGTCCTTGACGACGGCCTTCTCGATCTCGGCCATGGCCTTGCCACGGTCGCGCTCCAGGACCTTCATGCGGCCGTCGAACTTGCGGGCGCTGAAATCGACGAACTCGTCCATGGTCAGGTCGAAGGGATGCTCACCCTCCTCGTAGTTCTCCCAGAACTCGGCCACCAGGGCGAGGGCTATCGGGAACAGCTCGTTCATGCGGGTGTTGATAACGTCCCACATCCTCGGGTCCTCGCTGATCAGCCGCTCCAGGAGGTAAACCCCGTAGCGGATGTGGCGCGACTCGTCGCGGGCGGTGAGCTCGATACCGGAGCAGATCCCGGGCATCAGGCCGTTCTGCTTGAGGCCACGACGGAAGCCGTGGTAGCCGGTCTCGGCGAGCATGCCCTCGATGACCATGTTGTATGTCGTCGAAGCGATCGCCTGGGCCTCCAGTGATTGGTCGGTGAGGAGACGTCCCATCGCCGCGGGCAGCTCCTCGTAGAAGATCTTGCGCCAGCTGGGGTCGGTGTAGTGGTGGAGGTCGTAGTCGACCTCGCAGACCTCGTTGAGGAAGCGCCGGAACATCTCGACGTGCTTGGCCTCCTCCCAGAGGAACGAGGTCAGGAACATCTCCTCCTCGATGTGGCCATCGTGGGCCACGGCATGGATGAGGGGCAGCAGGTCGACGGTGACCGCTTCTTCCCCGCCCTGGAATTGCGCCAGCAGCCGCAGCAGGAAGTCCTTCTCGATGTCGGTGCGGGCGTCCCAGTCCTTCTTGTCCTGGGTGAAGTCGAGGTCCGCCGGGTCCCATATCCCCAGCTTCTTGGCCTTCTGGAAGAGTCGCATGGGCACGCTGTCCATGCGCAGGCCTCGGGCCGATGTCGTCAGGTACCCGGTCCGCGTCGAGCCGTTCTTCCCAGCCGTGGCAGCCATTCCACACCTCATGGTCCTTTCCACCCAGTCGGGGTTGACCACGCCCCTTCGCCGATTATGGGCCGATCCCGTGATGGCGGTCCGCACCCTGACGTGTTGGGCAGAATCAGATGATGCGCGTCGCCTCCTTGCTGCCCAGCGCCACCGAGATCCTCTTCGCCGTTGGCGCCGGAGACGACGTCGTGGGGGTGACCCACGAATGCGACTTTCCCGAGGGCGCGCGGCGCCTGCCGGTGCTCACCGCCAGCGCCATCGACCACGATGGCCAGGCCTGTGCCGCCATCGACCGTCACATCAAGGGCGCGGTCCACGCCGGCTCCAGCATCTACAGGCTCGACGAGGCCCTGCTGGCCGCGATGGCGCCGGACCTGGTGCTGACCCAGGAGCTGTGCGACGTCTGCGCGGTGTCATACGGCGAGGTGGTCCACGCGGTGCGACGGCTGCCAGGCAAAGCCAAGGTGCTGTCCCTGGAGCCGTCGTCGCTGGGAGATATCTGTGCCACGGTGGAGGTGGTGGGCGGCGCCCTGGGCCGCGAGCACGCAGCCGCCCGGGTCGCTGCTGAGATGCGCTCCGCGATCGCCGCTGTGGCGGCCCAGCCGCCGCCCGCGCAGGCGCCGCGCGTCGCCTGCATCGAGTGGACGGACCCGATCATGGCCGGCGGCCACTGGGTGCCGGAGATGGTGGAGCTTGCCGGCGGCGAGGATGCCCTCGGCCGGCGGGGCGCGCCCTCCCACTACGTCGACTGGGAGGAGGTCGTCGCCGCGGCGCCTGACGTGATGGTGCTGATGCCATGCGGCTTTGACCTGGCGCAAACGCTTGAGCTGGCGTCCGACATCACCCATCGGCAGGGCTTCAGCGATCTTCCCTGCGCGCGCAGCGGCCGCGTTGCGGCAGTGGATGGGTCTGCGTTCTTCAATCGCCCCGGGCCGCGCATCATCGACGGGCTGCGCCTCCTGGCTGCAATTTTCCGAGGTCAGCCGGGTGGCAGCCTGCCGCCGGGGGCAGCCTGGATTCGCACCTGAGCCGAGCGTGCTGAAGCGCGCCGGTCGGGCTGTCCGCCACCTGGCGGTGGACATCGCGCCGCTTCGACAATCGCGCGACTTCCGGCTGCTCTGGTCCGGCGAGCTGGTCTCGCTGGTCGGCCGCCAGATCACCGTGGTGGCGGTGGCGTTTTCGATGTTCGAGCTGACCCATTCGTCGGTGGCGGTGGGGCTGATCGGCGTGGCCCAGTTCGTGCCCTACGTCGCCATGTCGCTGGTGGGCGGCACCATCGTTGACGCCGTCGATCGTCGCCGCCTGCTGATCGTCACCCAGATGCTGCTGGCGACCGGCTCGGCGGTGCTCCTGGCGGCCGCCTGGTTCGGCTTCATGTCGGCCTGGCTGTTGTACGTGGTGGCGGCCGCGATCTCGGCGGCGGCGGCAGTCGACCTGCCCACCCAGGCGTCGATAGTGCCCAACCTTGTCCGCCGCGAGCACCTGACCGCGGCGGTGGCCCTCGGCTTCACCCAGTTCCAGGCCAGCATCGTGGTGGGGCCGGCGATTGGTGGCGTGGTCATCGCCGCGCTGGGCCTGCCGGCCGCCTTCGCCATCGACGTCCTCACCTTTTCCGCCACCATCCTGGCCGCGCTGGCGATATCGCCCCAACCGCCGGCCGCGAAACACGACGAATCGACGCTGCGGTCGATGATCGAGGGCTTCCGCTACGTCCGCCGCCAGGGGGCGATCATGGGCGGGTTCGCCATCGACCTCAACGCCATGATCTTCGGTATGCCCCGCGCCCTCTTCCCGGCGCTGGCGGCGGCCACATACCACGTGGGGCCGCAGGGTCTTGGCCTGCTCTACGCCGCGCCCGGCGTCGGGGCAGTGCTCGGCTCTCTTCTCTCGGGGTTTGTCGCCCGCGTCCGCCACCAGGGTCGGGCGGTGGTGATCGCCGCCGCCGGCTGGGCGCTGGCGATCGGCCTGCTGGGCCTGGCCACGTCTGCCTTCTGGCTGGCGCTGTTGTTGCTGGCCGTCGCCGGCGCCTGCGACATCATCAGCGCCGTCGCCCGCAACACCATCCTCCAGACCACCACGCCGGACCGGCTTCGCGGCCGGGCCTCTGCCGCCAACTCGATGGTCGTGGTGGGCGGGCCGTTCCTTGGCGACGTCCGCGCCGGCATCCTGGGCCAGCTGGTGTCGCCGCAATTCTCGATTGTGGCCGGCAGCGTCGTCTGCCTCGCGCTGTGCGGGGTCCTGGCGCGGGCGTTCCCCTCCCTGTGGCGGTATCACGCCGACGTGGCGCCGTTGGTGCCGCCGTCCGTGGCCGCGGTCGAGCGGGAGCCGGTCTAGAGCGGCTTGCGCCCCGGGTAGCCCTCACCGATGCGGTGCCAGTTGGCGACGCTCTCTTCGCCCAGGCGCCAGCACAGCTCGACCATCTCGCCATCCCGCTCGCCGAGAAAGTCGACCAGGCCAGTGGTGGAGTCCTTGAGGGTGACGTCGAGGGACTCCAGCTCACGGACCGCGACCGCCACCGCCATCTCAGCGGCGCGGAGCGCCGCTACCGCCTGGGCCAGCGCCTCCTGCTCCTCCTCACCGGCCCCGTCCCGGCGGAAGCGCAGCTCCTTGATGCGTACGTTCTCGTGCATCTCGGGCAGCTCGGGCATCACGTCGACAACCCGCTCCACCAGGCGGCGGACCTCGGGTAGGGCGGCGTTGGCTTCTTCGACGCTGTACACCCGAGGGGCCATGTTTAAGACGCTAGCAAAATCGTCTGCAGCCGTGGTTCCGGTCCCGCGACCGGCGTCAGGCGCTGTCGCCGGGCGGCTTGCGGAGCCGCTTGACCTCGCTGCGCTGGCGCTTGACGGCCACCCGGCGGGCCCGCGCCGCGGGACCGGGCCTGGTCGCCCGGCGCTTGGGTGGCGGCGGCGCCAGGGCCTCGGTGACCATGGCCTCGAGCCGCTCGGCGCAGAGCGCCCGGTTCTGGGACAGCGCCCGTTCCTCCTGGGCGGTGATCCGGAGAGGACCGCGGTCCAGTCCCAGGTGCCGCTGGATCCGGTCGGCGACATCCTCGGGCAGGCCGTCGAGAGCGTCTGCGTCGATGACCAGCTCAGCCCGGGTCGAAACCTTGTCTCGCCGCTGACCGCCAGGGCCGCTGGATCGGGAGGCGCTCCACTGGGCGCGCTCCAGGAGGTGGTTGGTGACCTCCTCGGGGTTGGTTTCGGTCAGCTGCGCCGCGCGGCCAGGCGGGCGGTGAGCACCAGGACCGCTGGCAGGGTGCCCAGGAGGGCGAGCGCGGCGAGGGTGAATGTGGCCGGCGCCCCGAGCGCGCGGCCCGCGACCGGCAGGCCGGGCACGAAGGTGTTGGGCAGCTCATCGGAGGACACCGAGTTGCTGGTTCCGACCGGCAGGTTGCTGGAAGAGCCCGTCCCGGTGCCGGAAACGCCAGAGCCCGGGTTGTTAACCACCACCGGGTTCCCGTTGTTGAGGGGTCCCTGCGAACTCGCGTTCTGGACGACTACGGCGCCGTCCATGTGCAGCGCGCCGCCGCTGGGCCCAGTGCCGTGGTAGGCGCATGTGTAGTTGTAGGTGCCGGAAGTGCCGAAGCTCACGGAGTAGCTGGTTGGGCCGCTCGGGCTCAGCAGTCGTGGACCATACAGTCTCGGCGAGCCGAAGCTGGCCGGGCCGGAGGTCGAGCTGGCGGTGTGGCCGGGGCAGATCGCGCTCAGGTCGCAGACGCCGTCGGAGTATGTCCAGACCACCGTGTCGCCGGGGGCGATGGTGACGGTGTGGTTGCCGCAGTTACCCTCGACACAGAAGGCCGGGTTGGGGAAGCCGGTCATGGTCACGTGGTGGACGGTTGCGGCCGAGACCGGGGCAGCCGAAGCCATGGACATGCCGAGTGTTGCGGCGAGGCTCAAACCCGCTGCCAACCCGGCCCTGTACAGGGCCTGCATCTCCCAAGTCACGTTAAGACCCCCCCTCGATGGTCCAAACCCGGGTCCGATCCCGCGTCTGATAAGTAACAAACATACCCCGAACTCCTGTTCTTTGCCAGCGCCTTGATGTCTATGTCAACGATTGCGGACCGCGAATCCTGCCGCGTGCGCCGATACAATCCGCGGGTGGCTGTAGCGAAGCCGGCGCAGACCGGCGCCGAGGAGATCCACTGGAACCTCGGTGACCTCTACCCGGGTGACCCGGTGGTTGGGGTCGAGTCGGACCTGATGCGGGCGGAGGACATGGCCCGGGCTTTCGAGGAGGAGTACCACGGCGTGGTCGCCGCCCTCGACGCCGCCGGCGTGGCCGGCGCGCTGAAGCGCCTGGAGGAGATCCACGAGATCCTGGGCCGGGCGGCGTCCTATGCCTTCCTCAACTTCAGCACCGACGTCGCTGATCCGCCCCGTGGCGCCCTGCTGCAGAAGGTCCAGGAATCGGCCACCCAGACCGGCACCCACCTGCTCTTCTTCAGCCTGGAGTGGATCGCGGTTCCCGATGAGCAGGCCGCCCAGGTCCTCGCGGACCCTGCCCTGGCCAACTACAAGCACTACCTGGAGTCGGCCCGCCGCTACCGGCCCCATGTCCTCAGCGAGCCAGAGGAGCGGGTGATGGTGGAGAAATCGGTGACCGCTCGCAGCGCCTGGGATCGGCTCTTCGAGGAGGCGACCACCGCCATCAAGGTCAACAGCGCCGCCGGCGAGCAGTCGCTGGACGAGGCCCTGGCCCGCCTCCACTCGAGCGACCCTGAGGAGCGGCGGGAGGTGGCCCAGGCTGTCACCGACGCCCTCCGCGTCGACCTTCGCACCCGGCGATACATCTTCAACACGGTGCTGGCGGACAAGTCGATCGATGATCGCCTGCGCAGCTATCCCAGCTGGGTCGCCGATCGCAACCTGGCCAACGAGGCCAGCGACGAGTCGGTCAACGCACTGGTCGAGGCGGTGACCTCGCGGTACGACATCCCCCAGCGCTACTACGCGCTTAAGAAGCGGCTGCTGGGGTTGGACACGTTCCATGACTGGGACCGCTACGCGCGCTACGGGGCGCCGGAGCCGGACGTCAGCTGGGACGCGGCCCGTGAAACCGTGCTCGACGCCTACGGCTCCTTCTCGCCGCTGATGCGCGACACCGCCGCCGAGTTCTTCGACAAGCAGTGGATTGACGCCGCCCTCGGCCCCAACAAGCGAGGCGGCGCCTACGCCCACCAGACCATCCCCGCGCACCATCCGTACGTCTTCGTCAACTACACCGGCAAGCGCCGAGACGTGCTGATCCTGGCGCACGAGCTGGGCCACGGCATCCACATGTCGCTGAGCCGCAAGCAGACGTACGTCAACTTCGATACGCCACTGACCACCGCCGAGACGGCCTCGATCTTTGGCGAGACGGTCACCTTCTCGCGCCTGTTGGAGGCCGAGCGGGACCCACAGCGGCGGCTCGGCCTGATGATCGGCCGGATCGACGACGCCACCGCCACGATATTCCGGCAGATCGCCATGAACCGCTTCGAGGACGCCCTCCACACCATGCGGCGGGAGCAGGGGGAGCTGTCCGAGGAGGACATCAACGGCGCCTGGCTGCGCACGCAGCGCGCGATGCTGGGGCCGTCGGTGGAGGTGACCGACAACTACGGCATCTGGTGGAGCTACGTCCACCACTTCGTGGCCGTCCCCGGCTACGTCTACGCCTACGCCTTCGGCAACCTCCTGGCCCAGGCCATCTACCAGCGCTCGCTGGAGGAGGGACCGGACTTCACGCCCAAGTACTTCGAGCTGCTGGCTGCCGGCGGCTCGGACTCACCCGAAGCGCTGACCAAGAAGCTGGGCGTGGACCTGGCTGACCCCGGCTTCTGGAACGGTGGCCTGGACAACATATCGCGGCTGGTCGACGAGGCCGAAGAGCTCAGCAAGCAGCTCGCTTAGGGCAGGCTCAGCGGCGCCGGCCTTTGCCGGATGCCGGTTGCTCCAAGCGCTCGGGGGCCGGTTCGGTCAGGGGTTCTGCGTGCTGTAGAACATCGTCGCGCCAAGTCCCAGCACTACGATCAGGATCACTGCCACGATTGCCAGCACCAGCACGGCGAAATGGATGTAGCCTAGCCAGATCCCGACGGTGGCCATGCCGCTGCCGGCCTCGCCGGTCTGGCGAATCTGGCTGCGAGCCATGTGCCCGAAGAGGATCGCCAGTAGCGCCCCAAGGACCGGGAAGCAGAGCCAGGAGACGATGCCGGCGATCAGGCTGGCCACCGCCATCTGGTTGGTGCGTGCCGGCTGGACGTAGTACTGAGGCGGGGCCTGGTAGGGCAACGGTTGGTATTGCGAAGGAGGTTGCGCCGTCGCGGGGTATTGGGGAGGCGGCGGCGGAGGACCGGGTGCGTGCGGTGGGGGCTCCTGGGACGCCATCAGGGCAGTCTATTCCGGTCAGGCGAACGGCATCGACCGCGTCGAAATACAACCTTCGTGCCGGCAGGAGGGGCCGGCCAGAACGAACATATGTTTGGTATAATAGTACCTATGGATTGGGGGGAAGGGGGAGCTCCGTTCATCTGGGCCGAACGCGATATCGGCGACGACTGCCGCGACATCCGCGCCGCCGCGGTGAGGGTCTGCCAGGGTCCCGACCGGGCATTCCACCCTGCTGAGACCGGTGAGCGGGTCGTCCACCTCAGCCAGACCATCGACATGCTCCTTCGCAAGCGGGCCCGCATGGCTGGGGAGTACGCGAAGTCCGGGCTGTGGGATGACGGTGGTTTCAACACCGACACCGACTGGCTCCGTCATTCCGCGCAGATGTCCTACTCCGACGCTGCTGAAACGCTTGCGGTTGGGGAGCACATCGATGAGCTACCTCGGTCCAGCGCGGCCCTTTACGAAGGCAAGATCGGCTTCGGCCACCTGGTCCACATGGCCCGTAACGCGGCGTTCATCGCCCGGCGCCAGACCGGCAGCTTCGATGAGGCTCCGCTGCTGAAGAAGGCACTGGACGAAAGCGTCAGCCGCTTCCGCCACACCTGTCTCAACATGCGGCACGTGCAGGATCCCAAGGGTGTCGTCGAAGAAGAGGCCAATGCTGTTGAGATGCGCGAGCTGACCATCAACCGCCAGGAGGACGGCACCACCTACCTCAACCTGCGAGTGGACACGCCCACCGCCGCGATCATCGCCCTGGACACCAGCCGGCGGTCGCAGCGGCTTGGCCCCGACGACCATCGCCAGCGGGCGCGTCGCATGGCCGATGCCATGATCGACCGGCTCACGGGCGAGGGCGGTCCGGCGGTCGAAATCACCATCAGCGGCACCCCCGACACCTTCCTCGGCATTGATGGCTCGCCGGCAGCGGAGCTGGAGTACGTTGATCCCATCTCGGGTGAGATGCTGCGCCGTTACGCCTGCAGCGCTTCGTTCACCAAGATCCTGCTCGACGACAAGCTCATCCCGGTCGCCGCCGCCCACTCACGGCGGATGCCCACCCGCAAGGAGCGGCAGGCGATGGACCTGCAGCAGAAGCACTGCCGGGGCCGCGGATGTCACCGACCGGCCCCGCAATGCTCCCCCCATCACGTGGTGTGGTATTCGAGATCGCACCGGACCAAGATCAGCGAGATGATCCTGCTCTGTCCGCACCACCATTGGATGGTGCACGAGGGCGGCTGGGATGTCGCCCTCAAGGATGACGGCGGGGTGCTCTTCATCCCGCCATTCGCTCGCGGACCGACACAGTCCATCGCCGCGTAGCGTCCCGACACAAACTCGGTCCCCCTTCGGCCCTTAGCCAGCTCTGCGAGCAGTGCTACCCCAACAAATGCCGCCAGTCGGCGCCGCGGGCCAACAGCACGATGACCAGCACGATCAGCACGATCGAGAAGGCGATGTGGAAGTAGCTCATCCATATCGCGAAGGTGGCCATGCCTCGGCCATCCTCACCGGAGACCGCGATCTGCTCCCTAGCCGTGTACCCGAGGATGATGGCCACGATCGAGAAGACGATGCCGCAGATGAACCAGGAGACGATCGCCAGCACCAGGCTGGCGGTCGCCATGGAGTTGGTCCTGCGGGGCTGGACCGCGGCCCCCGGCGCCCCCGGGTCGGGCGCGCTCAGGCCGCGGCGGCCACCGGCGCCAGGGCCTCCAGGGTCTTCAGTCGCCCCTCCTGGTCGAGGGCGTTGATGCCGAGGATCGGCATTGTGACGCCGGCGGCTTCGAAGCGGGCCAGGTCGTCGCGGATCTTCTCCGCGCTGCCAAAGGCGCTGGTGTCGTCGACCAGCTTGCCTGGCACCTGGTCGGCGGCGCCGGCCTTGTCGCCCGACAGGTAGAGGTCCTGGATGGCCTTGGCCTCGTCGACGTAGCCGTAGCGCTGGACCAGCTGGTTGTAGAAGTTCCGCTCGCGCGAGCCCATGCCACCGATGTAGAGGGCCAGGCCGGGTCGGATCAGCTGCCGGCAGACGTCGAGGTCGTCATAGAGCAGGACGGGGACCATCGGTGTGATCTCCAGCGATCCCCAGGACTTGCCGGCCTTGGCCAGCCCGGTCTCCAGGTGGGGCTTGAAGATGTCCATGTGGCCGGGGTCGAAGAGCGTGGGCATCCAGCCGTCGGCGATCTCGCCCGTCATCTCCAGGTTCTTGGGACCGAGGGAGGCGATGATGATCGGGATCTCGCTGCGGACGGGGTGGTTGATCAGCTTCAGCCCCATCGTCAGTTTGACCGTCTCGCCGTCGTAGATCACGCGCTCACGGCGCAGGGTCATGCGGATGACATCGATGTACTCGCGGGTGCGCTTCAGCGGCTTCTCGAAGGGCACCCCGTGGAAGCCTTGCACCACCTGCGGGCCACTGGTGCCGAGGCCGAGGATGAAGCGGCCGTTGGACAGCATGTCGATCGCTCCCGCGCTCTGCGCGATCAGGGCCGCCGACCGGGAGAACACATTGAAGATGCCGGAGCCGATCTTGATCCGATCGGTCTTCATCGCCAGCGCGCCCATCAGGCTGACCGAGTCGTAGCTGTAGGCCTCGGGCACGAAGACGGCCTCGAAGCCAAGCTTCTCGGCGGTCTGGACGTACTCGACGGTCTCGGCCCACGGCATGTCGGTGTAGGGGATGGCGACGGCAAGCTTCAATGCGTGTCCTCCTGTGCGCCTCCGATGGTAGCGGCTACCGGGCTTCCTTCCGGGCTCCTTCCAGGCGCCGGGCCTTAACGCGAACGGCGCCGCCTTCCCGGTCTCGGGACCAGGCGCCGGGTGTGCGGCTTGGTCTCCTGGGTCCTGCTGGTCGCGGTCCTGTCCCGCTGGGGCTTGCCCCCCTCGGCCCTGCGCTCCTCGATCTTGCGTCTGCCGTTGCGGGCCTGCTGGTTGCGCACCTTCTCGAGCCCGTCATCGACGGCCCTGGCCATCGCCAGGTGGAACGCGGCCACCAGGGCTTCGTTGGCCGTCGGCCGAAGCCGGTCCAGCGCCTCGTAGACCTTGGGCCAGTCCTCCTCCCGCTCGCCGGCCTCGTAGAAGGGCTTCCAGACGTGCTCCAGGAAGAGCTTGACGAAGGCGTCAGCAACGCCCTGGACGTGACGGTTGAGCTGCTCCAGGACTTCGAAACGCTCAGCTACCGGGACTCCCAAACGGTTGAGCTCGATTCCCGCCCGCAGCAGCGTGGGCGATGGCACCTCGAAACGGCCGTCGCCGAGCGGCACCATCATCCCCAGCCTCACCGCCTTCTTGGCGATGGCGTCATCGCCGCCTCCGGTCAGGTCCATCAGCTCCGACGCCTCGAAGATCTCGGGCTCCTCCTCGCCCCAGGGCGTGCGGAGGGCGCGCTCGAACCCCAGCACCTGCCCGGCCGAGCCCGGCGGCATGCCCTCGAGGATGCGTTTGATGGAGTTGAGGTTGAAGCCGTCGGCCTGCATCTCCAGGATCAGCTGGAGGCGGGCCAGGTGCTCCTGGGTGTAGAAGCCGGTGCGGCCCCGGACATCGGGCGGTGGCATCAGGCCGCGCGACTGGTGGGCGCGGATGTTGCGGACGGTGACCCCGCTGGCCTGGGCCAGCTGATCGATGGTGTATTCCGTTTGACCGTTGGAGGAATCGGTCGACGACGTGGAGGGGACCCGAGCAATGTTCATGCTATGGATCATAAACTGATGTAATCGTTCCGAACAGCCCAGGGTTAATGGAGGCCACTAAATGTCTGAACAGGTGAGCGCGGCGGACCTCGCCAACGTCGTTGGCGACAAGAGCGACGAGGAGCTGACCCAGCTGATCAAGGACCTGCAGGGCGACGACTCGATCATCAAGGTGATCTTCGACCGCATGCCGGATCGGTTCCTGGCCGACAAGGCCGTGGGTCGGAGCGCCGTGATCCAGTACGACATCAACCTCCCCGAGGGGACCGAGAGCTGGCAGGTGGTCGTCGCAGATGGCGCCTGCACCACCACCAAGAGCGCCGAGAAGGAGGCCAGCGTGACCCTGATCACCTCGGGACCCGACTTCCTTCGCATTATCAGCGGCAAGCTCAATGGCGTCCAGGCCTTCATGTCGGGCAAGCTCAAGCTCAAGGGCGACATGATGCTGGCGCAGTCGATGCAGACCTGGTTCGACCAGACCTAGCGAACCCTCACGCATGAAGAGGCCTCGCCCAAGTGGGCGGGGCCTTTTCTTTTTGGGAAGTCTTTACAACCGTTTGTTGCCGCAGCACGAGGGTGCGCCTAGCGTAGGCCGCGGATTAGGAGATGGCGGCGCCGAGAGGGAGGACGACGACCTCCAAGTCATCGAGCACCAGGTCCCGTGGTGCGCGCGGTGGCATGCCCTCAGGTCCACCCCTCGGCCCGCCCTCCGGTTCCCCGTCAGGACCGCCGCCCGGTCCGCCGCCTGGATCACCCGCCGACGGATTGCCAGCGGGCCCACCCTCGGCGGGCCCGCCATCGGGACCGCCCGTGTCCGGGCCGCCCGCTGGACCTCCGGTTGCGGGGCCACCGTCCGGACCTCCGCCAGACCTCCCGCCTGCGCCTCCACCTGCCGGGGGCCAGGGTCCGCCGCCATCGCGGTCGGAAGCCTCCGGCGGCGTGCTGGCCTTCTTCAACGAGCATCGGGAGGTGATCACCGCGGTCACCGTGGTGGCACTCCTGGTGGCCATCGTCGGTGGCACCCTGCTGCTGAACCGGCAGCCGGCGCAGGCTCAGCAGGGCGAGGTCATCACCCAGCCGGCCAGCTCCACTGGCGATGCCCCGTTCACGCCGTCGGTGGCCAAGCCGTCGTCCACGCCCAGCGCCGCGGCTTCGCCGCCTCCCAGCCAACCCAACCTGACCAGCATCAACGGCGCGGCGCCCGGGCTGTACGGTGGCACCAAGAACGACTCCGCCTGCGATCGGGACAAGCTGATCGATTTCCTCAAGAACAACCCCGACAAGGCAGCCGCCTGGGCGGGGGTCGAGGGCATCGCCGTGGCGGACATTCCCGACTACATCCACAGCCTGACCCCGGTGCGGCTGCGTTACGACACTCGTGTGACCAACCACGGCTTCACCAACGGTTTCGCAAATCCTTACCAAGCAGTCCTGCAAGCTGGCACCGCTGTGCTTGTCGACCGCTTCGGGGTGCCCCGCGCCCGCTGCTACTGCGGCAACCCCCTCTTGCCCCCTGTGCCACAGTCGACACCCCACTACACTGGCGACACCTGGCCTGGGTACTCGCCCACGACGATCATCGTGGTGGTTCCACCGGGAACCCCGGTCACGATCTTGACGTTGGCGGATCCCAACGGGACCGCGATCGGCATCGTCGTCGGCGCCAATACCCCGACCGACGTCAACCCGCCCACGGGCCCGCCACCCAGCCCGGCCGCCAGCCCCGGGGTGAAGGTCAACCCGCTCAGCGGGACGTACAAGCTGCAGCCTGCTGGTACCGCGACAAACATCGGCGCGTGGCAGCAGCTTAACGTCCCGGCCGACGGCTGCGCCAAGCAGGTGAGCGCCGCCACCGCTCTCTACCGGTACGAGCTCGTCATCGTTCCCGGGATGATTTCCATCAACTTTCTAAATGCCACCGCATCTGGCCCGATTGCCGACGATGGGTCCTTTTCGGTGCCAGTGATCTACACCCCACCCAGCCAGTGGGACACAACTATGAAGGGGAAGGTTGACTCCACCGGCGGCGTGACCGGATCGTTTGACGAGCTGAGTAAGGCTCCACCCGCGTATGGGTGCGGCTTCCCATTCGGCGGAGGCAAGGTGTCATGAGAGGGCCTTGGCCGAAGGGGGTCGGTTTCTATGGATCGCTTGGTGCGTTGTTGGTCATTCTCGGCAGTTTCCTGCCCTGGCTATCGTCAGGTGGCAGCTCTGTCTCCGCTTGGGGTATACCGCTCGTCGCCCTGATCCCTGGCGGATCGGTCAGAAGTGGTGGCCTGGCGATCGGACCACTCCTGCTTGCATCAGTGATCGTGCTGCTCCCGTATGCGATAGGGCGCCCGCTGCCTGTCGCGGTTCGTGTGGTGCTGGCGGCACTGGCGACCAATTTCGGCGGCTTGGTCCTGATGCTGGGGTTGCACGCGAGCCCCGCAATTTTCCCTGGCATCGGGTTGCTGCTCGCCCTGGCGGGAGGAGTCCTCATCCTCGTTGGTCCAGCCGGGGCTCAACGGACCGAGCAACTCGGGGGAACGCAAGATGGCTAAACCGGAAGGCCTCGGCAGCGTAAGCAAGGGTCTAAATCTCGACAAGAAGTTGCTGAAGACGCCCGGTGGCTGCCTCTTCGCCTTGCTTATCTCGATAGCGCTCACCGCGGGGGCCTGGTTCGGCGGAGCGGCTTACACGAAGACTGACGCCCGGAGCGATCTCCAGACCTTTTTCGGTGTTGACGCCAGCCCGACGCCGGCCTCTCAGCAGGCGGTCGTTGGTCCCGCGCCAGAGTTCAGCCTGCCCTCGCCAGAGGCGCCGCAGGTCCAACAGTCGACGGACACGACGCCTCAACAGCCAAGCGGTGGGGGCACCGGAACCGGATCTGGTGGCGGTGGCACTCCGAGCGGCGGTGGGGGCGGCGGTGGCGGCGGCGGTGGCGGTGGGTGCACGCCGACCGCGCCGAACAACATCACCGTGTCCTCAGGAAAGGTCGTCGGCGGCTCCAACGGGAACGGTGGCAGCTGGACTGTCAGTCAGCCAGCGGTGGGGAGTGTGACAATCAGCGACGGTGGGATGAAGTCTTGCGGCCTGCACCACACGATGAACGCGACTCTACATTCCACGAAAGGGACGGCACATCAATGCAACCCGGTCATGGGGGCCAGCGTGTCGGTGACCATCCCTACGTATGACGCTGCGGACACAATCAGCGTGAGCGTGACCTACGACCAGGGCTGCTAAATGACCTGGAGTCCCACGCACACCGTCCCGCCCGGCGGCCTCGCCACGGTTGTCAACAATCAGCCGTCGACGCCGCTCGAAGCCGGTCTCCGGGTGCAGGTCGTCGAGGTGGCGGGCGGCTGGGCTAGAGTGGTCGCCTCCAACGGGTGGGAGTGCTGGGTAGAGGCCGCGGGACTGGTCCCAGTCTTCTCCGCACCACAGGCCGTAGCTGCCCCACCTCGGGCCTCGGCCGCAGCGCCGCGCCGCGCCCAGCCGGCCCCTTTCGGCACCCTCGGCTGGTTCGCGCAGCACCGGGACGTCACGGCGGCGGTGGCGGTGGTGGTGTCGCTGGCGCTGCTGATCGGGGGGTCGCTGCTCTTCACCAAGAGCGCCCAGGCGAACCAGGGCGAGGTGGTGACGCAACCCGCGTCGTCTGTGGGCAGCAGCCCCTTCACACCGTCAGTGGCCAAGCCCGAAGCGACGCCCGCGGCCGCGCCAAAGGCCCCGTCATCACAACAACCGACCAGGGTCTCCGGCACCGTGCCCGGGCTGTATGGCGGCACCCAGAACGACACCACCTGCGACCGGGAACAGCTGATCAAGTTCCTCCAGGAGAACCCGGACAAGGCGCGCGCCTGGGCCTCAGTCGAGGGGATCTCGGTGCAGGACATCCCGGACTACATCCGCGGCCTGACACCGGTGCGCCTTCGCTACGACACGCGGGTGACCAACCATGGCTTTGCCAACGGCTACGCGACGGCCTACCAGGCGGTGCTGCAGGCGGGTACCGCGGTGCTGGTCGACCGCTACGGCGTCCCCCGGGCGCGGTGCTATTGCGGCAACCCGCTGCTGCCCCCGGTCACGTACTCGAACCCGTACTACACCGGGGACCGCTGGCCCGGCTTCACCCCGACGGCGATCATCATCGTGGTCGTCCCGCCGCAGCCTGTGACCACCATAATCGCGGCTGATCCCAGTGGGCGCGGCCTGGCGCAGCCCGTCGGAGGGGGGAGCGGCGGCACGCCGGCACAGCCCGTTCAGCCGTCGCCGGTGCCCGTTTCGAGTCCAATCCCGGGTACCAACCCCTTGAACGGCAACTACGAAGTCACTTCTAACTTCAGCCAGGGCACCGTCACTGGCACTGGGCCGAACGTCACCCCCGCCGACTGCAACCAGGTCGGGGACACCACGGGTCGGTGGGACATCGTGATCAACGGGGAGGCGGTGACCTTCGTGTTCAGCGACGCCTCGGGGGTGGGCACGTTCAAGCCGGCGGATGGCTCATTCTCCGTGCCGGTAACGCCGCCGGCGGGCCTCGACAACGAGGGCGTCGAGGGTCGGCTTGCCAACAACACGATCGATGGGAACATCGTGATGACCAAGAACTATCCCGCCGGGAAGCAGGGATGCAGTATCCCGTTCAGCGGGAAGAAGGTGGCATGAACCAGGGCGGCAGGCAGGTTGGCCTATTGCCCGCCGGGGTCGGCTTCTACGGGTTGCTAGGTGCGGTGGTGGTCGTGGTGGGCGCCTTCCTACCGTGGCTGACGACCGGTGGTCGGTCGCTCTCAGCCTGGGACATCCCGCTGCTGGCAATCATCCCGGGAGCCCCGGCCCAGGGGGTGCCGATAGCCGTGGTCCTGTTGTTGCCGGTCTCGTTGCTGCTTCCGTACCTGATCCGCCGGGCGTTGCCGAGCATCCTGCGCATCCTGCTCGCGGCCGTTACCGTAAACGCGGCGGGGTCGATCGTGGTGATCGCCATCCGCAACCGGCCATCGACGGCAGTCGGGTTGGGCGTGATGCTAACCCTGGCGGGCGCGGTCCTGATGGTCCTCGGCGAGGCCGGCTTCGGCCGTCGGGACCAGGTCTAGCCATGCCCAAGCGGCCAAAGCCCCCGAAGGGCGGGTGGGAGGATCTGCCTGATTCTTCCCCCGAGGAGATCCAGAGGAAGCTGAAGGATCTCGAGGCAAGCCGGGCCAAGCCCGAACCGCAGCCGCCCGCGGATCCGCCGCCCGATCCGGGTCGCATCAAGCAGTGGGATCCCAAGAAGGACTGGACCTGGTCGGACTGGCCGCCGCCACCGCCGGCCGAGCCACCGCCGTCGCCCCCGCCCTCGCCGCCTGACCCGGTGCCGCCCGCCCCGGTAGCGCCTGCCCCTGCACCTCCGCCGACGGTCTCCCTGCCGCCTGATCCCCAGTTGGTACCCGGGCTCGAAGCCGAGGCCCAGTCAATGTCCAAGACACTGGTGGCCACGCTCATCGCTTTCGGAGCGATTTGGCTGCCAGGCGTCAACGCGTTGGCGTCGACACCCTGGAATCCAGGTTCGCCACCAATCCCCGTACAGGCCCAGGCCGGCTTCGTCGATCCGGCGCCCAACCTCAGCCTGCCCGCTCCATCCGAGGCGCCGCCACCGGTGGCGGAAGCTCCCCCGGTTATTGATCCCGTGCCCGCTGACGGCGGCAGCGTTGGGTTCGACCCGGGGGCCGGCGCCCCGCCCGCGAACAACCCCGCGCCAGGCGCGAATCCTGGCGGCGGTGGCCAACCGCCGCCCGGCTGCACGCCGTCCGCGCCTTACAACATCTCCTCATCAGCAGGCACTCCGGCGGGTGCATCAAACGGCAATGGCGGCAGTTGGACGATCAGCAATCCCGGCGCCACTGACGTGACCATCACCGACCAAGGCATGACCGCCTGCAATGGCCTCCACCACTCAATGCATGTCAGGGGTGACAACCCCGATGGCTATACAGTCCAATGCAACCCGACCACGGGGTCGACGGTGCAGGTGACCGTCAGCACCAGCGCCATCAAAGGATCATCCAAGCCGTTCACGACGATCAGCGTGACGGTGACCTACGACAGCGGTTGTTGAGGCGTAGAAGCTGATGCCAGGTGGTTGGGAGGAGCTGCCCCCCACAGTCCCAGAGGAAGCGCCGCCACCATCTCCGGGCAGCGTCCCTGAGCAGCTGCCCCCAGAGCCAACGCCGCCCCAGCCCGACCCTCCGCCCCCGACGCCGCCGACCGATCCCGAGACGCGGCTCGTCGATTCAGCTGCAGGCGAGATTCCCCGGCGGCCGGGCATCAACGACGAAGATATGACCGACCCGGGCGACATCTACCTTCGCGGCCAGGGCAGCAGCATGAAGGAAAAAGCCCGGGACCAGGGGGTGAGCTGGGGGTGCGCCCTGGTCGGGTTGATCTGCATCGCGGCGTTTGGTGGCCCCGTGGCCAACGCCCTCGCCAAGAGCACGTACAACCCGAGTCCGCCGCCGGCCGCACAGGCCCAGGCCTCAATCGTCGACCCCGCGCCCAAGCTCAGCCTGCCCGATCCCCAGCCACCCCCGCCGCCCGCCGATGCCCCGCCGGTCGCGGACCCGGTACCAGCGGACCCCGGTAGCGGCGCTATCAATTCCGGGGGCGACGGCTCCCAGCCAGTCGGCAATCCACCGTCCGCGTGCACTCCCACGGCGCCCAGCAATATCACCACGTCGGCGGGCCACGCCACCGGGGGCTCAAACGGCAACGGCGGCAGCTGGACGATCACCAACCCCGGCGCGACCGTGGTGACCATCACCGACTCGGGCATGAAGGCCTGCAACGGTCTTCATCACTCCATGCACGTCAGGGGCGAGAACTCCGACGGCTATACCAGCCAGTGCAACCCATCGACAGGCGCGACCGTAAGCGTCACCATCAGCACGAGTGACATAAAAGCGGGATCAACCAAACCGTTCGGGCTGATCTCCGTGGATGTGACCTATGACAGCGGCTGCTGAAGTGAGGGAGTAAATGGCGTTCAACCCAACCCACCAGGTTCCGCCGGGCGGTCTTTCCTCCTACGTCGACAACCAGCCTTCCACGCCCCTCGCCCCCGGCCTGGAGGTCGAAGTGGCGGAGTGGTCGGGCAGCTGGGCTCGCGTCATCGCATCCAACGGTTGGGAGTGTTGGGTGGACGGAGGGGAGTTGGTCCCAGTGGCAGCGGCGGCGGCCCCGATGGCTGCAGCCGGTGCCACGGGACCTCCCCCGACCGGCGCCGGGCCGATCCCGTCAGCGACACCCGCGGCAGCAAGCGCCCCACCGCCCGCGTACGTTCCGCCCGCCCAGGCGAGCGAGCAGCCCGCGAAGCGGTCTGGCCCGCCGTGGATCCCGATCCTGATCGGCGTCATCATCCTGCTGCTCATCGTCGGCGGCGCCGGAGGCGGGTACCTCATCCTCAACGCCAACGCCTCTGACGTCACCCTGGAGCAGGCCAGCACCCAGAGCGCGCAGCCGTTCCAGCCTTCTGTGACAGCTCCATCGACTGCTCCCAGCGCCAGCCCATCCGCCTCGACCGCACCGACGGCGCCGCCTGCTGTCACCAAGGGTCCCAACGGTGTCGCCATCTACGGCGGCTCGGGCAACAACCGCATCTGCGACAAGCAGAAGCTGATCGACTTCCTGACGACGCATCCCTCGGAGGCCGCGGCATGGGCGAGCGTCGAGGGGATCAGCACTGCACAGATCCCCGACTTCATCCGCCAGCTCTCTCCCGAGATCCTGTCGCAGGACGTCCGCGTCACCAACCACGGGTTCTCCAACGGCAGAGCCACCACGTACCAGTCGGTCTTCCAGGCGGGCACCGCGGTGCTGGTCAACCAGTACGGCTACCCCGTCGTCCGCTGCCTCTGCGGCAACCCGCTGACGCCGCCGACCAGCAACCAGAGGGTTCGCTATACCGGTAACCGCTGGCCCGGGTTCAACCAGACCACGATCATCATCTACGTCGCCCCGCCGGGCAACGTGCCCAACGTCCCGACGTCGGCACCGGGCGGCGGCATCCAGCTGCCCGCCATCGGCAATCTTGATGGCAGGTACACGCTCAACTTCCAGCGCGGCGTGGCAACCGATTCGTCATCGCATTGCAGCGCCGATACCCCGGTGGTGGTGATCGACGTCAAGGACCAGGGCGGCACCAGCACCATCAGCGTCGTCAGCGCCACCGGGATGGGCTCTGGCAACACAACCAATGCCGACCTCAACAAGCTCCTGGGAGGGACCTTCAAGACCAGCGACCGCTCATTCAAGATCGGTATGTCGGATCAGTCGGGCACGTCGCTCTTCGAGGGCAAGTTCGACGGCAGCGGCGGCGTCACTGGCCACTACCTGCTCAAGATCAGCCTCTTCGGCGAGGCCCCGAGCGGCTGCGACTCCCAGTTCACAGGTAAGAAGGCATAGCCCCGGTTAGAGTGGCCTAATGCGCTGGACCACGCGGATCCTCCTGGCCCTGGGCTTCCTGGTGCTGATGTACGGCACGGTGGCCGTCTTCTTGGCGTTCGACCGCGTCTCGCACTCCAACAGCGACACCATACGGCCCTTCGTCATCACCATGGGGCCGGTCTGGGCCATCGCCATCGCCGGCGCACTGGCTATCCGCAGAGGCAATCGCCAGCAGTAACTCGCCCTAGGGCAATCGGTCCTCGATCTCCCAGGCGTGGTCAAGCGCGTGCCAGGCGGTGCGGCGCGCGGTGTAGGCGGGCGGCCAGTTCTTGCCCTCTGGCGGGGAGCCGTCGTAGGGCCAGCTGAGCACGGTGAGCATCCGCTGGCGAGCGGCATTGATCCCGGCGCGGTCCGCGATGTCAGGCGTCCTGACCCGCAGACCGATCTTCCGAGCGTAGGCGTCGAACTCTGCCCCCAGGACATGGTCGAACATCTTGTCCCGATCCCGCCCGCCGCCGCGGGGCCCCTTGCGCAGCTCCGCCGGGGCCCTGGCCACCACCCTATCGAGGTACGCCCACGAGGCCGCCAGCAGGCCGCCGAAGCGCTTGGCGTGCCTGGCTCCATAGCCCTTGGCATCCGCCGCGCAGATCGCCGACGGCGCCCCGAAGTCGGTGGTGGCGTTGCCCGCGACGCGCTCCACGACCTCGAGGTGCTCGACGGTCACGTGCTTGGGGAACGCCAGTCCAGCCGCGGTCGCCACCGGTGCATATCGATGCGCGTAAGCCGCCAGCCTCTCCAGCGCCTCGTGCTCATTCTTGGCTGTGCGGCTCCACCCTGGCCAGTCGATGGCGCCGGCGAAGACCCGCTTCTCGCCACTCTCGATGTAAACCGGAATCTTTTTGGCCATCGGCTGAGGATTGCACATCCCGTTGCCCGTGCTCAGGAGCTGGGGAGCCCGGGCCGTACAATTGGGCGCACTCCTCGCGGGGAGGTGGCTGAGTGGTCGAAAGCGCTCGCCTGCTAAGCGAGTAGGGGGCTTTGACGCTCCCTCCCGGGTTCGAATCCCGGCCTTCCCGCCAATTTCACCCTCAACCAGCCTGACCGCGCAGTCGTCGTTCAGGTTGGTCGATATAATGACCATATGACCAGAAAACTGACCGCTACAGAGGCGAAGGCCAGGATTCTTTCGTTGCTGGACGAGGTGGCAGCGGGTGAGGAGGTCGAGATCACCAAGCACGGCCGCGCGGTGGCGCGCCTGGTTCCCGCCACCGGGCCCCACGCGCTCGAGGGCGCCCTCTCCGGCGTCGCCTTGACGGCGGCGGAGGACGACGATCTGTTCACCACCGGGGCGCCCTGGGACCTGGGGTGACCACGGTCATCCTGGACACCCATGTGATCCACTGGTGGTCGGCCGAACCCGCCCGCCTGAGCCCGGCGGCAAGGCAGGCGGTTCGCGAGGCTGACGAGCTGGCGGTCGCGGACATTTCCTGGTTCGAGCTCGCCTGGCTGGCAACGCACGATCGAATCGTCCTCACGGTCCCGCTGTTGTCATGGCTGCAGCGGCTCGGCGAGCAAGTCAGGACAATTCCGATCACCCCGGCGATCGCGGCCGCCGCGGTGGCTCTACCCGCCTCGTTCCCGGGTGACCCGGCTGACCGCCTGATCTATGCCACCGCCGTCGAGCAGGGCGGGCGACTGGTGACCAAGGACAGGCGGCTCCGCGACCATCGTCATCCCCGGCCGGTCACCGTTTGGTGAGGGAGATTCGAACCCGGGCGATCGGCTCGCCAAACCCGGTCATCCTTAGGCCTCCCACATGACTGTCTCTCGTCATTGAGTGGCGTGTCGGCGGCGGGGGAATGCTTCCGCGGGGCTCCTCGCAGGCGGCGCGCGGGTCATAATGCGAAGCGGGGCTCGAAAGGGCGACAGGAGAAGTGCATGCCCAAGTACATGTTCGAGTTCTCGTACAGCGCCGACGGCCTGAAGGGGCTGCTGAAGGAGGGGGGCACCGGTCGGCGCGACGCGACGACCAAGCTCGCCGAGAGCCTGGGCGGCAACGTCGAGTCGTACTGCTTCGCTTTTGGCGGAAGCCGCGATGGCTTCCTGATAGCCGACGTGCCGGACAATGCTTCCGCCGCGGCGGCCAGCCTGATTGCGTCGGCCACCGGCGCGGTCAGGGTCAGCACCACAGTCCTTCTGACCGCTCA
Source organism: Candidatus Dormiibacterota bacterium (assembly GCA_035938265.1). GTDB lineage: Bacteria > Chloroflexota > Dormibacteria > DASZGP01 > DASZGP01 > DASZHA01. The sequence continues at coordinate 25,900 of DASZHA010000085.1, forward strand.
GGAGGTCGACGACGCGGCCAAGAAGCACGCGGATTACCGGCCGCCGGGAGCATGATCCCGGCTTTTTGCTGACACCAAACCAACTGGATCAACAGGCCCCCGGCAAGCTCGCCGGGATCACGTGAGGAGAGGTCGTGGGATTCTTCGACAAGAACCAGCAGCAGGCGGGTTTTGGAGCCGGCCAGTCCGTCGAGGACATGATGAAGATGGCCCAGGAGCAGGTGGCCGCGGCGCAGCAGCAGGCGGCCTCGATCCAGCAGGCGACCGCCGGCACCGAGGTCGGCTCATCGGCGTGGGCCAGGAAGGTGATGTCGGTCCTGGTGCCACCGCAGCCCGGCTTTGTCCGTCGCGGTGACTGCCCCAACTGCGGGGCGCCCAAGAAGCTGCCCTCGGCCACCGCCTACGTCTACTGCGACTACTGCGCGTCGCTGATGGACTACGACCTCCGAAAGGCGTCGGAGAACGACGCGCCGCCGAGCCCGGAATATCCCCAGACCGTCAACGGCCTCTACCCCCAGGCGGAGGCGGCCAAAGCCGCGGGCGACCAGGACACCTACCGTGGCATCCAGAAGCAGACATACGAGGCCTACGTCAAATTCGTTCCCAACGCGGTATCGCACCGGGCCAAGAACGACGCCAAATACCGTGAGCAGTACATCAACTACATGGCCGAGGCGGCCACCGCCCGCGCCTTCGACCCCGGGGCCCAGGCTCTCGAGGCCGAGATGAAGCAGCGGGTGATGAGCCTGCAGTACAGCGGCGGGATGATGGCCCAGCAGGTCAGCCCCAAGTCGTTCTGGCCGATGGTGGAAACCCTGGAGAAGCAGCTCAAGCTCACCAAGGACCTGAACCGCAAGGCCGGCGTCAACGACCTCGACCCCGACCGCTCCGACCGCCTCGGCGACAAGATGGGCTGGTCCGGGTTTGTCCAGGGCTGGATCGGGATGCTGCCGGATGACGCCGCCGCCCAGCTGCTCGACCGCACCGGCCTGAAGAGCGAGTTCGTCGCGGTCCAGGCCGAGGATGGGCAGCCTCGCAAGTGCGGCAACTGCGGCGGCCAGGTCACGGCGCTGCCGGATGCCAAGGTGATGGTCTGCGACGGCTGTGGCCTGAGGCTTGACGTCGGCGCCGCCGAGATCCCCTGCCGCAGCTGCGGCGGCTCGATGACGTTCCCCGAGGGCGCCGACAACACCAAGTGCCCGTTCTGCGGGGTCGACGTCGAGAGGGTGGGGGTCCTCTAGCCGGCGCGCCGGCTGATCGCCACCACCCGCACCGGCTGGGCGAAGCCCTTGACCTCGATGGGGTCGAGGGCCTCGGCCTCGAAGTCCGCCGACAGGGAGGCCCTGGTCCGCTGGTCGGTGAGGACCTGCCCTGGTGCGGCGTGGTCGCAGAGCCGCGACGCCAGGTTGGCCACGGTGCCCACCGGGGCATATTCCTGGCGGCCGTGGTACCCGACCATGCCCAGGGTGGCGTAGCCGAAGGCGAAGCCGATGCCGTAGCTGAGCTCGTAACCGCGGGCGGCCCAGCGGTCCGCGAACGCGTCCAGCCGCGGCTTCAGCTCGAGCGCCATAACCGCGGCGCGGCCGGGTGGGTCGTCGCAGGGGAGGGGGTCGTTGAAGTAGGCCATCATGCCGTCGCCCTGGATCGGGCCCACGGTGGCCTGCGATTGCTCGAGGACCTCGCCGACGGTCTCGTGGTAGGCCCTGAGGGCGGCGATCACCTCCTCGGGCTCGGCGTCGGCGGTGAACCGGCTGAAGCCACGGAGGTCGATGAAGACGACCGCGATCTCCCTGCGGTGGGGGGCGAGGACGGTGGCTTCATTGGGTCCAACCACCGCGTCGGCGACCACCGGGGGCAGGAAACGGCGCAGGCGGTCGAGGCGCTCGACCTCGGCCACCTGCTGGCGGACCTTCCCCTCGAGGTCGCGGTTCAGCTCATCGAGCTGGTCCTGGACGGCAAATATCCACTCAGCTATCCGCGTGGCGAGGAGGGCCACCGCCGTGACTGACACGACCATGACCAGCCAGCGCACGGGCGCCTCGCTGGTTACGGGCTGGAATGCGAGAACAACGGCATAGATGGCCGAATAGAAGACCACCGTGTAGACCATGAGCCTCCTGTTGAGGGCGACGCTGAGGACCCCAGCGCTGGCCATATAGCCGGCAGTGGCGTAAACCGGTCCACCGTCGGGACCGAGGAAGTAGATCCCGATCGCGGCAGGCACCGCTGGAAGAGATCCGAGCACGAAGATCAGCCACATCGAGCCGGCCCACCTCCTGGCGGTCAGGATGTAGCCCAGCCAGACCGCCTCGACGACCAGAAAGGACGCGATGGCGCCGGTCTGGTTGGTCCTCGGGTACGGGGCCACCACGACCTGAACGAGCGCGAACAGGCCCATCAGCATGTAGAGCGTCAGGGCCAGCCGCAGCAGCCGGACTCGGGTGGACAGTTCGAACCTCCCGCCCCCCCAACCGGGGACCGGGATCAGCTGCGGAGACGCTCCCGCGGGGCGGGGTGCCGCCGACGCCGGAGTGGGGTCTGCTTCCTCCCTGCGCGCCGCGGCTGCCTGTCGTGTGTCCACGCCCGTTCCCCCTTCGCGCCACAGCTTAGCGCCTCGACCGGCGGGCGGGGCCCGGAGGCCCCGCCGCGGCCGGTTGCGTCAGTCGTCGAAGGGCGCCGTCAGACCGGTGTAGTCGCCGACCACCTTGGCGTCATACGGCCCGTTCAGGCGGTTGAACCCGGCGCCCGGGGCGTTGATCTTTCCGTCGCTGAACACGATGTGCCCGGCGTGGTTGACCTCGCTCACCTGCTGGTTGAACTGGTCGCTGATCAGGGTGTCGCCATTCTTGAGCCGCACTGCCCGGGTGGGGTTGGGGTTGGCATTGCTCCCGTTGCGGGTGTTGGTGACGAAGCTCCAGACGACGTTGCCCGAATGCGTCACCTCGATGATGCGGTTGTTCAGCGAGTCGGTGATCAGGGTGTTGCCGTTCTCCAGCCGGCTCGCGAAGGCGGCGCCGTTGAGGAGGAGCGGGTCTGGCGTTGTCGGATACTGCCACAGGATTTGATGGTCGCGGTTGACCTCGATGACGCGGTTGTTGTTCTCATCCGAGATCAGGACGTGGCCGTTCTCGAGCAGCTCGGCGCTGTTGGGGTTGTTCAGCTGGTTGGCGCCTGAGCCCGGGTTGCCGGTCATCCCGTACTGCCAGACGATGTCGTGGTTCTTGTTGACCTCGATGATCCGCGAGTTGCCCTGGTCAGTGATCAGGACGTGCTTGCTGGGCAGCCAGGTGGACTGCACCGGCGTGTTCAGCTCGTTGTCCCCAGCACCTGTGACTCCAAAGGTCCCGTACTGCCATTTGATATTGCCGTCCTCGTCGACCAGGATCACGCGGTTGTCGGCACACCCATTCGGGCAGTTGGGTTCGGTACCAGCCGGTGCGCCGGTCCCGGCCATGAGGGTCAGGTCGCCGACTCGCTGGACATCGTTGACGCCGATGATCGATTTGGCGCTGACGTCATTCGGCCCGAGGCCGAACTGCCAGACCACGTGGTGGTTGCGGTCGATCTCGATAACGCGGTTGTTGAACTGGTCCGCGATCAGGATGTGACCGTCCTGGTTGAAGTCCTTGTGGTCCCCTGCCGATGCGGGGACGGCAACGCCGAAGACCGCGGTAGCGGCGATCGCGGCGGCGGACGCGCGCGCCAGGTATCGCGCCATACGGGCTGACCTGAACATACTCAAACCTCCCATTTACACCGCCGTGCTGGTGCAGCGATGCGCTTCGACAGGTACTACGTCTCCGGGTTACCCGCATACTTCCCCTTCGAAATGGCGATCCGGGAAGAGATGGTCAGCTACCCCTCCAGCGGCGGGAAACTTACCAGCCTGTTGGCCCTGCCCGAGGAGGGCGGCCCATTCCCCGCGGTGGTGGTGATCCATGAGGCGTACGGCCTCAATGACAACGTCAAGGACATCACCCGCCGCTTCGCCGGTGAGGGGTACGTGGCCCTGGGGGTAGACCTGTTCTCCAACGGGCCGACCTGGGTCTGCATGGCCAGGTTCTTCTCGGGCGTCGTCTTCAACTCCCTCGACCACAGCGGCATCAAGGGTCTGAAGGCCTCGCTCGACTTCCTGACCAAGCTGCCCAAGGTCGACAGCAAGCGGGTTGGCGCGGTGGGCTACTGCCTGGGCGGCAGCTTCGCCCTCGCCTGGGCGTGCACCGACAACCGCCTCAAAGCGATCGCGCCCTACTACGCCCAGAACCCCCGGCCGCTGAAGGCGGTGGAGCGGGCCTGTCCCGTGGTGGGGTCGTATCCCACGGGGGACCCCATCACCACCGGCGACGGCCACAAGCTCGACGCTCGCCTGGACCAGTACGGCATCGAACACGACATCAAGCACTACCCCGGGGCCAAGCACGGCTTCTTCAACGACACATCGACTAAATACAACGAGGCGGCGGCAAATGACTCCTGGAAGCGGGTGCTGGCCTTCTTCGAGGAGCACGTCAAGGTAGCCGGCTGAGACCTTGACTGGCGAACGCATGTTCGCTATGATGGAGGGCGCCTCCCGCACCTGCTGAATCCCCCTCCCGAGAGGCCGTCTCTGTCATCGGTCAGTCCTCAGAGGTTGCTCTTGGGTAGTTCAGCGTCCCCCAAAGCCCTGGCCCTGAAGTCGGCAATGGGGCAGATCCAAACCCGCTTCGGCACGGCGGCGCTGCAGAACGCGGCGGCGGTGGTGGCGCTGCAGAGCGACATCGCGCCGACCCCCCGGCCTGCCGACGTCTCCTCGGCTGCCGGCTGCCCCACCGGCATCGCCGAGATCGACGACCTGACATCGGTGGGAGGCCTGCCCCGAGGCCGGCTCAGCCTCTGCCTGGGTAGCCCGGGCGCGGGCAAGATGATGGTTGGTTACCAGTTCCTGGCCCAGGCCAGCCAGGAGTATGCCGCCGTCCTGGCGCTGGACATGCGCGGCCACCTCGATCCCTGGCTGATGGCGCGGATGGGTGCGCGGCTCGACCGGGTGCTGGTGCTGCGGCCCGATCGTGGCGCAGGTGTCGAGGATGAGCTCAAGACCTCGCTGGAGGCGACCCTCGCGCTGCTGCGCGCGGGGGTGGGTTGCGTGCTCGCCGACCTGCCGGCGGCGTGGGCCACGAGCGGGCTGTGGGACCCCTTCGCGGCGTCGCTCAGCGCCGCCTGCTCGCGGGCGGGGGCGCCGATGCTGCTGCTGGCGGAGGACGTGGCGGCGATGCCGCTGCGCTATGCCGCCAGCGTGGTGCTGCGCCTGCGTCACCAGGAATGGCTGCTGCGCCATGGCGACATCGACGGCGTGCGTCTGAGTGTGGTGGTCGAGAAGAACAAGGTCGGCATGCCCGGCGGCGCCGCCGAGTTCGTGGTGCGCTATCCCCGCGGCACCTTCATGCCGCCGCCATGATCCTCTGCTGCCGGATCCCCGACATCCCCATCGCGGCGCTGGTCCTGCAGCACGACGACGACAGCCTGCGCCGGCAGCCGTTGATCGTTGGCGGCTTTCCCAGCGAGCGCAAACCGGTGCGGGCCGCCTCCCCGGAGGCGCGCAGCTACGGCGTCTGCGCCGGCATGCCCCTGCGCCAGGCCGAGCAGCTCTGCCCCGAAGCCCGCTTCTTCGCTGTCGACGAGAAGGCCGAGGCCGACCTCGCCCGCCACCTGCTGGCCGGGCTCTATGCGCTGGCGCCCCGGGTCGAGCTGGCAGCGTCGGGTGAGGCCTATGTCGAAATCGACGGGCTTGGCGACCCTGACGACTTCGCCGCTCGCGTCGCCGCCTACCTCCATCGCCGTCTGCGTAGCCGGCCGGCGCTGGGCCTGGGCGACAACAAGTTCGTCGCGGCCACCGCCGCCGCCCTCGCTGCGGCCCGCGCCGACACCACCGGGCCTGCGCCGTTACTCGTGCCGCGGGGCAGCGAGCGCTCCTTCCTGGCGCCGCTGTCGCTGGCCGAGCACCTGCCCGTCGATGGCGATATGATCACGCGGCTGAAGCGATTTGGCCTGCGCTCGATGGCAGACTTCGCGGCCATGCCGCTGGCCGCGGTCGAGGGCCAGTTCGGGCGCGAGGGACTCCAGGCGCTGCGCCTGGCCCGGGGCGAGGATTCCCGCCGGTTTGAGCCATGGCAGCCGCCGCAGCGGATGGAGGAGAGCAGCTGCCTCGACCCCGCTGTCGACAACCTCGAGCCGCTGCTCTTTGTCGCCCGCGGCCTGGTCGACCGCCTGGGGACGCGCCTGGTCGACGGCGGCCATGCCGCCACCGTGGTCCGTCTCCAGGTGGAGCTGGAGGAAGAGGCCTCGCCGGCCGAGGCGGTCCTCCGCCTGCGCGCGCCGATGAGCACTGGCGGCGAGCTCTGGACGCCGGTGGCGAGCCTGCTCCAGCGACAATCGATCAGCCGTCCAGTGAGCCGGGTGCGGCTGCGGCTGACCGGCTTCTGCCCCGCCGCCTCGCGCCAGATGGACCTGATGGCGCGCCAGGACGGGCGGCTCGAGGACATCAGCCGCCAGCTGATGCTGCTCAGCGACGCCCACGGTCCCAACCTGGTGCGGATGGCCGAGGTGGCGCCGGCGCCGTCGCTGCTCGACGAGCGCCGCCACCGCTGGACCGACCCCGCCGAGTCGCTGGTGCGCCGGACCAAGACTGGCAACCGGCGGCACAAGCCGGCAGCATGAGCCGGCTTTTGGCCGAGCCCGAGGCGGTCGAGGTGTCGGCGGCCGGCGGCGTGCCCCAGCGGCTCCGCCTGGGTGACCATCGCCACCGCGTCGAGCGCGTCTTCGCCCGCTGGCGGGTGGAGTCGGACTGGTGGCGGTCGCCGGTGAGCCGGGAGTACTGGAAGCTGCAGCTGGGCGACGAGCTGGTTTGCGAGGTCTATGAGGACCGGCTCAGCCGGGGCTGGTGGCTCAGTCGGATATATGACTGAGGCCTACGCCGAGCTCCACGCCCATACCAACTTCTCCTTCCTCGACGGCGCGGCTCACCCCGAGGAGCTGGCGGCGGTGGCGGCCGCGCGCGGGCTCCAGGCCATGGCGATCACCGACCACGGCGGCCTCTACGCCATGGTCCGATTCACTGCCGCCGCCCGCCACGTCGGGCTTCGCACGATCATCGGCGCCGAGCTGACCGTGGAGGCGATGCCCGGTATCGAGACGCCGGAGCCGCAGCTGCTGGTCGACCAGCTGGCCACCACCAAACCGCGGGAGCGCCAGCGCGGCCGTCACCACCTCACCGTCCTGGCCCGGGACGGCACCGGCTTCAGCAATCTCACCCGCATGCTCAGCCACAGCAACCTCGGCGCACCGCCCTCCGACCGCAAGGGCTACACCGCCATCGCCTGGGAGCTGCTCACCGAGCACACCTACGGCCTGGTCGTCCTGTCCGGCTGCAAGCGCATGGGCCTGGTCCCGCGGCTGCTCCGCGCCGGCAGCCGCGAGTCCGCGGCGGAGGCGGCGGCCCGGCTGCGCGACATCTTCGGCGCCGGCGACTTCTTCCTCGAGCTGCAGAACCACATGGTCCCCGAGGACCCCTGGACGTGCGCCGAGCTGGCCGAGCTGGGCCGCGCCACCGGCATCCCCTGTGTGGCCACCAACGATGTCCACATGATGACGCCGCAGGACAAGCCCCTCCAGGACGTGCTGGTGGCGATCCGCGAGCGCGGCACCCTCGACGAGATGGAGGCCCAGGGCTACCTCGCCCCCAACGCCGAGCGTTACGTCAAGACCCGCGCCGAGATGGAGGAGGCGCTCCTCGGCCCCGCCGCCGGCGGGCCCCCCACCGTCGCCACTGAGCCCTGGCTGCGGCGCGCCTACATGGAGGCGCTCGACCGCACCGTCGAAATCGCGAACCGTTGCGACTTCGAGCTCGACCTCCGCAGCAAGCGCTTCCCCGGCTTCCCCGTGCCCGACGGCGAGACGCCGTTCAGCTACCTCTACCAGCTCTGCCAGCAGGGCGTGAAGTCACGCTACAAGCCGATGACCTCGACGGTGGCGCGGCGGCTCCAGACCGAGCTCGAGGTCATCGAGAAGACCGGGCTGGCCGAGTTCTTCCTGATCAACTGGGACCTGATGCGCTTTGCCAAGGACAGCGGCATCCCCGGGCAGGGGAGGGGGTCGGCGGCGGACTCCATCGTCGCCTACCTGCTGGGCATCACCCGGGTCGACCCGGTGGAGCACAACCTCCTCTTCGAGCGCTTTCTCCACGAGGAGCAGAAGACCACCCCCGACATCGACATCGACTTCGCCTCCAGTCGCCGCGAGGAGGTGATCCAGTACATCTACGAGAAGTACGGCGCCGACCGCTCGGGGATGGTGGCCAACGTCGTCACCTTCCGACCGCGGATGGCGATCCGCCAGGTGGGCAAGGCGCTGGGCTTCTCGCCGGCCACCATCGACCGGCTGGCCAAGTCGGCCGACTCCTGGTACCCCGAGGAGGCGATGGCGGCGGCCGCGGCGGCGGGGTTGGGGGAGGTTCGCGCCGCCCCGGTCGACGGTGGCCCCGAGCTGTCGCGGGACCGGGCTGGCTAGCCCGCGGTGGCCACCCCGGGGTTGGCGGACAGGTCCTGGCTGCCGCCGCCGGTAGCGCTCAGCCCGGTGGCGGACTCGAACCGGTCGATCATCACCTGGGCGACCTGGAGCTGCTCCGGGTCAAGGCGCTTGCGCCACACCTCGACCTCCTCGCTGGCCACCCTGACCACGTCCCACCCGCTGCCGGGTCGGTCGACGGAGCGGACGTACTCGCTGGCCTCCTCGGTCCAGCGAAGCCCCAAAGCACCACTGAGGCTGCCAAACCGTGGGATCGGGTCGGCGCTCAGGTCCTCGTGCCACGCCACCTGCCACTGCGGGTTTCGGGCGGCGGTCTGCCGCAGCATGTGGTTCCGCGCGCAGATGGTCCAAATCGTGTTTGCCACGCCCGGCTCCGGCGGCGCCGGCCACAATCCCAGCGGCTCCAGCCAGGCTTGGGCCCGGGGATGGTCGTCGATGCCGTAGCTGCCCCAACCAAGTCGGAGCCAGCTGCCGAGCATGTTGAGCGGGCTGCGCAATATCACCAGGACCCTGGGCTGGCAGCGGTCCGCCACCCATTCGGCGCTGAACAGCGTTCGCACCGACTTGACCACGTGGTGCCGGTGCCCGTGGCGCCGGTGCGTGGCCCGACGCAGGCCGAGCAGCGGCGCCCGGGTCACGGCCGGCGGAAGAAGAGCAGCTGCGTGAGCTGCGGAGCTGCTCCAGGGGCGTTGCGGCCAACCGCCCTCGAATGCCATCTCCCACATCAGCTCGTACCGAGGCGCGGCGTCCCCGGGGCGGAGGTCGGGTAGGTGGCCGAGGCCCCGGGTGGCAAAGGGCGCGAAGGGAGCACGTTCGTCGTCGTCGGGCTCGTGGACGAGGTGGGCGCCGGCGCAATGGCCGAGGACGCGCGCGGCCCAGGTCGTCCCGGAACGTGGGTTGCCGGTGACGAACACCCGGCTGTCCCGGGTCACATTCTCACGCAGGGCTGATCGACACGCGAGGCCCGCTGCCCGCGAACTCCCATCCGACCGCTTAGGATAACGGCCGATAATAAGAACCCAATAATTGCCGCTTGGCACGCAACGAACATGTGTTCGATACAATGGATGCATGGGCGTCCCCGGCAAGCCGCTCCACGAGAAGCCACCGGTCCCTGGCCAGGATCCACAACCAGTTGCGCCCCATTCCACGCGCACCAAGCCCGGGCCCGAGGCCGGCTACCCGGGGGCGTCGCCGGAGATCGTCGACGGCGCCTTCGCCAACGCCCCCGCGGGTGACCTCGCCGGCTCGGCCCAGTGGCAGCAGTTCTTCGAGATCTGCAAGCGCATCCAGGGCTTCCCCCGCCACCTCTCGATCCACGTCGGCGGCATGCTGGTCACCGGCGAGCCGCTGGTCGACATGCTCCCGGTGGAGCGCGCCACCATGCCCGGGCGGGTGGTGGTGCAGTTCAACAAGGACGACGTCGAGGACCTTGGCCTGATCAAGATGGACATGCTCGGCCTGCGCACGCTATCGGTGGTGGAGGAGTGCCTGCAGCTGACCGAGACGGCCACCGGCACGCGCCCCGACCTCGACGCCCTCGACCTCAAGGACCCCGAGGTCTACCGCATCGCTTCTGAGGCCGACACCGTCGGCGTCTTCCAGATCGAGTCTCGGGCGCAGATGTCGACCCTGCCCCGCACCCGTCCCGACAAGTTCAGCGACCTGGTGGTGGAGGTGGCCATCATCCGGCCTGGCCCGATCCAGGGCAACGCCGTCAACCCCTACATCCGACGTCGCCAGGGAAGGGAGCCGGTGACCTACCCCCACCCCAAGCTGGAGCCCATCCTCAAGGACTCGCTGGGAGTGATCCTGTTCCAGGAGCAGATCCTGGAAATCGCGATGGTGCTGGGTGGCTACACCCCGGCCCAGGCCGACGGCTTCCGCCGGGCGATGGACCGCAACCGCAGCTCGGCGGCGATGGAGGCGCTGCGTGACGACTTTCTCACCGCCATCCGCGAGACGTCAGGGGTCGACGAGAAGCTCGGCGGCGAGATCTTCCGCGCCATCTCCGGCTTCGCCCAGTTCGGCTTCTGCCGCTGCCTGGCAGGGGATACCCGCATCCTCGACCCCATCACCGGCGGCGGCGCCACCCTTACGGAGCTGGCCGACCACTTCGACTACCGCGACTGGAGCGGAGGGGCAACGCTGCTGGCGCCACCGGTGGCAACCGTGCTCAGCCACGTCGACGGCAAGCTGGCGCCGGCGTCGATCGCCGCCATCTACCGCAACGGCGTGCGCCCGACATACCGCGTCGCAAGCCATAGCGGCCGCAGCATCATCGCCACCGGGAACCACCCCTTCCTCACCCCCCAGGGCTACCGCGAGCTCGACGACCTGGCGCCCGGCTGCGAGGTGGCGCTGCAGTGGGGCGAGGGTGACATCTTCTGGGACCGCATCGCCGCCATCAACGACGCCGGCGAGCAGGAGACGTACGACCTCACCGTCGAGCCTCACCACAACTTCGTCGCCGACGGCTTCGTCGTCCACAACTCCCACGCCGCCGCCTTCGCCCGCACCACATACGAGACCATCTGGCTGCGCGATAAGTTCCCGGCGGCCTACTACTCCGCCCTGATGAACAACCAGCCGATGGGCTTCTACCACCCCGCGGTTCTGGTCGAGGACGCCAAGCGCCACGGCATCACGGTGCTGCCAGTGGACGTCAACCTCAGCCGCGAGCGCTGCCTGCCGGAGGGGGAAAGGGCGATGCGCCTGGGCCTCAACTACGTCCGCCAGCTGGGCTCCGGTGGCGTCGAGCGGGTGCGACAAGAGCGCGACAAGGGCCCCTTCCTAGACCTGCAAGATTTCTGCGACCGAGTCTGCACCAAGGTGTCGCCTGCGCCCACGCCCTCGGATAACACCAGCGTTTCTTCTTCGGCGTATCCGCAGCCGTCCAGGAGCGATTCGGATGTTCCAGATGGCGGACGGCGAGGACTGAGGTCCTCAGACCGTCGCCGAAAAGAAACGCTGGTGTTATCCGAGAGAGTGAGAGCCGGCAACATAGGCACCAGCCTCAACCCACCAATCCCCGCGCCGGTGAAGCAGGAGGGGGTCGAGAACCTGGTCGCGGTAGGGGGCTTCGACTGGATGGGCCTGCCCCGCCGGCAGCTGCTGTGGCAGGTCAAGGACGCCTACGAGGCCGCCGGCTCCCGGCGCCTGGTCACGCCCGCGGCCGAGGAGCTGCCGCTACCGGAGATGACCGAGCTGGAGCGCACCTCAACCGACTACCAGGTGCTGGAGGTGACCACCGGCCGCCACCTGATCTCCTACTATCGCGACCGCCTCACCGCCGCCGGCGTGATCGACAGCCGGGCGCTCAAGACCGCGCCCAACGACAGTCGGGTCAAGGTCGCTGGCCTGGTCATCACCCGGCAGGCGCCGGGCACCGCCAAGCGCTTCCGATTCTTCACCCTCGAGGACGAGTGGGGTCATATCAACCTCATCCTCCGGCCGGACTTCTTCTCCAAGCACCGCCGCGTCGCCAACCAGAACCAGCTCCTGATGTTCGAGGGCATCGTCCAGAACATCGACAACGTCATCTCGGTCCTCGCGACAGATGTCTGGGCCCTCCCGCCATTGGAGGTCGCTCCCGCGTCGCACGACTACCGCTGACTATGGTTGACGCGTGAAGCAAAACCCCCCGGTCGCGATCCAGGCGGCCCAGGCGATCGCCGCCAGCCTGGTCTTCGCGGGCCTCGGCCTGATCGCGGCGGTGGTGCGGGGCGTCTTCCTTCTCCTCAGCCCCGACAGCCGGGCCGTCTTCGAGCAGGTCACCGGCGGCGACGCCAACGCCGCGGCGTACAGCGTGATCCTCGGCTATGGCCTGCCCGCCCTGGCCTTCACCATCCTCTACCTGGTCGTGGCCCTGCGCATCACCAGGGGGCGCCGCTGGACGTGGGTGCTGGGGCTGCTGCTGAGCATCACTGGCGTCGCGCTGTGCTTCACCACCGTGTCCAAGCTGCTCTCGCTTGTGGCCAATGCGCTGATCGGCTTCCAGGTGGTGCTGGCACTGCTCCTCCTGGTCAGCTCCCGTTACTTCTGGTCCGCGCCCGCCTCGCGCGCAGCCGGCGAGGACGCCGCCCCCGGCCCCGTGTCCGACGCCGAGGAGGCGCTGTCGGACGCGCCGGAGCCGACCTTGTCCGAGGCGCCGTCCAGGGAGGCTGAACCCTCGTCCTGAATCGGGAACTGGCGGAGGACATGGACGTCGATCTGTGAGGCGCCCCGGATGATCTCCTTCTTGATGGAGTTGGAGAGCGGCCCCGCCTTCTCGGAGTGACTGCCCCGCGCCAGCACGATCTCGGTGACATGGTTGTGCTTGGCGTAGTCAAGCAGTGCCTGGGCCGGCTTGGTGCTTTTGAGGGTGACGAACTGGCCGCCGTATTTGAGGGTCAGCTCCCGGTAGCGAAGCGCAGCCGCGATCGACTCGGAGGACGCGTCCTTGCCCTCGGATGAGTCGACGCTGACAACCACCAGCTTGCCCTCCGCCCGGGCGGCCTCGGCCGCGGCGCGCTCGATCAACGGCTCCAGGCCTGCCACCGGCGCCACCGCGGCCATGACCCGCGCCATCGACTCCCACGCCGCGGTGATGCCCCTGGCCTCCATGTAGGCAAGGAGCCGGGCGTCGGTGTGAGTCGCGACCAGCCGGAGCGCGATCTCGCGTAGGCGGCCGAGGACGTCGAGGGTGTAGATCCTGCGCAGCTTCTCGCGCTTCTCCTCCGGGATCGCCACCTGGTGCTTCTCGAGGCGCTCCAGCAGCGTGGCCGGCGGGACGTCGACCAGCTCCAGCTCGGTCGCCTCGCGGAGGACCCAGTCGGGTACCACCGCCTCGTTGGCGATACCGGTGGCCGCCGCGACCGTCTCGGCGACAGAGGCGACGTCGCGCAGGTGCACCGTGGAGATCACCTTGAAGCCGGCGTGGCGGAGCTCCTCCACCTCCTCGTAGCGGTACTTGAAGCGGGCGTTGGGGTCGCGGTTCTTGTAGCCGAGGTCGTCGACCGCGACCACCTCGGCACCCGATGCCAGGACCGCGTCGAGGTCCATGTCGGCGGAGCCGCCCGGTTTTTCGGGCTTCAGCTTGGGCGGGATCATTGTCAGTCCCTCGAGCGCCCCCTCGTTGCCGCGCAGCCCGTAGGTCGCGGCGGCCCCGACCACCACCCGCGTCCCCCGGCCGGCCCGCCGCTGGGCCTCGTGCAGCATCGCCGAGGTCGTGCCGGTGCCGGGGGCGTAGCCGACATAGATGCGAAGGTAGCCGCGCTTGCCACCCTCAGTGCCGATGGGATCCGCGGCGGGCTCCGCGCCGATCGCCTCGATTACCGCCTTGGGGTCGGCGCTGACCTCGCCACCGGCCGGCTCGAGCCGGGCCATGACGTGGATGTCGACGTCGCTAAGCCGGTCGAGCAGCTTGTCCACGAAGCTGCCCCGGTAGCGATCCATGAAGCGTCCGCCGGGAGCGCCGATCAGGAGCTGGGTGGCATTGTGCCGGCGCACCGCCTCGACGATGGCGTCGCCGGGGTCCTCGGAGGTGATGATCTCGAACTCCGCCTCCAGCGCCTCGGCCAGCTTCTGGGCGTTCTCCATGTCCTCCGTCAGCGGCTCACCCTCCCGCATCACGGTCACCACCGTGCAGCGACCCCGGTAGCGCCGGCTCATCCGCACCGCGCGCCGGATCAGCGGCTGGCTCTGCCGTGGCTCGCGCACCGCCACCACCACGTTCTCGGAGGGGAGGTGCATGTCCTCGGCGATGCGGTCGCCCTCGGTGTTGGCCAGCCAGCCCAGGGCCAGCTCGCGCAGGGCGGCCAGGTTGCCGGGCCGGAAGTAGCCGTCGAGGGCCCGCTCGATGTTGCGCTCGGGGTAGATGTTGCCGTGCTTCATGCGCTTGCGCAGCGCCTCGGGCGAGATGTCCACGAGCTGGATCTCGTCGGCGTCCTCCAGCAGGTGGTCCGGGATCGTCTCCCGGATCGTCGTGCCGGCGATCTGCTCGGCCACGTCCTTGAGGCTCTCCAGGTGCTGGATGTTCATCGTCGTCAGCACGTCGATGCCGGCGTCGCGGATGGCCTCGACATCCTCGTAGCGCCAGGCGTTGGGCATCCCCGGGGCGTTGGTGTGATAGACCTCGTCGATCAGGACCGCGTCGGGCCGCCGGGCCAGGATGGCGTCGAGGTCCATCTCCTGGAGCTCGGTGCCCTTGTAGGAGATCTTCTTGCGGGGGATGACCTCCAGGTCCTTGAGGAGGGCCTCGGTCTTGGGCCGGCCGTAGGACTCGACCAGGCCCACGACCACGTCCTTACCCTGCTCCTTGAGGCGGTGCCCCTCCTCGAGCATGGTGTAGGTCTTGCCCGCCCCCGGGGCAGCGGCGACGTAGACGTTCAGCCGTCCCCGCTTGCCCCCTGTGTCGGCTGGTGCCGTGGTCGTGTCGGCGCCGCCCGTCGAATCCTGGGTCACTTGTGGCCTGCTCGAGTAGATGGTTCCGGAGCTGATCCGGCTTCGCGAAGATGGTAAGGCACGTTGACCACCACGGTGCCCGGCCGGAAGAGGAGGGCGGCCTTCAGCCGCAGCGCCGTCTGGTTGTGCAGGAACTGGTGCCACCAGCGCCCGTACACCATCTCTGGCAGGATCACCATCAGGGTGCCGCCCTTGTCCTGGGCCTCGATGGCGTCGAGGTAGTTGAGCAGCGGCCGGATCACCGACCGGTAGGGCGACTCGATGATCTCCAGGGGGACGTGGTTACCCCACACCTCCCACTTGCGCTTGATCTCCTCGATCTGCTTGGGGTCATCGGAGATGAAGACGGCGACGACGTGGTCGGCCAGCCGTCGGGCCAGAGCCAGGGTCTGCAGCTGGACGTCGGTGAGGTCGGCGATCGGGACCACCGCCACCGGGTGGACGTCGCCGGGGGTGATCGGGGTGTCGGCTTGGACCCGACCCTTGGCGTGCTGGTAGTGGCGGTGGATGGACAGCGCGAGCAGCACGATCATCGGGATCAGCACCACCACCACCCAGGCGCCGTTGATGAACTTGGTCGACGCCGAGACGACAAGAACCACGGCGGTGAGGATGGCGCCGGCCAGGTTGACCGCCAGCGACTTTCTCCAATGGCGAGCGTCCTCACGGCCCGTGTCGCGAAGTCGCCACCAGTGCACGACCATGCCGGCCTGGCTCAAGGTGAAGCTGAGGAAGACACCGATCGTGTAGAGCGGGATGAGGGCGTCAGTGCTGCCCTTGAAGACGATGTACAGCGCGCCGGCCAGGATGCCGAGGGTGATGATGCCGTTGGAGAAGGCCAGCCGATCGCCGAGGTTGCCGAACTGGGATGGCGCGTATTTGTCGCGCGCCATGAAGTAGAGGAGCCGCGGGAAATCGCTGAAGGACGTGTTGGCGGCGAGCACCAGGATCAACGCCGTCGACGCCTGTATGACGAAGTACATCGGGCCCCCGCCGAAGACCACGTGGGCGAGCTTCGACAGCAGCGTTTGGTAGGGCCCCGAATAGTTGTTGGAGTCCTCCATCACCGCTGGTAGGCCGCTGCCCACGTGCTGGTAGTCAGGCTGCAGTTGGAACTGGTGGGCCAGGAACGTGATCCCTGCGAACATCACCGCCAGGATCCCGATCATGAACATCAGGGTGGTGCGGGCGTTCCTCCACTCCGGCGGCTTGAATGCGGGCACCCCGTCGGAGATGGCCTCGACACCGGTCAGCGCGGTGCAGCCCTGGGCGAAGGCACGGGCGATCAGCAGTGCCCCGCCGATGCCGATCAGCGAGAAGCCAGGCACCGGCAGGGGTCCGACGTAATTCGAGTGCTGAATGCTCTCGGGCACCGCCGAACCCTGGGTGACCAGGTGGTAAACACCCCCGACGATCAGCAGAGCCATGGCGCCGATGAAGAGATAGGTGGGGGCCGCGAAAATCGACCCCGCCTCCCGGATCCCGCGCAGGTTGCCCAGCACGATCAGGAGGATCACCGCCACGCCCAGCTCCACCGTCAGGCCGCCGAGCTCGGGGAAGGCGGAGGTGACAGCCCCGATCCCTGCCGACACCGAGACCGCCACGGTCAGGATGTAGTCGGTCATCAGCGCCGCACCGGCGACCAGCCCGGCGAGGGGACCAAGGTTGTCGCTGGCCACGATGTAGGAGCCGCCGCCTTTGGGATAGGCCTTGATCGTCTGCCGGTAGGAGAAGCCGACCGCGAAGAGGAGGAGGACGATGCCTACGCCGATCGGCGGTCCCAGTGCCAGCGCGGCCACGCCCGCCGGCAGCAGCACCGCCAGGGTCTGCTCGGTGGCGTAGGAGACGGAGGAGAGCGCGTCCGATGACAGCACCGCCAGCGCCTTGATCTTGGTCAGGCGCTCGTGCGCCGCCCGGGAGCTGGCCAGCGGCGCGCCGAGCAGGACCGCGCGGGTGTCGGCCATCAATCGGGCGAGGCCGCGCTCGGGGCGCTCGGCCCGGGCGGTTGCCCTCAGGTAGCCACCCTGCTGGCGCTCGAGAGTGGCGTCCTGCGTGCGGGCGACGCGGACCACGCCGCCGCCGCCGCCGGTGTCCTCGTCCTCCTCGTAGAGCTCGACGTCGGGGTCGACCCGTGACCAACGGCTGTCGGCGTCTTCCGGCGTCTGCTTGGACCAGACCTGCCCCGCCTCCCGAAGAAAGGCCTCGCTACTGGTCTGGCCGTCGGAACCGACACCGGCGTCCTGCCTCGTGCCCGGCTGGTTACCTACGGGCGTTTGACTCACGGTGCTCCAACTCTCTCAGGTGATATGGGACGTTCACCACGACTGTACCCGGGCGGAAGAGCAGCGCTGCCTTCAGCCGCAACGCGGTCTGGTTGTGCAGGAACTGGTGCCACCACCGACTGAACACCAGCTCCGGCAGCACAACCATGACGGTTCGGCCTTCACCCTGGGCGTCGACCGCGTCCAGGAAGTCGAGGAACGGCCGCACTATCGATCGGTAAGGCGACTCGATGACCTGTAGCGGCACGTGGTTGCCCCAGCGATCCCACTTCTCCCGGATCTCGGAGATCTGCTGCGGATCGTCGGAGATGAAGACGGCGATCACCTGGTCGGCCAGCCGCCGCGCCAGGGCCAGGGTCTGCAATTGAACGTCGGTGAGGTCGGTGATGGGCACGATCGCCACCGGGCGCACCTCTCCCGGGGTCAGCGGGGTCTCAGCTTGGACCCGTTCCTTGGCGCCCGCGTAGTGGCGGTGGACCGCGAGCGACAAAAGCACCAGGATCGGGATCAGCAACAACACGATCCACGCGCCTTCCACGAATTTGCTGGCGCCCGCGATGACCAGCACCACGGCGGTCAGTACGGCGCCGGTGCCGTTCATCAGCATCGAGCCCACGTGCGACGCCCTCGGGCCATCCGCCCGCATCAGCTTTCGCCAGTGCACCACCATGCCCGCCTGGGACAGCGTGAAGGCCATGAAGACGCCGACGGTGTAGAGCGGGATCAGGGCGTCGGTGCTGCCCCTGAAGTACCAGTAGAGGAGGCCGGCCAGGATCCCAAGGGCCAGGATGCCGTTGGAGAAGACAAGGCGGTCGCCGAGGCTGACGAACTGCGACGGCGCGTACTTGTCGCGCGCCATCAGCGACAGCAGCCGGGGAAAGTCGGCGAACGAGGTGTTGGCGGCCAGCACCAGGATGATCGCGGTGGCGCCCTGGATGTAGAAGTAGAGGAGGCCGTTACCAAACGCGATATGGCTGAGCTTGGACAGCACGGTCTGCGCCGCGGGGACGTGGCTGGCGCAGTCCGCTTGACCAAGCGCCAGGGGCAAGCCGGTACCACAGCTGAAGTCGGGCTGGATCGCGAACATGTGGGCCAACACCGTGATCCCGGCGTAGCTGACGCCGAGGATGCCGATCATGAACATCAGGGTGGTCCGCGCGTTCTTCCACTCCGGCGGCTTGAAGATGGGGATGCCGTTGGAGATCGCCTCCACGCCGGTCAACGCGGTGCAGCCCGAGGCGAAGGCGCGCAGGACCAGCAGCCACCCCAGCGTCTGGATCCCGACCACCGGCGGGTAGTTTGTGGACTGGGTCCCCGGCGGTAGGTTGGCGGTGCCGATGAAGAAGTAGTGGTAGGTACCGACCACCAGGAGCAGGACCATCGCCCCGATGAAGAAGTACGTCGGTAGGGCAAAGATGTTGCCGGCTTCCCTGATGCCGCGGAGGTTGCCCAGCACCATGAATGCGATGACGATGAGTCCCAACAGGACCGTGAAGGGCACAAGGGTGGGGAAGGCTGACGTGACGGCCTGGATCCCAGCAGAGATGGAGACCGCCACGGTCAGCACGTAGTCGGTCATCAGCGCCGCGGCCGCCACCAGGCCGGGAACCGCGCCCAGGTTGTCTTTGGCCACTATGTAGGAGCCGCCGCCGCTGGGGTATGCCTTGATCGTCTGCCGGTAGGAGAGGCCGACGACCAGGAGGAGTACGCAGATCGCGACGCCCAGCGGGATTGAGAGGCTGAGCGCCGCCACCCCGGCAAGCAGCAGCACCGCCATCTGCTGCTCGGTGGCGTAGGCCACCGACGACAGTGCGTCCGAGGAGAGGACGGCCAGGGCCTTCCACTTGGGCAGGCGCTCCTGCAGCATCCGCGCGCTGGCCAGTGGCGCTCCGAGCAGCAGGCTGCGGGCGCTGGAGATGCGGGCATCGCCGCGGCGCTGGGAGCTGATGGTCGCCTTCAGGAGACCCGGGCCCTCGCGCTGGAGGCGCGCCGACGCGGATCGGGCCACCCGGACGACGCCCGGCTCGCCGCCGGTGTCCTCGGTGTCCTCGTAGGTCTCGACATCGGGATCGACGCGCCAGAGCGGCTCCATCTGTGGCGAAGACTGCTTCGCCCAGGCCTCGCCGGCCTCCTTGAGGAAGTCTTCCTCAGCTGCGGCGCCAGGCGGCTTGGCGTCTAGAGCCATGGCCCGTCGATCCCAGTCAGCTGTTTGTCGGGTCGGTCCGGGGCCGGAGCTTGGTCCCTTCCGGGATCTCGTCCCGGGAGTCGATCCGCAGGTTGCGGAGCACCGTGTCGAGCTCCTCGGCGCTGTACGGGGCGCCCTGGCGGTGGGCCACCAGGAGCCCGATATACCGACGACCCTCGAGCAGCGGCACCGCCAGCCAAGCCGACATGCCGATGTCGTGGCGGGCCTGGGGTACCCGCGACGGCGCCTCCGCCACCAGCGCAGGCTTGCGCCGCTCGCCGGCGTCGAGCAGCTGGGCGGGTACGTCACTGTGAGGGAACGCCTTGCCCACCTGGGCAAGGTCGGCGTCGGGGCCGAAGACCCTGATCTCGCCTTCCACCACGGCGCCGACGCGGCCCTCGATCGGCGAACGGTCGGCGGCTACCACCGGCGCCCGCGGCGGCCGACGGATCAGGCTCCGCTGCGCGACGAAGTTGACCGCCATCGCCGCCGCCGCGCCGGCCAGGCCCGCCAGCGCCAGGCTGATCCGGGACTCGAGGGCGGCGAAGACCACCAGGTTGGCGCAGCCACCCAGCAGGGCGATCGGCAGGTAGACCGGTCGGTCGCGCCCTGGGGTGAAGGGCGAGGCCACGTCGGCGAAGGTGAAGACGCGGTTGAGCTGCCAGTTGAGGAAAAGGCTGATGACGAATGCCAGGGCCCAAGCCTGGAAGGCGCCCAGCCCCAGCTTCTGGCCGAGGAGAAGCAGGCCCAGGAATACCGCCAGCCCGGCGCCGCCAACCACCGAGTACTTCCAGAAGCGGGCGGAACCGCGAACCTGCATCACCAGGGTGCTGACATGCTTGAGGAAGAGCCAGCCCTGGGCCATCGAGGCGTTGCTGTGGCCCGCGCCCCGCTTGCCGAAACGGAGGGGCACCTCGCCCACGATTGCGTCCGGGGTGCAGACCAGCACCTCGAGCAGGACCTTGAAGCCGATCGGCCTGAACTCCAGCCCCTCGATGGTCGACTGCCGGCAGAGGAAGTACCCCGAGAGGGGGTCCGACGTCTTGCGCGCCTCCCGGAAGAGCAGCTGGGAGAAGCGGCGGCTGAGGCTGGAGACGAACCGCCGGGCGGGCCCGTTGAGGCCGCGGGCGCTGCCCCCGCGCGCGTAGCGGGAGGCCACCACCAGGTCGAGGTGGTCGTCCCGGAGGGTGTCCAGCATCACTGGCAGCATCTCCGGCGGGTGCTGGAGGTCTCCGTCCATCACGGCCACGGCCACGCCCTCGGCCAGCTTCAGGCCCTCCACCGCCGCCGCACCGAGTCCGTTATGCCGCTCAGGGGGCCGGTGAATGACCCGGATGACGACGCCGCCGGGTGGGTCGGCTGCCAGCGTGTCGAGGATCACAGGTGTCTCGTCGGTGCTGTCGTCGACGAAGATCAGCTCGGTGGGGATTTCGCCGACCGCGGCAGCGATTCCCGCCACCAGCGGCTCGACGTTGCCGGCCTCGTTCCGGGTGGGGACCACAACTGAGAGCACAGTCGCCGCGCCCTCCGCTCCCAGGCGATTTGAACTCACCAACTAGGCCACCTCAACTCGCCGCAAGTTTATGCCCAGTAGCGGTCGGTGGGGGATTGGGGTCGGGCCTGCAACGAAATGGGGGAATCTGTCCTTATCCGTTTCAAATTTCGGGCGGGCGACGTAGAGTGATACAGGGTGGACGCCGGTACCCCGCTGGCCGGTGCCCACCCCCTTCTCCCGTAGGCTTGTCCCGGTGAGAAAAACGGCGCTCCTGCTTGGTCTTGGGGTGCTCGCCGGCTGCTCGGTTTTCGGTTCGTCACGTCCCCCCGGCACGATCGTGGTGCCCCCGCCGAGCAGCCCCCAGCCGGACCCGTCGGGCTTGGGCCAGCAGCAGCCGAATACGAATCACATCCACGCCCTGGCCAGCCGGGGTGGCCCGGCGCGACTCCTGATTGGTACCCACTCCGGCGTCTCGGTCGCCAAGCCGGGCGCGTCGCCGGTGCCCGTGGGTGGCTCCGGCCCCAGGGGTGACGTCCTCCAGGTCGCCTACGGCCCTGATGGCACCGCCTACGCCTCGGGCCACTCATTTGGGGTCCAGGTCAGCCGCGACGATGGCGCCACGTGGGCCCTGATCTCTGCGGATGTGGCCAACCTTGACGTTCACGGCTTCGCCGTCGATCCCACCAATGGCAAGAACCTCTACCTCTACGCCGTGGGCAAGGGGGTGCTGGTCTCGTCGGATGGCGGCGCCCACTGGGAGCACCGCGCCGGCTATGCCGACTCGCACTACTTAACAGGCCTGGCGGTGACCGCCGACGGCACCCTGCTGGCCGGCAGCCCCGAGTTGGGAATCGCCGCCAGCAGTGACCACGGGTCCAACTTCGCGGCGGTTCGGTCTGGAACCGGCCAGGTGTACTCGCTCGCCGCCAGCGCCCAGAGCGCCGACATCGTGGTCGCCGCCACCGAGTTCGGCATCTTCCTGACCAGCAACGGTGGTAAGGACTGGGACATCGGCCAGACCGCGGTGGTGATCACCGGGATCAGCATCGACCCCAAGGACCAGCGGCGGTTCTACGCCGGCGGCGCCGACGGCTCCGTCTTCACCACCACCGACAGCGGCGCCAACTGGTCAGCGTACTGAAGACGCTCCACATACTTCGCCACGCTGGGGACGAGCTGGCCTGGGCCGCGGTGGCTGCCGCCGCTCCCGACCAGGTGCGCGTGGTCCTGGCCCAGGACGCGGTCGGCGACGCGGCTGCCGTCCCCAGCGGGGTGACGGTCCTTGTCGACCCGGAATACGATCAGATCATGGAACTGATCGAGTGGGCCGACAAGGTGGTCGCCTGGTGAGGTTCGAGCTGGCGCAGCGCCTGGAGGCGATGGGGCGGCGGATCAGGGCCCTGGATGGCGCGCTGGTGGCGTACTCAGGCGGTGTCGACAGCACCCTGGTGCTGGCCGTGGCGCACCAGGTGTTGGGCGATGCCTGCCTGGGGGTGATCGCCCGGTCGCCATCCCTGCCCGTCGCCGAGATGGACGCCGCCCTGACCCTGGCCGGCGAACGGGGCATCCCGGTGCGGGTGCTGGCCACCAACGAGCTCGATGTCGAGGGATATGTTCGCAACGAGCCGGACCGCTGCTTCTTCTGCAAGACCGAGCTGTACGGCGCGCTGGCGGATCTGGCGGAGGACCTGGGTGGCCGCGCTGTCCTCGACGGCTTCAATGTCGACGACCGCGGCGACTGGCGCCCGGGCCGCCAGGCGGCCGTCGACCACGGGGTGATCAGTCCCCTCGACGACGCCGGCCTGGGCAAGGAGGACATTCGCGAGGCCGCGCGGGAGCTGGGGCTGCCCAATTGGGACAAGCCCGCGGCGGCATGCCTGGCGTCGCGCATCGCCTACGGGGAACCCGTGACGGTCGCGACCCTGTCGAAGGTAGAGGCGGCCGAGTTGCTGCTCCGGGGCGAGGGTTTCGGCCAGCTTCGGGTGCGCCACCACGGCGAGACGGCCCGCATCGAGGTTGAGGCCGACCAGGTTCCGCGGCTGCTGGAGCCCGAGCGACTGGCCCGGGTTGAGGCCGCCCTGCGGCGGCTGGGATACGCCAGCGTCACTGTCGATCCCCATGGCTACCGCCGGGGCAGCCTCAACGCCACCACCTGATCCCGTGGCCGAGCTCAGCGCTGCCGCGGTCGAACGGTACAGCCGGCAGCTGATACTGGATGGGGTTGGCGAGGCCGGGCAGGAGCGCCTGACCCAGGCGAGCGTCCTGGTGGTGGGCGCCGGGGCGCTGGGCTCGCCGGTGATCGCCTACCTGGCGGCGGCCGGCGTCGGCTCCTTGACGATCGTGGACGGTGACCAGGTTGAGCTGTCGAACCTGGGACGCCAACCGCTGCACGGCGAAGCCGACATCGGCCTGGCCAAGGCGGAGTCCGCCGCTGCGGCGGCCGCGGCGATCAACTCCGAGGTGCAGCTGAAGGCCGAGGCTCGCCGGCTCTCTCCGGCTGACGCGGCGACCGCGGTCCTGGGATACGACGTGGTCTGCGATGCCACCGACGACTTCGAGATCAAGTTCGCGCTCAACGACGCGTGCGTCGGCGCGGGTGTGCCGCTGGTCCACGCCGCCATCCTCGAGTACGGCGGCCAGCTGACCACGGTGCTGCCCGACGGCCCCTGCTATCGGTGCCTCTTCGGCACGCCACCGGGTGCCGACGAGATCCCAACCTGCGCCCAGGCGGGGATCCTCGGGACGGTGGCGGCGGTGGTGGGAGGGATGCAGGCCACCGAGGCCCTGAAGGTGATCCTCCGGGTCGGCACCCCCCTCAGCGGCCGGCTGCTGATCTACGATGGGCTGCGCCCGAGGACGCGAGTGGTCGATTTCGAACGCCACCCGGACTGCACGGCGCCGCACGACCGTCCGCTCTGACCCCACGGGGCTGGATCCCGGCCCGCAACAAGGAGGCGAAGATGACCCCTGAGCTGGTCCTGACCGAGATCGAAGACGGCGTGCTCACGATCACGCTGAACCGCCCGGAGAAGCGCAATGCCCTCAGCCTGGAGCTGTTCGAGGCCATCGGGGAGGCGTTCAACCGCGCCGCCGAGCCTGAGGTCAAAGCGGTGCTGCTCAAGGGGAACGGCCCGGTGTTCTGCGCCGGCATCGACCTCAACGCGCTGGGGCAGATCGGTGGTGACATCGACAACTTCAAGGCCGGCGTCGCCCACCTGCAGGACATCTACATGCGGCTGGAGCGGATCGGCAAGCCATCCGTGGCGGCGATCCAGGGCGCGGCGCTCGGCGGCGGCCTGCAGCTGGCGATGGCCTGCGACCTCCGGGTCGCCACCGAGGATGCCCGCCTCGGCCTGTTCGAGATCCACTACGGGATCGTCCCCGACCTCACCGGCATCCACCGCATGGTTCACCTCTGCGGGCTCTCGCGGGCCAAGGACCTGATCATGACCGGCCGCGAGATCCAGCCCAAGAAGGCGATGCGCATCGGCCTGGTCGACCGCGTCGCCCTGCCCGAGGAGCTGCTGCAGGTGGCCACCGAGCTGGTTCGCGACATCGCCGCCAAGGCGCCGCTGGCGGTTCGCGCGGCCAAGCGCCTGGCGGACCAGGCGGCGGCGGGGCAGTCACCGGAGGACAACCTCAGCGATGTCCGCGATGCCCAGCTCGAATGCATCCAGAGCCCCGACTTCATGGAGGCGGTGGCGGCGCGCCTGGAGAAGCGGACGCCGGTCTTCAGCGGCGGCTGACGCCCTTGATCCTGGCGATCGACCAGGGCACCACCGGCAGCCGGGTGCTGCTGGTCGACGAGCGGGGCAAGGTGGTGGCCCACGCCTATCGCGAGATCACCCAGTACTACCCCCGGCCCGGCTGGGTCGAGCACGACGCTGAGGAGATCTGGCGGACCGTGGTGGAGTGTGCCGAGGAGCTGTTAGGCGGGGGCGAGGCCGCCGAGACGCCCCTGGCGGCGATCGGCATCACCAACCAGCGCGAGACGTTCCTGCTCTGGGATCGCCAGACGCTGCAGCCCGTCGACCACGCCATCGTCTGGCAGTGCCGGCGCAGCGCCGACATCTGCCGGCGGCTGAAGGAGGAGGGGAGGGAGGCCATGGTACGGGAGCGCACCGGCCTGCTCCTCGATCCGTACTTCTCCGGCACCAAGCTGAAGTGGCTGCTCGACTCCGATGACGACATACGTCGCCGGGCGGCGGCCGGCGAGCTGGCCTTCGGGACCATCGACACCTGGCTGGTTTCGAGGCTCACGGGCGGCCGGGAGCACCTGACCGAGCCCGGCAACGCCAGCCGGACCCTGATGTACGACATCAACCGCCGCCGCTGGGACCCGGAGCTGCTCGACATGCTGGGGGTGCCGGAGGCGGTGCTGCCCGAGGTCCGCGACAGCTCCGGCGACTTCGGCCGCAGCGACCCGACGGCCTTCGCGGGCCTGGACCTGCCGATCAGCGGCATCGCGGGCGACCAGCAGGCGGCCCTCTTCGGACAGGCCTGCTTCACCCCCGGCATGGCCAAGAACACGTACGGCACCGGCTCCTTCATCCTGCTCAACACCGGCGGCGATGTGCGCCTCAGCCAGCACGGGATGCTGGCCACCGTGGCCTGGCAGCTCGGCGGTGAGACGACATACGCGGTCGAGGGCGCCATCTTCGTCACCGGCGCGGCGCTGCAATGGCTGCGCGACGGCCTCGGCATCATCGACAGCGCCGCCGAAGCGGGTCCCATCGCCGCCGCCCACCCCGACGCCGGCGGCGTCTACCTCGTGCCCGCCTTCACCGGGCTGGGTGCGCCCTACTGGGACCCCGAGGCCCGCGGCCTGGTCGCGGGGCTGACCCGGGGATCAAGCCGCGAGGACCTGGTTCGCGCGGCGGTGGAGTCGATGGCCTACCAGACCGCCGACGCGCTCGAGGCCATGGCGGCCGACGCGGTCAAGCCCACCGAGCTGCGCGTCGACGGCGGCGCCAGCGTCATGGACGTGCTGCTGCAGCTGCAGGCCGACCTGGCGGGGATCCCCGTCGTGCGCTCGGCCAGCGCCGAAACCACCGCCGTGGGAGCGTCCTTCCTGGCCGGACTTGGGGTCGGGGCCTGGGGTGGGCTCGAGGAGGTCGCGGCAACCTGGCAGGAGTCGGGCCGGTTCGCGCCTTCGATGCCCGTCGAAGAGCGTGACCGCCGCCTCGGTGGCTGGCACCAGGCCGTCCGCCGGGCCGTCCTGAAGGCCGACCCGGGCCCGGCTTCATAACTTCTTACGCTTCTTAACTGATCCTTCACCACGTCAAGTCGGGGCTTACCAATAATGGGAGTCACAGCCGAGCCCTACTCAATCCCTTCCTTTGAAAAGCCCGAGACCCCCCTCGGGCTTTTCTATTTGTACAGAGATGTGAGGCGCGGACCGCGAACTGGGCCTCCAATACAATTGCGGCTGTGCCGGCACCCCAACACGTACCCGCAACGCCATCTGTGCCGGGCCACAAGCACTATCTCCTCTACGCGCGCCAGAACCTGAAGGACACGCGGCTGCTGCTGGGAGGCATCTTCGTCGCCTATCTCGGTGTCGGTTTGGGCGACGTGTACACCCACAACTTCGACTGGCGACGCTTCACGCCCTGGGCGCTCTACAGCCTCTTTCCGATCTTCGTTTTCATAGCCCTCTGGTTGTATGGACGCTTCACCTATTCGGTGGTCGACGACGACGGCGTCGGCGTCCGGATGGCCTATCGCACGGTGAAGGTGCCGTACACGGAGATCGAGAAGGCGCGGATCGACAGCATCGACAGGATTTTTGACCGGCCCGAGCGCTCCCGGATGCGCACCCGTGCCGTCAAGAACCTGGGCGACACCCGCGCGCTGTGCATCCGCATCCGCGATGACGACAACCTGCCCGCCATCATCCGCCGCAAGCTCGGTCCCCGGATGGTCCTTGATCGCGAGCTGGTGCTGCCCATTACCGAGACCGACAACGCCTTCGCGGCGGTGCGGTCGCGGCTCGGGTCGCGGCGCGCGAGCGTGGTGGACAACGGCGATGGCGGTGGAGGTGGCCGGCGTAGGCGCCGCAAGAAAGGCCGGCGGTGACGCCGTGACGGCCGCGGTGGCTGAGGCGCCGCGCCCCGCCAGCGCCCGTCTCAACCGGTTGGACCTGAAACTGCTGGTGGGCCTGGTGGTGGTCGCCTTCCTGCTGCGAATCCTGAGCCCGATCTTCCCCGACTTCGTCACCAACCCGACCTCATGGCCGCCGGTTCGCGCCTGGGGCCTGGGCCATCCATTCCAGGCGCCCAACGGCTACATCTTCGACGAGGTCTACTTCGCCCAGGACGCCTGCAAGGACCTCGTCGGCAAGGATTACTACGACCCTGAGCCGCCGCTGGCCAAGCTGGCCATCGCCGGCGGGATCGTCCTGGGCGGCCTCTGGATGCACTACGACCAGGGCTACAAACACGAGGTCACGCTCGACGCCAGCGGTCAAGAGCAGGACAACACCTGCGTCGCCGATGGCACCCTGCCCGGGTTTGGAACCTGGGGTTGGCGGCTGACCAGCCTGTTCTTCGGCACCCTGGCGGTGCCCCTCATGTACCTGCTGGCCCTGCGCCTATGGCCCAGCCGTTTCTTCGCCCTCGCCGCCGCCCTCCTGGTCTGCTTCGACGGCATGTTCTTCGTCCAGTCGCGGATCGCGATGATCGACATGGTCGCCGAGTTCCTGCTGCTGCTGACCTACTGGCTCTTCCTGGTGCACCGCGATGCTAAGACCGATAAGGCGTGGTGGCGCACCTTGCTCCTCCTTGGTGGCGCTATCGGGCTGGCGGCGGCGGCCAAGTGGACCACGCTGGCGGCGTTGGGGACGATCATCGTCTTCCTCGTCGGCGGCTGGGCCCTCCGGCAGCTGCGGCTGCGGCGAATGGCGGCGGCGCGATCGGCGGGGGAGCAGGTCGTGGACGACAGCCCGCCCATCGTCGGCGCCCGGGATTGGCTGGCGCGCCCCATCTTCTACGTGCTGGTGCTGATCGCCATGCCGGCGCTGATCTATGTCGTCAGCTGGTTCCGCTACAACAGCATCCCCCAGTGCTCGGTTGTGTCGAATGGGGTCGAGCTGCCCCAGCTCTGCACGCCCCAGAACCCGGGCCCTGGTCCGGCGCTCAAGCTGACGCCGCTGACGGCGGGGCCGGTGCGGGTCTGGGTGCCGACCGGGCTGGACCTCGGTCGGTACATCCATCAGATCGTCGTCCACGACCAGTGGGCATACGACTACCACGCCAAGCTGACGGCGACCCACCCCTACGGGTCGAAGTGGTTCAGCTGGCCGCTGCTGCTTCGCCCGGTGGCCTACTACTATCAGGACGGGCTCGGCACCGCCAGCGTGTGCCCATCGCAAGGACCGGTCGTGAACGGCGCCGTCACCGCGCCCAACTGCACCCTCCGGGAGGAGGTCTTCAACCTCGGCAACCCCGCGATCTGGTGGTTCTCGATCCCCTGTGTGGCCTTCTGCGTCGTCGTGGCCATCAAGGAGCGCAACTGGAAGGCGGCCCTGATCGTGTTCGCCCTGGCGGCCGCCTGGCTGCCATTCGTGCGGGTCACACGCGTCCTCTTCCTCTACCACATGTTCGGCGGCCTGCCGTTCATGATCCTGGCCGTCGCATTCACCCTCAATCGCATGCGCTCCTGGGTGCTGCGCTTTGATTTCGGGTCGCTGGCGCTACCTCGACTCAACGGCACTCACATCGCCGCGGGGTACCTTGGATTGGTGCTGGTCACCTTCATCTACTTCTACCCGCTCTGGGCGGCCTTGCCGATCACCGGGGACAGCTGGAACCAGCGCATCTGGTTCCAGGTCCCCGACCCGGTCAAGATCCCGATCCTCGACCCGGACGGCACCAAGATCTCCTGGATATGACCCTGGTCCTGGTCGGCTACCTGGCGCTGGCGGCGCTGACCGGGTTCGCCCTGACGTTTGTCAGCCGAATGCCATGGCAGCTCGAGGGTCGCCTGGCGATGGGTATCGCGCTCGGGCTCTCGGCCGCGGCGATGCTGACGTGGCTGGTCGCGATCCCCTTCGGCATGTCGGGGTGGATGGTGCTGGCCGGCGCGGTGCTGATGGTCGCGGTGGTGGCCGCCTGCCTGCGCTTCACCGAATGGCGGGAGCCACTACGAGGCGAGGCGATGGCGATGGCGCGGCGCTGGCGCCGCTTCCAGGCGCTGCCCCTGCTGCTGGTGCTGGTGCCGGCGGGGCTGTTCTTCGTCCCCTTCTACCTGCACGCGCTGGAGATGCGGCCGGACGGACTCTGGGCCGGGTACGTCAACATCTGGGGCGACTGGTGCACCCACCTGAGCATGGCCGGGTACCTCTCCCAGGCGCGCGACCTGCTGCCGCCGCAGAACCCCTTCTTCACCGGCGTCAAGCTGACCTACCCGTTCCTGCCGGACCTCTTTTCTGGGATGCTGCTGCACCTCGGCCTCGACCTGCCCGCCTCGCTTCCGCTGGCCAGCGCGATCATGTCGCTGGCCCTGGTGGTGATCTTCTTCAGCACCGCGGCCCGCTTCACCGGCAGCAACTGGGCGGCGATGCTCGGCACCATGGTGTTCTTCCTCAGTGGCGGCCTTGGCTTCCTGCTGCTGTTCGGCGAGATCCATCCATCGAGCGCGGGGGTGCTGGCGTGGCTGGGCGACTTTGGCAACCAGGTCCTGCACCCCTCGATTGCCCGGAGCACCGGGTCCTACGAGTACACCCTCGACCGAAAGGTCGGCTACCAGTGGCTCACCCCCATCCTCGCCTACCTGGTCCCGCAGCGGACCACGCTGTTCGGCTTCTCGCTGGGACTGTTCGCGCTGTCGGTCCTCTGGTATGGACGCAGCCAGCGCAGCCGCCGCGAGATGGTGATCGCGGGCGTCGTCCTCGGCCTGACGCCACTCTTCCACGCCAGCACCTACTTCGACCTGATGCTGGTCGTCGGCGGCATCTGCGCCATCGACGTGGCCTGGCCAACCGTGCTGCGGGCTTTCGGGCGCGAGGGTTCGCTCAAGCTGCCGCTCCCGCACTGGGCGGCATTCTTCGCGCCGGCGCTGGCGCTCGGCCTGCCCCAGGTCTTCCTGATCCTGCCACCCGCCGGGTATCACCCGCAGTTCCTGACGCTGGAGCCGGGCTGGCTCTCGGGTTGGTCGCTGCCGCAGGGCCTGTACCAATCGGGGCCGCTGTCCGGCCTGCTGACGCCGCCCAGCACCGACTACCGGCTCACCCCGGTGGTCTTCTGGCTGCTCAACACCGCGCTGCTGATCCCGCTGGCGCTCCTCAGCCTCTATGCCCGCACCTGGGGAAAGCCAGGGCTCCGGCGCTTCCTGCTGCCGGCATGGATCCTCTTCCTGCTGCCGAACTTCGTGATCCTGCAGCCGTGGGACTGGGACAACACCAAGTGGTTCATCTGGTGGGCGATCCTGGCCTCGATGCTGGCCGGGCTGGTCCTGTTCCAGCTCTTCAGACGAGGACCGGCGTTCGCCCTGCTGGCTATCGGCTTGCTGGCGGCGACCACCTTC
>DASZHA010000086.1:0-5369 GCA_035938265.1 Candidatus Dormiibacterota bacterium
GCAGCTCCTTGAGCCGCGGCTCGGATGCCGCCCGGGGCAGCACCACCAACCGCTTCACCTCGCCGCCGGCGCGGAGGGCCTCCCTGACCGGGTTCCGCCCGTAGACCAGGGCAGGCGGGCGGCGGCCGGAGGGCACGCCTACGTGGCGGAAGGGGCGTCGGGCGGGCCGATCAGTACCACTGCCAGCGCCGCGATCGCCTCCCCGGCCCCGATCGGCCCCAGGTGCTCGTTGCTCTTGGCCTTGACCCCCACCCGGTCGCTGGCCACCCCCAGCGCCCGGGCCAGGTTGGCGGTCATCTGGTCGCGATAGGCGCCCAGCCGGGGCACCTCCAGGATGGCGGTGACGTCGGCGTTGTGGACCACCAGGCCGCGCTCGGCGAGCTTGCCCGCCAGCGCCTCCAGCAGCCCCAGGCTGTTGGCGTCCCGATACTGCGGATCCTCGGCCGGGAAATACCTGCCGATGTCGCCCAGGCTGGCCGCTCCCAGCATGGCGTCGGCCAGCGCGTGGCAGATGGCGTCTCCGTCGGAGTGTCCCTCGAGCCCAAGGTCGGATGGGATCGTGACCCCGGCCAGCACCAGTGGGCGATCGGGCACCAGCCGATGAATGTCGTACCCCTGGCCGACCCGGAGGCTCAATGCGGCGTCGCCGCGAGGTGCGCCTCGAGGATGGGCAGGTCGTCGGGGGTGGTTATCTTGATGTTGCGGTGCTCGCCGGGGACGACCTTGACCGCCACCCCAAGGCGCTCCACCAGCTCGGCGTCGTCGTCGACCACGGCACCCTGGGCACGGCCCTCTTTGTGGGCGCGGGCCAGGATGTCGTAGCCGAAGGCCTGGGGGGTCTGGACCGAGACCAGTGACGAGCGCTCGATGGAGCGAACCACGAAGCCCTCGTCGTCGACCTCCTTGCAGGCGTTCTTGAGGGCCAGCGCGGCGGTGGCCGCCCCGTGCTCGGTGGCGGCGGAGATGACCCGCTCCAGCAGCGCCGCGCTCACCAGTGGCCGGGCGCCGTCGTGGACCACGACCATGTCCACGGCGTGGCCGGCGAGCGCGTCGACCGCCCGCCCCACCGAATCCTGGCGGCGCGCGCCACCGATGACCAGCTCCAGGGGCAGCCGGGTGGCCATGCCCTCCACGATCTCGGCGATGCGCTGGAGGTTGTGCTCCGAAGCGACCACCACCAGCATGTCAATCTGCGGGCAGGCATCCAGCGCCTCCACCGACCACGCCACCACCGGCCGCTCCTGCAGGCGAAGGAGGAGCTTGTCGGCATCGGCTCCCATCCTCACCCCAGACCCGGCGCATGCCAGGATCGCCGCGCAGGTCAGCCCTGGCCCTCCCCAACGACCATCGCCGGGCCGACCGCCGTCTTGGCGAAGATCATCCGGCCCGCCGCGGTCTGAATAAGGCTTGTCACGATAACAGTTGTAGTCTGCCCGAGCAGCCGCTTTCCACCCTCGACCACCACCATGGTGCCGTCGGCGAGGTAACCCACCCCCTGGTTCTGCTCCTTGCCCTCCTTGATCAGGGTCACCACCATCTCCTCGCCAGGTACCACCACGGGCTTGAGGGCATTGGCCAGGTCGTTGATGTTCTGGATCGAGACGCCCTCCAGCTGGGCCACCTTGTTGAGGTTGTAGTCGGTGGTGAGGATGGCGCCGTTGATCTCCTTGGCCAGGCGGATCAGCTTGTGGTCCACGGCGTGGACCTCGGGGAAGTCGTGGTCGGTGACCTCGAGCTCGACACCGGGCATGGTCCGCAGCTCGTCGACGATCTCGAGGCCGCGACGCCCGCGCTGGCGCCGGATCGAGTCGGAGGAGTCGGCCACCGCCTGGAGCTCGGCGAGCATGAAGTGCGGCGCCACCACCCGGCCGCGGATGAAGCCGGCCCGGGCGATGTCAACCAGGCGGCCGTCGATCACGGCGCTGGTGTCGACGATGGTGGGCGTCACCCGGGCCACCGGCCAGCCGCGAACCATGGCGAAGATCTCGTCGCGCCGCTCCAGCCCCAGCTTGACCCCGAGGTAGCCGAAGAGCAGGGCCAGCGCAGACCCGACGATGAAGTTGAGCCCGAAGGGCAGGTTGCGCAGGAAGTACCCGACCAGGGCGGCCAGGACCAGGCCGACAATGAGGCCGGCAAGGGCCGAGAGCAGGTCCGGGATGGGAGTGAACCTGAGCTTGTCCTCGACCCAGACATAGGGCTTGAGGGTGATGTACTCGAGACCGAAGTAGCCGAAAATCGCGCCCGCAAGCATGCAGAGCAACGGAACTTCAACGGCGGCGCCCGCCACCAGCTTGGTTTCGGAAAGTATGAATAGGGAGTATTCGAGTCCGGCTACAACGCCTAAGAGCAGTCCGATGATGCGGACCACCCGCCTGGCGGTCACGGAGAATTTACCTCCTATGAAGCCGCGGTCGCGATGCGTCCTCGGCTCTATGTATGTATGGATGAATGAGGAATCGGCCGCTGTCGCGGCAATGAATGATCCCCAGTATGGCACCGCCAGCGGCGCGAGCAACCGTTCGTTACACGCTCGGTTTAACGGCGTGACGACCCCGCTGCGGTATCCGGCGGCCTACGACTTCCTGGGATAGCGCGTAGCGCTGCCCCCTCGCGGGGGACGCGCTCGATCGTTGTGCCGGTCAGGCCTCGGAGTCGGCCTTGCCGGCGGTGCCGGCGGGCTCGGCCTTGGGTGCCTTCTCCTTGGGCTCCTTGGTCGCCTTCTCCTTCTTGGCCGCGACCGGGATGATCAC
This sequence comes from Candidatus Dormiibacterota bacterium, assembly GCA_035938265.1. Taxonomy (GTDB): domain Bacteria; phylum Chloroflexota; class Dormibacteria; order DASZGP01; family DASZGP01; genus DASZHA01. The sequence continues at coordinate 2,751 of DASZHA010000086.1, forward strand.
GACCTCGCCCTTGTCGTCAAGCTCGACCAGGACCGTATCACCGGCCTTGTACTTGAAGCGCAGGAGCTCCTCGGAGAGCGGGTCCTCGATCAGGCGCTGGATCACACGCCGCAGTGGGCGGGCACCGTAGACCTTGTCGAAGCCCTCTTCGGCGATCTTGTCCTTGGCCGCGTCGCTGATCTCCAGCTTCATGTCCTGGGACCCGAGATGCGTGCCGATGCGGGCGACCAGCAGGTCGACGATCTTGCGCATCTCCGGCGCCGTCAGCCGCTTGAAGACCACCACCGCGTCGATGCGGTTGAGGAACTCGGGACGGAAGACCCGCTTGAGCTCGTCGAGGATGCGGGTGCGCATCTTCTTATGCTCCTGGTCGGTCTGGTTGTCATCGGGCACCGAGGGCTGGAAGCCCAGCGACAGGCTCTCGCCCATGCCGGCCACGCCCAGGTTGCTGGTCATGATCACGATGGTGTTGGCGAAGTTGACCGCCTTGCCCTTGGCGTCCGACAGCCGCCCGTCCTCGAGGATCTGCAGCAGCATGTTGAAGACCTCGGGGTGCGCCTTCTCGATCTCGTCGAGCAGGACCACGCTGTAGGGCCGGCGGCGGACCGCTTCGGTCAGCTGACCACCCTCGTCGTAGCCGACGTAGCCCGGGGGCGAGCCGACCAAGCGAGCGGTGGTGTGCCGCTCCATGAACTCCGACATATCCAGCCGGATGATGGCGTCCTCGTCGTCGAAGAGGAACTTGGCCAGCTGGCGGGCCAGCTCGGTCTTGCCCACGCCGGTGGGGCCAAGGAAGACGAACGACCCGATCGGGCGCTTGGGATCCTTGAGCCCGGCGCGGGCGCGCCGCACCGCCTGGGAGATGATCTTGACCGCCTCGTCCTGGCCGATCAGCCGCTCGTGGATCTCGTCCTCCATCTTGAGCAGCTTGGAGGTCTCCTCCTCGACCAGGCGGGAGACCGGCACGCCGGTCCATGACGACACGATCTCGGCGATGTTCTCCTCGCCCACCTCGGGCACGGTCTGGCCGAGCTCGTCGCGCCACGCCGCCTCGGCGGTGACGTACTTCTCCTTGAGCTTCTTCTCCTTGTCCCGGAAGCTGGCTGCCGTCTCGTAGTCCTGCGAGGCGATCGCCTCCTCCTTCTGGATCTGGAGCTCGCGGATCTCCTTTTGCATCTCGCGCAGGTTGTCAGGCAGGGTGGTCAGCTTCATCCGCACCCGCGCCGCAGCCTCGTCGATCAGGTCGATCGACTTGTCCGGCTGGGCCCGGTCGGCGACATACCGCGCCGAGAGCTCGGCGGCGGCCTTCAGCGCCTCGTCGGTGATGTTGACGCGGTGGTGCTTCTCGTAGAGGTTGCGCACGCCGTGGAGGATGGCGATCGTCTCCGAGTCGTTGGGCTCGTCGACGAAGACCGACTGGAAGCGACGCTCCAGGGCGGCGTCCTTCTCGATGTACTTGCGGTACTCGTTGAGCGTGGTGGCGCCGATGCACTGGATCTCACCCCGCGCCAGGGCGGGCTTGAGGATGTTGGCGGCGTCGATGGCCCCCTCGGCCGCGCCCGCACCCACCAGGGTGTGGAGCTCGTCGATGAACAGCACCACCTCGCGGCTGGAACGGATCTCGTCGAGGATCTTCTTGAGCCGCTCCTCGAACTCGCCGCGATACTTGGTGCCGGCGACCAGGGCGCCCATGTCCAGCGTCAGGACGCGCTTGCCCATCAGCGACTCGGGGATGTTGCTGTTGATGATCTGCTGGGCCAGGCCCTCGGCGATGGCGGTCTTGCCCACGCCGGGCTCACCGATCAGGGCCGGGTTGTTCTTGGTCCGACGGGAAAGGATCTGGATGACGCGCTCGATCTCGCCCTCACGCCCGATGACGGGGTCCAGCTGGTTCTTCTGAGCCAGCTCGGTGAGGTCCCTGCAGAACTGGTCGAGCAGCGGGGTCTTGGACGGCTTCTTCTGCGCCTGCGCCGTTTCCTCCTCGAGGCCGGACTCGTGCAGCAGACGGTCGATCTCGCCGCGCACCTTCTCCAGGTTGGCGCCCAGGTCCTCGAGGACATGGGCGGCGATGCCCTCACCCTCGATCAGCAGACCCAGCAGCAGGTGCTCGGTGCCGACGTAGTTGTTGCCCATCCGGCGGGCTTCCTCGAAGGAGATCTCGATGACCTTCTTGACCCGGCTGGTGGGGATGATCTGCTGGATGATGATGCGCTCGTTGCGACCCAGGACCGACTCGATGGTGGCCCGGACCTTGTTGATCTCCACGCCCAGGTTGCCCAGGACCTTGGAGGCCAGGCCCTCCCCCTCGCGGAGCAGGCCAAGGAGAAGGTGCTCGGTGCCGATGTAGCTGTGGTGGCTGCGCTCGGCCTCCTCTTGCGCAAGCGTGAGGACTTTCTTGGCTCTTTCTGTGAAGCGTTCAAAGGGATACAAGTGGGTCTTCTCCTTATGAGTCCTGGGGCGTATGAGATCGAATGGCCCGCGCCGCCCGATTTCTATTATGACCAACCGGCCAAACTGGAAACAGATTCCGACTTGGTGCTCTTAAGGGCTGAGGATGGGTCTGGGCCGCCCCCGAAACCGGTGTCAAAAGAGCCGGTTTTGCGCCAATCCTGTGCGACG
>DASZHA010000087.1:0-1722 GCA_035938265.1 Candidatus Dormiibacterota bacterium
GCGCAGGCTCGGGCTCGAGCTTCGCTTGGCGGAAGGGTTCCGCCCGGGGGATGCGGCCCCATCCCCCGAGGCGGCATCCGTCGCGGCCGAGGACAGGGCCCGGCTGCTGGCACTGGTCAATGCACTCGGCGAAGAAGACCGCCTGGTCATCGCGAGCCGGTACTTCCTGGAGCTGAGCGGCGAGGAGACCGCGGCGGCGCTCGGCATCCCGGAAGGCACAGTCAAATCGCGCCTCTCGAGGGCTCTGGCGCGGCTGCGAGCGAGCTACGAGGGGGCGCCCAATGCCTGACCTGGAGCAGCAGCTGACATCCCTGGGCACCGCCCTGGATTGGCCTCCGACGCCAGACCTATTGAAAGTAATCCACCTCCCCGCCCGCCGGGGAGGTCGGTCGCCGCTAGCGGCGACCGGGTGGGGCGGTACGGTCGGCAAGAGCTATCAATCCAGATGGGCCATCGCCGCGGCGATCGTCATCGCCGCCGCCGGGCTCCTTGCCTTCCCGCCCAGCCGCGAAGCGATCGCGAACTGGGTCAACGTCCACACGATCTTTCGCGAGGTGCCGCAGCTTGCCACCCCGTCCCCCCAGCCGCCCGGACCCCTCGGCAAGCGCCTGGGCCTGGGCGGCCTGACCACGCTGCCAGACGCCCAGCAGCACATCTCCTGGCACATCGGCGTCCCTTCGACGCTCGGCCGGCCCGACGAGGTTTACCTCCAGCCTCCGGTCGACGCGCCGGCGCAGGGCGAGGTCACGCTTGTGTATGCCACGCGGCCGGGGATCCCGGTGGCCGGGCAGACCGGGGTGTCGGTTCTCGTGACCGAGGCGCGCGGCGCCGTCGACCAGAACTTCTTCGGCAAGATGCTCGGCCCAGGAACCACTCTCGAGGCCGTCACGGTCAGCGGCCATCAGGGCTACTGGATCTCGGGGCCGCTCAACGAGTTCTTCTTCATGGACGCGAACGGCGATTTCAGGAGTGAGACCGTCCGGCTCGCCGCCAACACGCTGATCCTGGATTACGGCGGAACAGTGATCCGCATCGAAGGCAACCTGACGAAAGCCCAGGCCCTGGAGATCGCAGCCTCCCTTAGCTGATTTTCACCTCCCCACCGCGTGGGGAGGTGGCGCGCAGCGCCGGTGGGGAGCGCCGGGTGGGGCCGATCCCAAAAGCAAGAGCGCGGAACCCGCCTGCGCCGGCCGGTGTATAGGGGGCGAGGTGACGAGAATGCGACGACTTGTTCTGGCGATATGTGGATTGGTTTTGGTTGCAGGCTGCGGAAGGGTCCCGCTGGCGCCACTGGCTGCGGGCGACTTCAGGCTCTACGAGGCGGCTTCGACCACCAGCTCGCAGCTGGTCGCCGTGATCAACCCCCAGTCGCATACGGCCGAGAGCCGCCTCCCGCTGGGCGCCCTCTCGCCGGATGGCGCGCACCTCTACACGGTCAGCTCCAACACTCTCCAGGACATCGATCCCCACAGCGGCGCGGTCGTCCGCAGCCTTCGGCTGCCGGGCTCCTTCAGTCTTCCGCCCGCCACGCTTGGCGGCATTCCGGGCGGCCTGTCGCAGAACGGCCGCTGGTTGGTGCTCCAGACAAGCGGCGCCCAGACCTCGTCACACCTGGTGCTGATCGACACGGCGCAGCTCAAAGTGACGACCCAAATCGACCTCGACGGAACATTTGAGTTCGACGCGATCGACAACACCGGCACGCGCCTGTACCTGATCGAG
>DASZHA010000088.1:0-1782 GCA_035938265.1 Candidatus Dormiibacterota bacterium
GCCTGCATGTCCCCGAGCGCGCCGCCGCGGAAGTAGTCCGTGATGCCGTCGACATTGACGCCCTTTAGCAGGACTTCGCGGCCCTGCTGGTCGACGACCTGGTGCAGCCCCGAGGGCCCGCTCGCCGGCCCGACATGAAGAAAGCTGACGGTGCGGTCGGGCGCTGGTGGCCATGGCCCGACGCTGCGCGCACCCGTGGCACTTCCGCCGGCCGAGCTCAACGCGATGAGGAGGACGAACAGAAGCCGCCCGGATCGCCCCGCCCACCTCATCGGGCCATTCTGCGCCATCATGCCCGCCGCTACCCGGGACCTAAGCGCGCTTCAGGGGTCCGCCAGGGTGGGCTAGAGGCCGTCAACTGAGATGAACGGGTTCTCGCGCATCTCCTCGCCGATCGTGGTCGTGGGTCCGTGCCCGGGGTAGACGATGGTCTCTGGCGGCAGCTGGTACAGCTTGCCCTGGATTGACGCCATCAGCGCCTCGAAGTCGCCGCCGGGCAGGTCGCTGCGGCCGACGCTGCGGCGGAAGAGGGTGTCCCCGCCGAACAGGTTCTGGCCCAGCAGGAAGGTCACCGAGCCGCGGGTATGGCCGGGGGTGTGGATGACGTCGAAGGCCAGGTCCTCCCAGCCGACCGCTCTCCCCTCCTCCAGCTCGTGGTCGATGATTGGCGTGCCCAGCACGTCGGGGTCGAGCCCGAACTGCCGCACCACCTTGGGGTTGCGCTCCAGCTGCTCACGGTCGAGCGGGTGCATGTAGGTGGGCGCGCCCGTCTGCTCCTTGATCGCCGGCACGCCGAAGACGTGGTCGACATGGCCGTGCGTGAGGAGGATGAAGTCGACCTTGATGTCGTTCTGGTCGATGTAGTCCGAGACCTGGGCCACCTGCAGCCCGGGGTCGATGACCAGCGCCGACCTGGTGTCCCGCCGCCGCAGCACCATCGCGTTCTGGTCAAAGAAACGGTCAGCAAAGGACACGATCTCGATCTTGTCCCCGATGGCCTCGGCCAATGTCACGTCTCCTTGCTGTCGGTCGCCCGCTGCCGCTGGGCCTCGAACATCACGATCGACGCGGCCACCGCAGCGTTGAGAGAGCTCACCTGCCCGAGCATAGGCAGCCGCACAAGCTGGTCGCAGCGCTCGCGCACCAGCCGGTGCAGTCCCTGGCCCTCTGAACCCACCACCAGGGCCAGCCGGCCGTCGTAGCGAGCCCGGGTGTACTCGACCTCGCCGTCCCCGGCCAGCCCGACCACCCAGTAGCCGGCGTCACGGATCCGCTCCACCGCCTGGGCGATGCTGCCCACCTGGGCGATACGGAGGTGCTCGACCGCCCCGGCCGAGGCCTTGGCCACCGCCGGCGTGATCTCCGGGGCGCGGTTGCGCGAGATCACGACCCCCAACACCCCGGCCGCCTCGGCGCTGCGCAGGACGCTGCCCACGTTCTGGGGGTCCTGGACCTCGTCCAGCACCAGCAGCGCGGGCGCGGCCTCGGCGGCGGCCGCATCGAGCAGGTCCCCAAGCTCCCAGTAGTGGCGGCGGCCGAGGTAGGCGACCACGCCCTGGTGCTCCTCGCTGTGGGCGATGTCATCGAGCCGCCGGCGCTCCGCCTCCTCGACCGGGATGTTGCGCGCCTCGGCCAGCTCCAGCAGCTCCTTGAGCCGCGGCTCGGATGCCGCCCGGGGCAGCACCACCAACCGCTTCACCTCGCCGCCGGCGCGGAGGGCCTCCCTGACCGGGTTCCGCCCGTAGACCAGGGCAGGCGGGCGGCGGCCGGAGGGCACGCCTA
>DASZHA010000089.1:0-33339 GCA_035938265.1 Candidatus Dormiibacterota bacterium
CTGGCGATCTCGGGACTCAGCAACCTACACGGCAACCAGGTCGTTGGCATCCTCCTCATCGTTATCGCTCTCGCGGTCCTGCTCGCCGTCTTGTCGGTGGTCAACGTCCTGTTCGTTCTGGTGCGCCGGCTGGTTCGCGGAGGCCGGCGCCGACGGCCGGCTTAGAAGACCTGGCCGGCCTCCTCGGCGGTCAGCTCCTGCCAATCACCCTTGTCGCTGCTGGCGACGAGGTGGTGGCCGACCCGGCTGAGGTCCTGTTCGAACGTGCGGATGTGACTGGGGGCATCGTCCAGCCGGTAGCGCGAGGCCCAGCGACGGTCGCCGTAGGCCAGGCGGAGGTGCAGGGACGGGGTGTGCATGGCCTCGGTTGCGAAGGCCAGGTTGGGCTCGTGCGGCGGCGTCTCCATGACCCGGTCGGAGCGGACCAGGAGATCGACCTGCTCGAGCCAGCGGGCCTCAGTCTCGGCCGAGAGCGGGCCGCCGACGTAGGTGACCGGCTCGGGCCCGCCCTCCGAGTACGCCATCAGGAAGGGCTGGCCCTTGGCCATGAAGAAACGTGACTGGTGCGGCGCCCGCTCGACCTCCACCCAGTCCAGCTCGCCCCACTCAGAGGGAGCCTGGTGGCCCAGCTGGATGGTGACCCTGGCGTCCATGACGCGCCGGAAGACCTCGTTGGCGGCCTCGGTTGGCTCGCTCCGCGGCGACTCGCGGTAGTAGGTGACCGCGCCGCCGCTCTCCCTGGCCTTGGCAAGCGCCGCGTCCAGCTCGTCGACCGAGAGCTGCTGGCCGTCGACAAAGACGTCCCCGCTCTTGGCCACCTTGACTACCACGGCACTCATCTTAGGGGCCGCCCTTTACGGGCGGTCGCTCGGCGCTCCCGGAGCGGGCCCCGACTTCGTCCCCGGTCCCCACTCGTCGGCGAGCAGGCTGTAGAGGTAGAAATCGCGCCGGCCGCCCGGCATCCTGGCGAATGCCCGCAGCGTTCCCTCGCGCTGGAATCCGAGTCGCTCCAGGAGCCGCTGGCTGCGCTTGTTGTCGATGTCGCAGTCGGCTTCGATCCGTTGCATCCGGCCGGGCCCGAAGGCCAGGTCGAGCACCTCGCTCACAGCTGCCCGGGCCACCCCCTTGCCCTGGGCCCAGGGCGCCACGCTGAAGCCCAGGCTGGCGCTGTGGCTGAACCAGTCGATGTTGCGCAGCGACACCCAGCCGGCGGTCTCGCCGTCAGCGATGACCATCCAGGTCAGCGCGTGGCCACGCTCCTCGTCGAGCGAGGTGGCGCCCTCCTGGCGCAGCCGTCGCCGCAGCATCGACGGTGGGATGGGGATCATCGGCTGGAAGCGCCGGACGTCGGCCATGTCGCGAAGGACGGCCAGCTGGCGCGCGTCGCTGTCCCGCGCCCGCCGGATCTTGACTTCCACTCCGACATGATGACCAACCCCGCTGATACCTTCTATATATGCCCCCTGCGATCCCGGGTCCCAGGCCCGGCCTGTCACGCCCCCGGATCGTGGGCGCCATGATCCTCACCGCCGGCGCGCTGGTCGCCCGCGAGCTGGTCAAGCCCCGACCCAACGAGACGGCCCGGCTGCTGGATTGGGGCAAGGTTCGCCATCGCGCCTTCAAGGGCACCGGCGAGGCCGGCCCCACTCACATCGCCCTCGATGGCGAGGAACTGGGTGCCCGCTACGACGCGATGCTCGCCGAGATGCAGCCGTACATGGCCGAAGCCCTGGGCCAGGGGCTCCCGCTCAAGCCTTTTCCCAGGTTCGTCGTCCTCGACCGGCATGCCTGGATCGAGGTCAACCTGGAGATGTTCCAGAACCTACTTGACCCCGTCCTCAAGATCCAGGAGGCGCTCCCCGCCAGCCTCCTCACGGACATCGGCCGGGCCGGCATCAGCGAGTACATGGGCGCGCTCCTCGGGTTCCTATCCCGCCGCGTCCTGGGCCAGTACGACCCGGTGCTGATGGCGGCCGAAGGCGCCGCCGCCCCGAGTGCGCTCTACCTGGTCGAGCCCAACATCGAGGCCTGGGAGGCGCGCAGCTCGGTCCCCAGCGACCCGGTGCGCCGGTGGCTGGTGCTGCACGAAGCCACCCACGCCTGGGAGTTCGAGGCCCACCCCTGGCTGCGGGAGCACATGAACTCCCTGATCCGCGACCTGATCGCCCACCGCCTGTTCACGTCGGAGCAACCGGGTCGCCTCGACGTCATCCGCGCCCTGACCATCGGCGCCCGCTCCCAATGGCAGGCGATGAGCCAGATCCAGGCGGTCATGTCACTGCTGGAGGGCTTCAGCAACGTGATGATGCGGCGGGTAGGTCAGGCCCACCTGGAGCACTTCGACGAGGTCGACGCCGAGTTCAACCGGCGCTCGGCCAACCGGACCGCCGCGGAGCGCGCCTTCTTCAAGATCACCGGCCTCGACTTGAAGATGCAGCAGTACGTCCAGGGCGAGGCCTTCTGCGACGCCGTCATGGCCGAGGGCGGGATGGAGCGGCTCAGCCGGGTCTGGACCAGCCCCCAAACCTTGCCCACCCTGGACGAGATCCGCAATCCCCGACGCTGGCTGGAACGCGTGACCTGAGAGGTACCGCAACCATGAGGCGCGCGTTGAGATGTTAAGATGCGGGCCGGAGGAGGTGGCGTGCGCCGCGACTCAAACGATCGCGAGTTCTTCTCGCCGCTGGAAGAGGGAGAACGCCGGGCCGGCCTAAGAAGGCTCGACGATATGTTGCTCGCCCTCGAGGAGTTGAACCTCCGCGAGGCCGGTGAGATCCCGCAGACCCTGCGCGAGAAGCTGCTGGTCGAGGGCATCCCGGTCCGGTCCGACTCCACCATCACCGACCTCATCGACATCGTGCTGTCCAGCCAGGAGCAGTACATGCTCAAGGAGCGGCGCACCGGGCGCCGCCGCCGGCGCATGGCCTATGTGCCCAGCGACGAGGAGCTGGTCTCCGTCATCTCGCGCCGCTACCAGCGCTAGGACTCGCTCGGCCCTCGACCCAGTAGTCGCACGCAAGAAGCGTGGCCGGCCGGCGTATTCTCCATGCAATGTTCCGGCGGGTTCTGATCGCCAACCGTGGCGAGATCTCCTCTCGTCTGATCCGTGCCTGCCATAAGGTCGGCGCCGAGGCGGTGGCGGTCTACTCCGAGGCCGACGCCGGAGCCCCGTTCGTGAGGGAGGCCGATGAGGCGGTGGCCATCGGCCCCGGCCCTGCGGCCGAGAGCTATCTCAAGACGGAGGCCATCCTCACCGCCGCCCGCGACAGCGGCGCCGAGGCCCTTCATCCGGGTTATGGCTTCCTCAGCGAGAACGCGGGCTTCGCCGAGGCGGTCGAAGCCGCCGGGCTGACCTGGGTGGGCCCGCCGCCGGCCGCTATGCGGTCGATGGCCGACAAGGTCGACGCCCGCGCGCTGGTCAGCAGCGCCGGGGTGCCGGTGGTTCCGGGCACCGAGGGACCGGTCGACGCCGCCGGCGCCGAGGCGGCCGCCAACGAGCTCAACTTCCCGCTGATGGTCAAAGCCGCCAAGGGCGGCGGCGGAATCGGCATGACCGTGGTCCACGACCACGCCGAGCTGGCCAAGGCGCTGGAGACGGCCACGGCGCGAGCCCAGGCCGCCTTCGGTGACGCCGCCGTCTTCCTCGAGCGCTACGTCGACAAGCCCCGCCATGTCGAGGTGCAGGTGCTGGGCGAGGCCGACGGCCGCGTCATCCACCTCTTCGAGCGCGAGTGCTCGGTGCAGCGCCGCCACCAGAAGGTCATCGAAGAGACGCCTTCGATGGCGCTTGACGCCGCCACCCGCGCCGAGCTCTGCGCCGCGGCGGTGCGGGCCGCCGAGGCGGTCGGCTATCGCAGCGCGGGAACGGTCGAGTTCATCTTCGACAGCGCCGCCCAGGAGTTCTACTTCCTGGAGATGAACACCCGCCTCCAGGTGGAGCACCCCATCACCGAGGTCACCCTGGGGGTGGACCTCGCCGAAGCCATGCTCCGGGTCGCCGCCGGCGAGCCCTCCGGGATCGGCGTCGTCCAACCGAGCGGGCATGCCATCGAGTTCCGGATCTACGCCGAGGACCCGGTGCGCTTCCTGCCGTCGCCGGGGCGGATCGAAACCTGGGAGCCCCCGCAGGGGGAGGGAATCCGAGTCGACAGCGGCGTCGCCGCCGGCTACACGGTCAGCCACTTCTACGACCCCCTGCTGGCCAAGCTGATCGTCAGCGCGGGCACGCGGGAGGCGGCCATCGACCGGGCGGTCGGCGCGCTGGAGACATTCCGGATCGAGGGGGTCAAGCACAACCTCCCCACCCACCTTGACGTCCTGGCCTCGCCGGAGTTTCGCGCCGGGGACTACGACACCGGCCTGCTATCGCTCCTGGGCGAGCGCCGCAAGGAGCCGGCCGGGACGTGAGCGCCGACGGTAGATGCCAGATCACCTACATCGGGGGTCCCACGGCCCTGATCGAGATCGGCTCCATACGGCTGCTGACGGACCCCACCTTCGACCCCGCCGGCGGCAAGTACTCCTTCGGCTTTGGCACCGGCTCGCGCAAGACCGCCGGGCCGGCCATCAAGGCCGAGGACATCGGCGCCCTCGACGCCATCCTCCTCAGCCACGACCAGCACGACGACAACCTCGACGCCGGCGGCCGCGAAATCCTGGCCGGGGCGCGGACGGTGCTGACGACGCTGGCCGCCGAACGGCGCCTCAAGGAGAACGCGGTCGGCTTGCGCAATTGGGAGACGGCCCGGGTGGTGTCGCCGGACGGGCAGTCGGTCACCGTCACGGCGATGCCGGCGCGCCACGGCAACATGGGGGTGGCGGTGCTCTCCGGGCCCGCCATCGGCTTCCTCCTGGAATGGCCGGGGCAGGCCCACGGTGGGCTCTACATCACCGGTGACACCGTCTATTTCGGGGGCCTGGCCGAAATCGGGCAGCGCTTCAAGGTGAGCGCCGGCATCTTCCACTTCGGCAGCGTCCGCTTCCCCATCTCGGGGCCGGCGCGCTTCACCATGAATGCTGCCGAGGGGGTGCGCCTGGCGCAGACGCTGGCGCTGCGCACGGTGGTGCCAATGCACTTCGAGGACTGGGCTCACTTCCGCGAGTCCCCGGCTCGGATCACCGAGGTCTTTGCCGCAGCCGGCGAGGACGGTCTGCTCCACTGGCCTCAGCGGGGCGAGGCGATCGAAATCGAGGTCTGAGGTCTAGGCGCTAGATCCCGTCGCGGGTCCGGTTCCAGGTCTCCATCCAGCGCTGATGCTCCCGTCGCTCGGCCTCCAGGTCTCGGGCGGGGGGCGGAGCCTCGCCCCGGCTCGCTTCGCCTTCCTTGGGCTCGTCCTCCTGCGTCGCCGTGTCGGTGTCGTTGCTGGCAGCCAAGCTCACCTCCCAAGGGCACGTTGCCCCCACACCGTGGCCCATCCCCAGAGCCTCTGCCAGTGAAGATAGACCTCTTCGCCGATGACGGCAAGAAACCGGGTCAAAAGACCCACGTGGGCCGAGCGGAGGCTGCCAGAGGCGGCAAGTCGGTACGATTCACGTTGCCCGTATTCGAGGAAACGCATGACTGAGACCAAGAAGCCCGACGTCCCCGCGACAGAGCAGGCCGGACTCGAAGCCCTCGTCGCCGAACTCAAAGCCAAGCGCGAGAAGGCGCTGGCGATGGGCGGCGAGGAGAAGATCGAGAAGCAGCACCAGCGCAACAAGCTGACCGCCCGCGAGCGGCTCGACCTCCTTTTCGACCCCGGTACCTTCCAGGAATTCGGGCTGCTGGCCACCGGCCAGTCGACGAAGGGGGAGCAGTACGACCCCGACAAGACCGCCGCCGACGGGGTCGTCACCGGGCACGGCAAGGTCGACGGCCGCGACGTCTACGCCGCCGCCTACGACTTCACGGTGATGGCGGGCTCGATGGGGCTTGTCGGCGAGCAGAAGATGGCGCGCCTGCGCGACCTGGCGCTGCGCAACCGCTGCCCCATCGTCTGGATGCTCGACTCCGCCGGGGCCCGAATCCAGGACGCTTCCGGCTCGATGTTCGCCGGCACCGGCTACCTCTTCTGGGACCAGGTCAACATGTCCGGCGTCGTCCCCCAGGTCTCGGCGATGCTGGGCCCCTGCGCCGCGGGCACGGCGTACATCCCCGGGCTATCCGACTTCGTGCCCATGGTCAAGGAGACCTCCTCGATGTCGTTGGGCGGCGCCCGGCTGGTCAAGGCCGCCACCGGTGAGGACGTGACCGACCACGACATGGGTGGCTCCCAGGTCCACTGCTATGAGTCGGGAGTGGGAGACGTCGAGGTCGAGGACGACGCCGCCTGCATCGAGGCGGTCAAGGAATTCCTTGGGTTCCTGCCCTCGAACAATAAGGAGCAGGCGCCGATGAAGGCCACCGATGACCCGTCCGATCGGCTGGTCGAGGGCCTCGACAAGATCGTCCCCGCCAACATGCGACAGGCCTACGACATGCGCAAGCTGATCAAGAAGATCGCCGACGACGGCCACGTGTTCGAGATCAAGCCGACCTGGGCCAAGAACATCACCACCGCCTTCATCCGCATGGGCGGGACCTCGGTGGGGGTGGTCGCCAACAACCCGATGTTCAAGGCCGGCGCCCTCGACAACGACTCCGCCGACAAGGCAGCTCGCTTCATCCGCATGTGCGACGCCTTCAACATCGCGCTCCTCTTCCTCCAGGACGTACCCGGCTTCATCGTCGGCAAGGAGGTGGAGAAGGAGGGGATCATCCGCCACGGCGCCAAGATGCTCTACGCCGTGTCGGAGGCGACCGTGCCCAAGATCACGGTGGTGGTGCGCAAGGCATACGGCGCCGGCTACTTCGTGATGTGCGGCAAGGGCTACTACCCCGACCTGATCGTGGCCTGGCCGACCGCCGAGATCTCGGTGATGGGCCCGGAGGGGGCGGTCAACATCATCTTCAACAAGCAGGTGGAGTCGGCCGAGGACCCGGAGGCGGCGAAGGCGATGTTCGTCGACATGATCCGTCAGCAGATCAACCCTTACATCGCCGCCAACTGGGCCATGATCGACGACGTCATCGACCCCGCGGAGACGCGGAAGGTCATCATCCAGGGACTCGAGATCGCCAAGCGGAAGCAGGTGGAGCGCCCCTGGCGCAAACACGGCAATATCCCCGTCTGAACCTGGAGGCCGCGCGCGGGGTTGCCCCCGCCTGGAGCTTGAACCTCCGGCAGTGAGGACGTGTAGGCTAACTCGATGACCGGTCAGTCGGGGCCGGAGTCAGGGGACGAGCTCGGCCCTGAATCGCTGCTGGACCCGGACCTCGAGCCGGAGGCGCAGAGGCGCCTCGACGACCTGGTTGCCGGCTTCGAGGAGGACATGCGCCACCGGCCGACGCCAATGGAGCTGGGCGAGGAGGAAGGGGCCGGGAAACACCGCGCCAAGCGCAAGCGGCCGGTGATCCCGGACATGACGCCGGCCGCCGCGGCTCCCGATGTCTCGGCCGAGACCTCGGTCGGCGAGGCCGAAGCGCCCGGGGGTGTCGCGGAGACACCGGCGCTGCCCTTCGACGGCGCGCCTCCAACCGAAGCCCCGGCGGAAGCCGCGCCCGTCGCTGCGGCTCCTGAGTCCGCGCCGGCTGCAGCCGCGTCCGATGGATCGCTGGAGGCTGCCACCTCGGAGCCGGCGGCCGGACTCCCATTCGGCGACATCGAGACCTGGTGGGCCGGCGGCGAGCGCGTAAGCCTCGAGGTCCCCACGGCCGGCGAGACGGTGTCGCGGGAGATCTTCGTGCGCATCTCTGGCGCCGGTCCCTGGTTGACGCTGGTACATGGCTTCCCCACCAGCTCCTACGACTGGGCGCCGATGGTCGACGTGCTGTCGAAGAAGTACCGGCTGCTGATGTTCGACCTGCTCGGCTTCGGCGAGTCCGACAAGCCCAGCGGCCACGACTGGAGCGCCTTCGAGCAGGCTGACATCATCGAGGCGCTCTGGCGTCGCTACGAGATCTCCAGCACCCGCATCCTGGCCCACGACGTGGGCGACACCGTGACCCTGGAGCTGCTGGCCCGTCGCCAGGAAGGCAAGCTCGCCACCGGCCTCGAGCATGTCACCTTCCTCAATGGCGGCATCTACACCGGCTTCCACCGGCCCCGGCCGATCCAGGTCTGGCTGCAGCGCCCCGTGATCGGCGGGCTGATTGCCCGGATGCTATCGGAGGCGCGCTTCGGGCCGGCGCTAGCCGAGATCTTTGGCCCCGAGCACCAGCCCAGCGCCGAGGAGCTGCACCAGCACTGGCTGTCGGTGGCACGCCGCGACGGCGGGCGCAGCTATCACCGACTGATCAAGTACATCCCTGAACGGAGGGCGCAAGCGCCCCGCTGGGAGGGCGCCCTGGAGGCGGCCGACCTCCCCATGAAGTTCGTCTGGGGCATGGACGACCCGGTCTCGGGGGCGCACATGGCCGGGGTCATCCGGGATCGGCGACCCGGGGCCAACATCGTTGAGCTCGCCGGTGTCGGCCACTACCCGCAGCTGGAAGCGCCCGCGGAGGTCGCGGCGGCGGTTTTGCCCTAGGCTCTGCCTGAGCCAGACGCGACGGAGGACACGATGGAAGCTCTTTCCCACGACAAGGTGGTGGTCACCGCCGCCCTCACCGGGGCGCTGACCACGCGCAAGCAGTGCGAGTACATCCCCTACACCCCGGTGGAGATCGCCGAGGAAGCCCGGCGGTGTGCCGCCGCCGGCGCCGCGGTGGTCCACATCCACGCCCGTGAGGACGACGGCGCGCCCAGCTTCTCGGTCGAGAAGTACCGCCAGATCATGGACGAGATCCGCAAGCGCACCGACATCATCATCAACTTCTCCACCGGCGCCATCGGCATCCCGATGGAGGACCGCGTCGGCCACATCGCCCGGCTGCGGCCTGAGATCGGCGCTCTCAACATGGGCTCGATGAACTACGCGATCTACTCCAAGACGAAGAAGCAGTTCTACTTCGACATGGTTTTCGCCAACCCCTTCAAGGACATCAGCTACCTGCTGGAACGGATGAACGAGGGCGGGGTCAAACCCGAGCTGGAGGTCTTCGACAACGGTCATATCGGCAACACCCGGCCCCTGCTGGACATGGGCATCCTCAAGTCACCACTGGATTTCTCGCTCGTAATGGGCGTCCTTGGAGGTATCCCGTCGACGACCAAGGCCCTGTTGTTCCAGGCGGAGTCGCTGCCGCCGGACTCAACCTGGAAGCTGGTTGGCATCAGCCGCGACCAGTGGCCTCTGCTGATGGCCACGCTGACAATGGGCGGCAACGTCCGGGTCGGCTTGGAGGACAACTTCTACCTCCCCGACGGGGAGATGGCCAAGGGCTCGAGCTACCTGGTCGAGAAGGCGGTGGCGATGGCCACCGATGCCGGACGCGCGGTGGCGACGGTTTCGGAAGCACGAGACATCCTGGGGCTCGACCAGTCGCCGCGCCAGGTCCCCAGCGACTACGTTGCCGCCGACCACGAGCCGGAGCTGGACCTCAGCGCCCTCAACCGCTGACCACCACCTCGGCCGGCGTGTCCGCCGGTTGCGATACGCTGTCGCGAACGCCTGTCGCTGAGAGAAGGAGACGCTCGTGGCTGAAGTCAAGGCTGAGCTGGTGGGGAACCTCTGGAAGATCGTCACCGAGGTCGGCCAGCATGTCGACGAGGACGACACGATCATGATCCTCGAGTCGATGAAGATGGAGATCCCGATCCTGGCGCCGGTGGCAGGCACCATCAAGGAGTTCCTGGTGGCTGAGGGGGACGTGGTCCAGGAAGGCCAGACCGTCGCAGTCATCGAGTGACGCCAGCGAGCGACAAGTTGCGCGGCGACGGCGCGCTCCTGGTCGAGCGCCCCCGCCCGGAGGTGCTCCGCCTCACCATCAACGACCCGGAGCGGCGCAACCCGATCTCCAGTGCCCTGTTCGGGCGGTTGCGCGACGAGGTCGGGTCGGCCGGCACCGAGACGGCCGCGGTGGTCATCACGGGGGCCGGCGACCAGGTCTTCACCTCCGGGGCCGACCTCGGAGAGCTTGGCCGCGGCGACGCCGAGGGGCTGGGCGGCGGCTTCGGGGAGGCGATGGAGCTGGCCCAGGAGGCAATTGAGGCCTGCCCCGCGCCGGTCATCGCCCGAATCCAGGGCCACGCCCTCGGCGCCGGCTACCAGCTGGCCCTGGCGTGCGACATCCGGGTTGCTGTGAACACCGCTCGACTGGGGGTGCCCGCCAGCCGCTTTGGCCTGCTGCCCGGCCACGTCCACCACACCCGCATGATCCAGCAGCTCGGGCCCCAAACTACGCGCCTCCTGATGCTCACCGGCCGCTGGTTCACCGGCGAGGAGGCATTGCGCCGACGCCTGGCCGACCTGGTCTGTCCCCGCGAGGAGCTGGACGGGGTGGTAGATCGCCTCCTTGACGACATCATCGCCGGGGCGCCACTCACGGTGCGCAACTCCAAGCGGATCATCAACACCCTGCTGTCCCTCGATGCCCGCGGCGCGCCCCTGGATCCTGCGACCGAGGCGCACCTGGATCTCCTATCCACCGAGGCGCATACCTCCGACGACGTGCGGGAGGGCCTGACCGCGTTCTTCGAGCACCGCCCTCCGGACTTCAAGGGACGCTAGCGCCGGCTTGGAGCCGGGTTGGACTAGGCTCTGATAGCCATGCCGGTCTGGGGCTATTTCGTCATCGGGTTCGTCATCCTGGCCCTGGTCCTGCTCACCTTCCGCCGCAATGTGCCGGTGGTCCACGGCGCGTCAGCCGGGTACGGCGACGATTTCCGTCGCGTCCTCGACGACGTCATCCCGGCCGTGGAGGAGATGACCGAGGCGGTCCGCGAGGGCCAGGAGCGCCCCATTGCGACCGCCGCCTCCCGCGCCCGCTCGCATATCAAGCACGCGATTGACGAGGTCGATCGCCTCAACATGCCGGAGACGCTGCCGTCGGAGCAGAGGGAGCTGATCGAGACCCTCGCGGTCAGGTTGCGCCAGGCGATGGAGAACTACGAATGGGCGGCGCGGATCGCCGAGACCACCGACCTGGTCGAGAACGCCGGCCTGCGCCGCGGATTCGACTCCCTGGTGGCAGCGGGCGACCAGCTGGCGGTGTCCTCCCGGCTGGAGCTGGTGGCGCTGGGCACCGCCGCAGAGGGCGCCGGCCAGGAGACGTAGCGTCTCCCGGCAGCCGCGGGGTCAGCTCGCGGCAGCCTCCTCGGCGACCTTGTCGCGGAAGAACTCAACCGTCTGGGGGATGCCCTCGGCCAGGGTGGTCCTTGGGGTCCAGCCGATCGTCTCTTTGATCAGCGTGGTGTCGAGGGCGCTGCGTCGCTGCTCCCCCGGCTTGGCCGGCCCGTGCGCCGCCGGCGCACTCGACCCCGCGGCCGCGGCGATCAGGTCGTAGAGCGCGTTGACATCGGTCTCCACCCCCGTGCCGACGTTGAAGCTGCCCGACACATCGCTGCCGAGCGCTGCCACGAAGGCCTCGACGACGTCGCCGACATACACGTAGTCCCGGGTCTGGGTGCCGTCGCCGTTGATCGTCGGGGTCTTCCCCGAGAGCAGCGCCCTGGAGAAGATGGCCACCACGCCGGCTTCGCCGTGCGGGTCCTGACGCGGCCCGTAGACGTTGGCCAGGCGCAGGGCGGCGTAGCTGAGGCCATACATAGAGTGAAAGCAGTGAAGGTAGTGCTCGACCGACAGCTTGGAGGTGCCGTACGGCGAGACCGGCATCGCCAGGTGGCTCTCCGGCGTTGGCATGACGTCGGTGTCGCCGTAGATGGCGCCTCCGGTGGAGGCGAAGAGGAAGCGCTTGACGTTCTGCCGCCGGGCAGCCTCGATCAACTGGAGGCTGCCCATGATGTTGACGTGGGCGTCGAAGTAGGGGTCCTCGACTGACCGCCGCACGCTGATCTGGGCGCCGAGGTGGCAGATCGCGTCCGGCTTCTCGCGGCCGACGACACGGCCGATCCAGCGACTGTCGAGCTCCATCTGGTAGAAGTTGGCGCCGCCCGGCACCTGCTCCCTGGCGCCGCTGGAGAGGTCGTCGAGGACGATGAGCTCGTGGCCCTCTTGCGCTAAGCGGTCGGCGATGTTGGACCCGATGAAGCCCGCCCCGCCGGTGATCATGACCTTCACGGTCGCTTCCTCGCCGCCCGCTCCAGGATCGGGGTCCGGCGCGGCTGCGCCGCTGCCGCGTCGCCCCTCTCGCGCTCAGCCAGGATCTTGGCGACCCGCGCGAACGTCTTGCCCGGCGTCTTGCCGCGGCTGTCCCAGCGCTTGACGCGGAAGATCGCCTTGACCGAGGTGTAGGGCACACCGATGCGGCGGCGTACCCGCCGCTCCTGGTCGACCAGTGAGTAGATGATTCCGTAGTGCCCGCCCAGGGTGTCGCGGCCGGCGTAGGCGCGGATGACCTCGTGGTCGACGAAGTGGATGACCACCTTTCCCAGCGGTTCGTCGGGCGGCTCCGGCTCCTCTTCCTCGCCGCCAAAGATCAGGTACTTGACGCTGGAGAGCGGGGCGATGAAGTCGCGGTTGTTGTCGCCGGGCTCCACCGCGGTGAGGCGAAGGATGGGGCTGTGGAAGTCGATCAGGGGGGCGTTGGCGGTGAGGACCTCCCCGTCCATGAAGGTGAGGATGATCTCAGGCACGCTGTCGGTTCCGCATAAGCAACATGGATTATCCATTGCGCCGCGCGTGTACCTGCTTTTGAGCTGCCGCGACCGTGCGCGGGTGCCAAAGCTTCACAGCCTTGGCACAGCGCTTTCAGTGGAGTTGGGCGAGGCCCAAGCTACATTGGTTTGCCTGGATCGAGGCGGCATGTTGAGGTGGATGGAACACAATTGCAGAGGAGAGTCCCGTGAGGTGCTCTCGACATTCGTGAAATCCACCAAGCGTGGCCAGTCCCTGGTGGAGATGGCGCTCGTGATGCCCTTATTGGTTCTGATTCTTGCCATGGCCTACACAGGCTGGGACGCGACGCAGCAGGCAATCGGCCTGGCGACCGCGGCGCGAGCAGGGGCCATCATGGCTGAGAACGACCTCAGGCACGGCCAATCTCAGGCGCAGGCGCTGACGGACGCCACCAGTGCGATCAACGCCGAGGAGGGCGGTGGCAGCGTCTACTCCTCGGGCGGTGGCTGCACCACCAACTGCGTGACGCTCGCCACGTCAACAGGCACGCGCTTTGGCAGCCAGCTCCAGCTGGTGACAATCACCGTCACCCATCGCGTCGCCCCAGACATCCCGGTGCTGAGCGGCATCACTGTGGTCGGTCACGCCACGGGGGCCTACGGTGTTTGAGGTAACGCGACCCCACACGAAGCGCGGGCGACGGCAGCGTGGCCAGGTGCTCATCCTGTTCGCGCTCGCCATGCTCATCCTCTTCGGCGCGGTCGCGATCGCCGTCGACGGGAGCTATGGGTTTGTTCAGAACCGCCGGGCCCAGAACGCGGCGGACTTTTCATCGGTTGCCGGCGCCAAGCTCCTTGCGGGCTCCCAGGAGTGCAATGGGACCACCCCGGTCAGCAACGCTCAGATGGTCAACCTGATCCAGGACATCGTGTCCCTGAACAACCCTGACTCTGCCGCCACCTGGACCGCGCAGTACCTGGACAGTTCTGGTCGACCAATTCCCGGGGCGACGCTGAACGCCCTGGGCGGGGCGGGCAGCCCTCCGCCAGGAGCGTGCGGCCTCAGCGTTAACTCAAACCCGACATGGCATTCATTTGTCGCCGGGGTCATCGGCCAGAATCAGATGAACGGCACCGCGGGGGCGTCGGCCGGTAGTCCCCAGGTAGGCACAGCCGTGGCAATAGTCTCGCTGAACAAGGTCGGTCCCCACGTCGTCCTCGGCGGGGGCACCGGAACGTTCACGGTCAGCGGCAACATCAACCTCAACACCAACGTCAAGAACCAGCCCTGGACGGGCTGCCAGGACGGGTACGCGTACGACGACGCGATCGATGCCAAGAACGGCAGCAACCTCTATGTGTACGGCACCGTGCGCTACGTGGACAACATCAATGGCAGCGGCTACAACTGCGGCGGCACCCCCCAGCCATTATTCCCGCTGGATACATGCTTCCCGGGGGCGGCCACCCAGTACAACAGCCCGGGCAATGTCAGCTGGGTTGCCGGCGCACCCCCGCCGTACCCGACCAACAAGCCACCTTGCAACCACGGCAACACCACGGTCGCGTACAACCAGATGGATCACACGTTTACCCCGATCAACGACCCTCTCCAGGGAGGCGGCGCGCCGCCGAACCTCTGGACGACGAAGTCGGTGGCCGCGTGCCCGGGCATGGGCCTGCAGTCATACTCCTCGATTCCCGTCGGTACAACCGTTCTCAAGCCTGGCGAGTACACCGTCCCGGTCAAAATCACCGGGTCGATGACTTTCGGTGACTGCTCGACCTACGCGGGCGAGGGAGCCTATCCCGGCTTCTACCTGTTCGACCAGGGCCTCTGGATCACGCCCCAGGCGGCGGGCAGCTCTGTTACCGGGAGCAACGTCCTCATCGCCACCCAACAGCCGTACCCGGTGGCGGGCAACGAGCCGGGGTCCCTCGTCAACGGCAATTTCGTTCCCACCACCAGCGGTGGCGTTCCTGTCGGCGGTAACGGGGCTCCCTGCCTGCCGGCCGGCACGACCGCGAGCGCAAACAGTGGCGGGCAGCAAGAGGTCAACAGTTCGGTTGCCTCATCCAAGTGCGGCGGGACGAGTAACTATGGCGTCATCACGTACGGTGACTCCTCCTTCACCCCGACCTCGGACTACGGCAAGGGCGACAACTTCAGCGCGATCGTCGGCGGGGCAACGAACACGACCGTCTCGTTGAGCGGCCCCACGACCGGCGGCTACGCCGGCACCAACGGGTCGCCCGGACTGGTCTTCTACCAGGACCCAGCGACACAGGCGAACTTTGGGTTCGATGCTCTCTCCGGCGACGCAGCGGCGGTGTCGGTTACTGGCGTCATCTACAACGCCTCGTTGTCGAACTACGGCGCAAACGCGCCGCTTGAGTACTGGGACGGAACCGGGGGCGGCATTCCCCTTTACGCGGGCGGCACCCTCCAGACCGGTTACGGTGCTGGCTGGACCAGCGGCCCCGCCCAATCCGCAGGATCGGTGACGGTCACGGGCACCACCATCGTGGACCAGTTCAACACCGACGGCGCTACGACGATCACCATCGTCGGCCGGCCGTATGCCTTGCCTGGGACCGGCGCCACATCCCTTCTGAGCTGACGGGCAGGTGACCCAGTTGCAAGGTCCCGTCAGCCGTCACCGCCATCATCGGGCCCAGGCGGGACAGACCGCCACTGAGTTCGCGATGGTCCTGCCCATCGCGTTGATGATCATCTTCGGACTGATCTCGGCGAGCCTGCTGTTCTTTCAGAAGTCCTCACTCCACGATGGTGCCACCGCCGGCGCCCGAATGGCTGCGCTGGAAACCTCGTTGGTCACGCCCACCAATGGCAAGTTCTGTGAGTCGACCCTTCCGGTGTCGATCGAGTCGATCGTTACCAAGGCCGCGGTCCTGGTCCCAGTCAACTCGGCGCCATTGTGCGCCGCCTCTGCCGGGGGCACCACCCTGACCCAGACCCCGAATGACCCCAAGTCGATCAACATCACTGTGGTCGCGTCGCCCAGCCTGGCCACTCCGTCGACTGTGACGGTGAACCTGACGTTTGCCGGCCAGGGCCTCGCCCCGCCGATGAACCAGGTATTCAACCTAACCGCCAGCAGCACGGACCCCGTCCTGTCTCCATAGAGGGCGACCACCCGGGTCCCAGCCCCCGGTTGTCTTTACAGCCCTGGCACACAGCCTTGTCAGGGGTGGGATTACTCCTACGTTACATTGAGGGCTCCGGACGCCCCGGTCCGGACCTTCAGGGACTATCTGATCAGAAATTTTTTCCGGTTGCCCACTCGCCGGTCGCCACGCGATGGCCGTCGTGGCCAGGCCATGACGGAGTTTGCCCTGGTGATCCCTGTCCTCATGCTGACGCTGTTCGCCATTTTCGAGGCTGCTCTGATCATGTTCAGCGTGGGTTCCGCTCGCTACGCGTCTGCCGACGGCGCCCGAATAATCAGTGAGCAGGGGATCGCGGCACAGACATGCTCCAAGGTTCCGGGGTGTATTAAGGTCTACAACAGCCCGAATAAGTCATGCGATGCCGATTGCCAGGCGATCAGCGCGATAAACCTCGGACCCCTGGGAACCACCACCATCGCATCCGTCGACGAGATTGACGTGCAGAAGCAGATGACCGCTTGCGACGGAACGATTAAGCCAGACGACGGAACCGGTGGATGCAGCGGTCCCAGCAATGGCTGTCCTTGCGTTAACAAGTTCCACCTGGATGGGACCTCCGCGGGCACGACCTCGTACCCGGCAGGCACGCGCAACGTCATCCTGGGTCAGTCGGACCTAGCTGCCGTCACTGTCAAATTTCACTATGTGTGGAAGACCGGGTTCTTCATGAAGAACCCGTTCCCCGTCATCGCGACCGCGTATATCGTGCGGCTTGAGCCGCAAAAGTTCCCCGGCGCTTGATCGCAATGGCAGTTCTCCGCAGGTCACATCGCTCACAGAAGGGCCAGGCAATCGTCGAGGCGGCATTGGTCCTGCCTATTCTCTTCATCCTCTTCCTGGGGGCTTATGACACCTCGCAGCTTGCGTCGGACAAATTCCAGATCCTCGGTGGTGCTCGCCATGGAGCCCGTATCGCGTCGGAGCTGGGCGGGGTGCCAAACAATCCCGCACCGCCTGCGACGCACACGTGCGACGGCACGTTGGCAGCGGGTACGACATTGGCCGTAATCGACAAGCAAATAGTTCTCGCCGTCGCCGCCGCCACGTCAAATGTCACCTCGGCGTCGATCACTGAAATCGACATATACGCTCCCAGCGCCGTCAACGGTGCCTACACCAACGGCGACCCGATCAACCGCTACAAGCCCAACGGATCCGCGTACAGCCCACTCCCAGGCGATACGTTGACAGTCAACGCCTTCCCGCTGACCGCGCGATGCCAGGGGCCCGTCGGAACAACCCCCAAAGACGTCTCGATCGGGGTCCGGGTTGTCTGGTCCTACACCGAAGCATTCGGTGGCGGCTTCGGCAAAGGCGTGGTGGTCCTCGGCGCTTCGGGTCCGCAGCCCGCCAACCCTGGCATCCAGGAGTACGCGGTCGAGAAGATGATGCTGTGCACGGACAACTGCCTGTGATGGACGAGCTGCGGACTTGAGCATCCTGAAGCTGCGGCGCGTCCTGGTCACCCGTAGTCATCGCGGCCAGTCGCTCCTGATCATGGCATTGATGTTCACCGTGTTGATTGGCGTGGTCGGACTGGCGGTCGATGGCGCGATAGCGTATGGGTACAGCGTCAGCATTGAGCGGGCGGTGGCGGCAGCGGCTCTGGCCGGCGAGCCCTACATGCCGCAGAACTTCAACGGTGCATCGCCCAGCGCCACCACCCGGGCCAAGGATGAGGCTAAGCGGAACGGGTTCGATCCCGGGATTGCCACCTGCAAATGCGCCGTGACGACCGCCCAGTCCAATGACAACAAGAACCTGCAGGTAACGATCAAACAGACCGTGCCTACGTTCTTCATGGCAGCGCTTGGATTCCCGCCGTTTGACATAACGCGAACGGCCGAGAGCGGATCCCGTCCGCCTATCAGCCTCGGATCACCAGACAACCAGTTCGGCAGCACGGTGTCGCAGATTGGCTCCGCGGGCCAGTTCTACATCCTTAGGCAGAAGGGCTGGCACGTTGGCGGCGGTAGGGCCGAAGGTGACGGCTACACCGTCGATCCGTCGTATGACTCCCCGGGACAGACGTCGAACGACATACATGCGATCAGCCGTGCACAGGGCAACGAGAGCACCGACCCGAATTTCACGGGTTTCGTTACTGGTGGTGACCGCGGTGGCCTCAATTACCGCGTCGTCATCCCGAACTCATCCCCGACCGGCGGCGAGATCCAGGTCTACAACGCCGGGTTTGGCCCTGACGTCCAGTCCGACGGCAGCACGCCAAACAACCCTTGCGAGAACTGGCAAAACCCAACAGTTGCGAACGGTAAGTGCAACGCCAACAGCGCCCAGAACCTCCACGAGGATGATGGCGGGCAACCTCCGTGCTCGGGCAATTGCTCCGGTGAGCAAGGGACCTACAACACCGTCATGTACACGCTGTTCCAGGTCAAGGACACCTTCGTGCGATCCAACGACGTGATGATCATGCAGACCAAGGTGTTCCCGATCGACGCGTCGAAATACAATGCCAGCCCGCCGTCCTATACCGACGTGCGTACCGGTACCAGCTACACGCAGACATACCAGAGCGGCGGACCTCGAAACGGAGCCCCGACCAACTTCCTCACCTATCACTCCTGGAGCAACGTCGGTAACGAACCGGCCAGCCCAATCGTGCAGAAGACTGGCTTCGGTATCTGCTCGGGTGGCTGCCCGGCACTGCCCGCGGGCACATACCGACTGCGGGTCGATCTCCTCGACTGGCAGGGGAACTTCGTCTCTACGGGCAAGAGCAACCATGGCTTCTCGCTGCGTGTGGTCCAGCCCAACACATTGCCCGAATCCAGTTCAACGGCCAACGTCTGCACCGGGGTTGACGGCGGGGGAAATCCAGCCAAGTGCACGCTCAGCGGCTGGGAGGACTCGGTCGCATACACCCCCCTCCAGTGCGCGCCTAATACGGCGTGCCCGTACTACATCCCGCTGTTCCAGCTGCCGATTGAGTACGCCGGTACCACGATCGACGTCGACCTTTACGACTTCGGTGACGTGGGCGGTGCCTTGAACGTGTCCATCATCGATCCCACGGCCAGCGGGAACTGTAGTACCACCCCGCCGTGCGGTGGGGTCGCAAACGCCACCGGATTGACGCTCAAAAACGACGGGATCAACCGGAGTGGTAACCCTCTTCTGCAGCACGTGGCGGGCACAAACTCCCAGTCTCCGTCGGGAGCGGTACCAAACGCTGGTAACCCGGATGACGTTCCCCACCTCCTGGGACCGACATTCGCCTCATGGTGCGTGGCTGGGTGCTCGAACGGCACCCACCCGTTCAACGGCTCGTGGATCAGGATCTCAATCCCTGTACCGACAACCTACGCGCCCACGCCTGGTACTGACTTCTGGTACGTCCGCTACGAGCTGCCTTCCACCGGCGGCGGATCCAACGCCTCGGACACCTTCTCGTTCGCGGTCGCGGCCCAGGGTGGCCCGGTCCACCTGATCTCGAGCTAAAGCCAGCCATCATCGGGCGCCTGGTCAGAAGCCGGGCGCCCCGTCGCATCTTTGTTCCCCTGCACACGATCGGTGACAATCTGTGGCGATGACTGACCCCTTAGAGCACATCCTCCGCCTGGCCTTCGAGATTGGGCCTCGACCGGCGGCGGGGGAGGGCGAGCGCAGGGCCGCCGAGTACATCCGGGAGAAGCTCGAGGGGTTCGGGTTCAACGTCAAGGTCGAGGAGTTCCGCTCGCCACGGTCGCCGAGCCTGTTCCTCGCCCCGGTGTTCGTGCTGGCCCTGGTTGGGGCGGTGGTGGCGGTGGTCTTCGACCGCGACGCGCTCGGGCTGCTGCTCGCGGGCATCGCCCTGGTCGCCTTCCTCGGCGAGATCACCGCAGCCCTCAAGCTGGTCACCCCGTTCGTGGCTCGCGGCAGGAGCCAGAACGTGATCGCGCGGCTGGCGCCCAAGGAGCTACCGCGGCGGCGGCTGATCCTGGTGGCCCACTACGACAGCCCCAAGCCCGACCTGGGCTGGTCGCCCCGCCTCGTGCGCTTCCGCCGGCCGGCCTTCAGGCTGCTGTGGCTGAGCATGATCCTGCTGCCGGTCGCGATCGCGGTCTCAGCCGCGACGGTGGTCCCACAGCTCGCCTACGCGGCGGTTCCCTTCGCCCTGGTGATCCTCGTCGCCCTGGCGCTGCTGGTCCACCGGGCGATCCGTTACAAGCCCGTCCACGGCGCCAACGCCAATGCCAGCGGCGTGGCGGTGATGCTCACCCTTTGCCAGGCGCTAGCGGTAGACCAGCCAGCCGACACCGAGGTGCTGGCCCTGGCCACCGGCTGCCAAGACGTAGGCGCGGTCGGCATGCAGGCGTTCATCAAGAACCACGGCGACGAGCTGGAGCGC
The DNA here is from genome assembly GCA_035938265.1 of Candidatus Dormiibacterota bacterium. GTDB lineage: Bacteria > Chloroflexota > Dormibacteria > DASZGP01 > DASZGP01 > DASZHA01. The sequence goes on from DASZHA010000089.1 coordinate 20,179, forward strand.
GCCTGGGTCGTCAACATCGACAGCATCGGCGGCGGGGACGTCTTCTACACTACGTCCGAAGGGATGCTGCTCAAGCACCGCACCAGCGAAGAGCTGCGCGAGGTGGCCGAAAAGGTGGCGATGCTGCCCGGGATGGAGGTTGCAGGCCGGCCCTATCGCCTCTCCGTGACCGACGCCGAGCCGGTCCTGTTGCGCCGCATGGACGCCATCAGCGTCATGGCCGACAACAACGGGCACCCGGTCAATGCCCACTGGCGGACGGACACCGTGGCCAACATCGACCCCGACACCGTCGACACCGCATATCGCTTCACCGAGGCGATGGTGCGGCGCCTGATCGCCTAGCCGCGTGGGGGACGAGGCCGTGGACGCGGTCGCCGCCAAGCGGCAGGCGATCGAGCGGTTCGCCCGCCACCTCAACCCCGGCAAGGCCCGGGCACTGGCCGCCAACGGCCTCGACGTCCTCGAGTGGCACCGCGAAGGCGCGGTGGTCGAGGACGCCGACGGCCGTGCCTACATCGACTGCATCACCGGGTTTGGCGTCTTCAACATCGGTCGCCGCCACCCCCGCGCGATCGCAGCCCTGAAGGGCGCGCTCGACGATGGCGTCGACATCGGCGACTTTATGCTGATGTCCAAGCCCAAGGCCGACCTTGGCGCCAAGCTGGCTGAGGTCTCGCCCGCGGGTCTCAGCGCCTCGATGCTTTCGACCGGCGGTGGTGAGGCGGTGGACTTCGCCCTGAAGCTGGCCCGTGCCACCACCGGGCGCCCCGGGGTGCTCTCCACGGACAAGGGCTACCACGGGCACAGCGGCTTCGCCCTCAGCGCCGCCGGGCGGCTCGCCTTTCGCGCTCCCTTCGAGCCGCTCCTGGCGGACTTCACCCAGGTGCCGTTTGGCGATATCGACGCCATGGCCGACGCCGTCGATGAGACCATCGGCGCCATCATCGTTGAGCCCATCCAGGGCGAGGGCGGCATCAACGTCGCCCCCGACGACTACCTCGCCGGGCTGCGGGCGCTATGCGATGGCGAGAACCTGCTGCTGATCTTCGACGAGATCCAGAGCGGCATGGGCCGCACCGGCAAGCTGTGGGCCTCGGAGCACTGGGGGGTGGAGCCCGACATCATGACCATCGGCAAATCGCTCTCCGGTGGCGTCTATCCGATCACTGCCACCGTCTATCGCAGCGACTACCTGGGGCTGCTCGACAAGCGACCGTTTGTCCACCTCTCGACGTTCGGCGGCGCCGACGTGGGCTGCCTGGTGGCGCTGGAGGTCTTTGCCATCCTCGAGGACGAGGGCCTGCTGGAGAGCGCCACCGCTCGAGGCGACCAGATGGCGGCGGGCTTCGACCGGCTGGCCGGGATCTACCCCCAGCTGTTGAAGGAGGCCCGGGGCAAGGGCCTGATGCGTGGCGTGGAGTACCACGAGCCGATTGGTCCGCAGATGGCCAGGCAGCTGGCCTCTCGGGGGGTGCTGGTGCTGATGAGCGGCAACGACCCGGCGATCCAGCGCGTCATGCCGGTGCTGGGCATCAGCCCGCAGCAGGTCGACACGGTCCTGGGCGCATTCGAGGATTCGCTGGCCGCGATCCTCGAGGAGAAGGACTGAGCCCCGCCGCCGGGGCTCGACCGCAGGCCTAGCCCGCCCGCCGCCTGGTGCTGTTGGAGCGCCGGGCCGCCGGCCGCCGCGGGGCACCTGCCGCCGCGGTCTTGCGTGCGGCCGGCTTGCGCGCCGTGGTCTTGCGGGCTGCCGGCTTGCGGGCGCTGGTGGCCCTGCGGGCCGCGGTGCCGCGCCCAGCGGTGGAGGCGCGGCGAGTGGCGCTGGCGGCCGACGCGCCGAGGCCGGCCAGCCGGCGGATCTCCTTCTCCAGGGTGCGGAGCCGCTTGTCCAGGTCGGACGCCTTGACGGTGCGGCCGCTGAGCGTCTCGACCTGCTTGGTCACGCGCTTCTCCAGCGTCCGGTAGCGCCGCTCCAGGCCGCCGATGTTGGTGTTGAGGTCGCGCAGCCGGCCGCGGAGGTTCTTGAGTTCGACGTCGCGCCGCTTCTCGATCGTGGTGACGGCGTCCTGGACGGTTTCGCGGAGGCGCTTGGCGGCGTCGCCGGCGACCTCCTGCGCGCCAGAGACCAGCCCCTCTACCGAGGTGCTGCCAAGCGGTCCGCTTCCCCTGCCTGCATTCGCCATCGAGTCGTCCTCCTTGCGCCTTCGATCCGCCGGATTGGTCCCGCCATCATTGCAGCCCCTCTCTCGGCGTGTCAAACCCGTGACCGACCAAGAATTCGGCGCACGTCATCTTATAATTTAGGCATGCCTAACATTGCGCCTCGGCGCCCTGCTGCCACGCTCTCGTCGGCGCAGCAGGATTACGTCAAGGCGATCTACCTGTTGGCTCAGCCGGGCCGCCCGGTGGCGACGTCTGAGCTGGCGACACGCATGAAAATCCGGCCGGCCTCGGTTACCGGCATGCTGGCCAAGCTCGCGGCGCTGGGCCTGGTCAACCACGACCGCTACCGCGGCTCCGCCCTGACCCCGACGGGCGAGGCGTTGGCCCTCGAGATGATCCGGCACCACCGGCTGCTCGAGACCTACCTGGTAACGGCCCTGGGCTACACCTGGGACGAGGTCCATGAGGAGGCCGAGCGGCTGGAGCACCATATCTCGGAACGCCTGGAAGCGCGGATCTTCGATGCCCTCGGCCGGCCGCGGTTCGACCCCCACGGCGACCCCATCCCCAGCCACAGCGGTGCCCTGCCCAAGTTGGCGCTGCGATCGCTGCGAGATTGCCGCACCGGCGACGCCGTGATCGTCCGCCGGGTCTCCGACCGCGACTCCGCCAAGCTCAAGGCGCTGGACCAGCTCGGCGTCGCCATCGGCAGCCGCCTCGACGTGGTCGCGGAGAGCAAATGGGAGGGGCCGATCGAGGTCCGCCTCGGCCGCCGCCGCATCCAGGTGCCGCTGGGGTTGGCCGCCGCGGTGTTCGTCCACGCCGTCGGCAGCAGGCGATGAGCCCGAACCCAGCCCCGGTGCCCAAGGGCGCGGCCGCCGCCGCCGCTGCCGGGACGGTGGCGGGCGGGTCGGCGGATTCTCGGGCGCAGGCGGCGGCACAACTCGCCCTCAGTGGGCGTTCCAAGGGGCTGCGACGACGCCTGCTGCCCTTCCTCGGCCCGGCCTTCATCGCCTGCGTCGCCTACATCGACCCAGGCAACTTCGCCACCAACATCCAGGGAGGTTCCGCCTTCGGCTACCAGCTGGTCTGGGTGGTGGTGGTCGCCAACCTGATGGCGCTCGTGATCCAAACGCTCTCGGCCAAGCTTGGCATCGCCACCGGCCGCAACCTGGCCGAGGTCATCCGCGACAGCTTCCCCCGCCCGCTGGTCCTGGGACTGTGGGTGCTCAGCGAGGTGGTCGCCATGGCCACCGACCTGGCCGAATTCCTCGGCGCGGCCCTCGGCCTCTACCTCCTCTTCGGCATCCCGCTCTTCCCTTCGGCGCTGATCACGGGCGTCGTCACCTTCCTCATCCTCGGCCTGCAGCAGCGCGGGTTCCGACCATTGGAGGCAGTGATCGCCGGCCTGGTGGGCGTGATCGCGGTCTGCTACCTGCTGGAGACGGTGATGGGCAAGCCTGACCTGGGCGCCGCCGGCCGCAGCTTCCTACCGCCCAGCTTCAGCGGCGCCGAGGGCGTGCTGCTGGCCACCGGGATCCTCGGCGCCACGGTCATGCCCCACGTCATCTTCCTGCACTCGGCCCTGACCCAGGGGCGCATCGTGGTGCGCGACCCGGGCAGGCTGCGCCGCCTGATGCGCTACGAGATGGTCGACGTGGGCATTGCCATGGGACTGGCCGGCCTGATCAACGTGGCCATGCTGATGATGGCCGCGGCCACCTTCCACGTGGCCGGCCGGACCGACGTCGCCAGCATCGAGATGGCGCACGAGACCCTCACGCCGCTGGTGGGCAAGGCCTCGAGTGTCATTTTTGCCCTCTCGCTGCTGGCCTCCGGCCTTTCATCGTCGACCGTGGGCACCCTCGCGGGCCAGGTGATGATGCAGGGCTTCCTCCGCCGCAAGGTGCCGCTCTTCGTACGCCGCCTGGTCACGATGCTGCCGGCGCTGATCGTCATCGGGCTGGGCATCGATGCGACCCGCACGCTGGTCATCAGCCAGGTGGTGCTCTCTTTCGGCATCCCCTTTGCCCTGGTCCCACTGGTTCTCTTCACCAGCCGCCGCAAGCTGATGGGGATCCTGACCAACCACCCGCTGACCTCGGCGGCCGCGTGGGTGATGGCGGCCCTGATCGTCGGGCTCAACGGGTTCCTTATCTTTCGGGTCGTCGTCGCCGGCGGCGGCTAGGCTGCATCGCCTGCGCCCACCGGTTGGAGTAGGTTAGTCCGGTGTTCGGCCATATCCTGGTGCCGCTCGACGGCTCCCGCCTGGCGGAGGACATCCTCGGCCCGGTTCGCGCCTTGGCGCTGGAGCTGGGCTCACGGGTCACGCTGCTGCACGTCATCGAAGCCGACGCCCCAGCCCGCGTCCACGGCGAGCCCCACCTGACCACCATCGCCGAGGGAGAGGCCTACCTGGAGCGCCTTGTCGACGAGCTCGGGGCGGAGGGGGTCCAGGCCGAGAAGCATGTCCACGACCGCTCCGTCGGCGACGTCGCCGCCGCCATCGACGCCCATTCGCACGAGGTCGGTGCCGACCTGACGGCGATGTGCAAGCACGGCCGCGCCGGGCTGCGCCAAGTCTTCGTTGGAAGTATCGCGCAGCGTATCCTGCGGGGCGGCGGCACCCCGATTCTGCTCAAGCGGCCCGAGCGGGCCAGGGGCGAGCCATTTCAGCTGAGGCGCATCCTGGTCCCTATCGACCACGAGCACGACACGCGCAGTGCCGTGGACCGCGCAGCCACGCTCGCCTCCGCGTTCCAGGCTGAAGTCCGTCTGATGACCGCGGTCCCCTCCCTGAGCCGGGCCCGCGGTGTCAGCGTCGTGGCCCGGCTGATGCCTCGAGCCACCGCAGCCAGCCTGGAGATGGAGGTGGAGACGGTCTCGAGCCAGCTCGAGGAGCAGGCGGCCCGCCTGGCGGCGGCCGGGGTGGAGGCCAGCGCCGCCATCCGCCATGAGGAGCCCGCCGAGGCGATCCTGCTGGAGGCGGAGAGTTTGCCCGCCGACCTGGTGGTCATGAGCACCCACGCCAGGACGGGCTTCGACGCCTGGTACAGCGGCAGCACCGGCACCCGCGTCATCGCCGAATCCAGCCGCCCCCTGCTGCTCTTGCGCGATCTCTAGCGGCACCCGGCGCCCACTGCGTTAAGAGGGCATAAGTCCCAGTTCCGAATGGGGCATGGGCGTATATAATCCGGTGCGATGTTGATGCACTGCGTCACGGGATCCCGAGATGTTTGAGACAGCCTCGGGAGGCAGTCGTCGGGCCTCTGAGCGGTCGCGCCGCCGGACCCAGACCGCCAAGGCTCGCCCCAAGAAGGCGTCGCCGAACGGCAAGCATCTGTCCCCGGAGCCATCCACCGGCCTGGAGGCCAGCCGCGTCAGCGGCAACCGCTGGTGGCTGGAGCTGGTCCTCTCGGTGATCCAGGCGCCGGTCGGCATCGCCCAGTCCCAGGCCGAGTTCCTGGTCACCCAGCTGGAAAGGACCGGCAACATCGGCCAGCGTGAGGCCGAGCGGCTGCTCTCCGAGCTTCGCAGCACCCGCGAGAAGGCCCAGGGTCGGGCCGAGCAGGAGGCCGGTCGCATCGATCGCTTCATCGAGGGCAAGATCGAGGACGTCCTCAACCGCATCAACATCCCCTCCCGGTCGGACATCGAGCGGCTCAACCACAGCGTCGACGTGCTGACCGCCAAGGTCGAGGCGCTGGTCAGCCGCCAGGAGCGCGGGGGCTCCCGCTGACGGCCTCTCCGGCCAACGTCCGGACCAGCAAGCGGCGGCCCGAGCCGGCGGTCCCGGCCCCGGCGATGGAGGACGAGCCGAGGCTGATCAAGAAGTACTCCAACCGCAAGCTCTACGACACCAGCTCGCGGCGCTACATCACGTTGGAGCGCATCGGAGTGCTGATTCGCGAAGGCGAGAACGTGCAGGTCATCGACCGCGCCAGTGGTGAGGACCTGACCGCGGTGACCCTGTCGCAGGTGGTCCTCGACAGCGAGCGCAAGAAGCACGGCGCGATTCCCGAGGCGCTCCTCCAGCAGCTGGTGCGCAACCCCAGCGAGGCCTTTTCGGAGGCGGTGCGCCAGACCGTGTCCGCCGGCCAGGACCTGATCCAGAAGGCCGAGACGCGCGTCGTCCGAGAGCCGCAGCAGGCGCTGGCCGAGGCCCGTAAGACCCTGCAGGGCCTCAAGATCCCGCAGCAGAAGGACATGGAGCGGCTCGAGCGCCGCGTCCGCGAGCTGACCGCCCGGGTGGAGCAGATGGCCGAGGTCATCGAGCGCCTCGACCCAGGCGCCAAGGTGGCCGCGGCACGGTCTCGCCGCCGGTCGCCGGCGCGCAAGGGCTCGACCCCCCGCTCCGCCAGGCGGCCCAAGGCCGGCTGATGGGCAAGACCGCGCTCGTCCTCAGCGGTGGCGGGCTTGCCGGCGCCGTCTACCACATAGGCGCCATGCGGGCCCTCAACGACGCCCTCCTCGACCGCTCGGTGAACGACTTCGACCTCTACGTCGGAACCAGCGCCGGGGCTGTGATCGCCTCCTGCCTGGCCAACGGCATCGGGACCAAGGACCTGCTCCGCTCTGTCTCGGGCCAGGCCGGCTACGTCAACCTCCACCGCGCCGACGTCTTCATGCCCAACTACAAGGAGTTCGCGGCCAAGCTGGTCGGGCTCCCCCTGATCACCGCCTCGGCGATCCTGCACGCGGTTCGGCACGTCGGCGACATGGACTTCTTCGACTTCGGTGCCCTGTTCGCCGACGCCCTGCCGTCGGGCTTCTTCGACAGCAGCGCCACCGCGCGCTACCTGCACCGGGTGTTCGAGTGCATCGGCGCCACCGACAACTTCCGCGAGCTGAGGAAGGACCTGGTCTGCGTCGCCACCGACCTTGACAACGGTGAGCGCGCCGTCTTCGGCACGGGGCACAACGACAGGGTGCCGATCTCCATGGCGGCGGCGGCCTCGGCGGCGGTGCCGGTCCTCTACACACCCATCAGCATCAACGGCCGCGACTACATCGACGGCGGCCTGCGCGGCACCGCCAGCATCGACGTCGCCATCGAGGCCGGCTGCGACCTGATCATCTGCGTCAACCCCCTGGTGCCGTTCGACAACACCTCGCAGGACATCCCCAAGCTGGGGCCCAACGCCCGCAGCGTCCGCGACAAGGGCTTCAGCGCCATCATCAACCAGATCACCCGGATCAGCCTCCACGCCGGGCTCCAGTACCACCTCAAGCAACTCCGCCGCGCCCACCCGGAGGTCGACATCATCCAGATCCAGCCCAAGCGCACCGACGCGCGCATGTTCTTCAACAACCCGATGCGTTTCAGCTCCCGGATGTTGATCGCGCGCCACGGCTACGAGTCGGTGATCGTCGAGCTCGACGAGAGCCACGACAAGAACAAGGAGATCCTGGCCAAGCACGGCCTCTCGGTGCGGCGGTCCCTGGTGCGCGAGCAGCTCCGCCTGATCAAGCGCGCGGCCTACGATCCCCGTGTCATCAGCAAGGTGCTGCAGCTGCGCACCCGCGGGCCCCTGATGGTGGGCCACCGCGACGAGCGCTGGGACCAGCTGGCGTCGACGCTGGAGCTGCTCGACCGCGAGGTGGCATACCGCCACTCGGAGACGAACGGCAACGGCGACAAGCCCGTCGCCGCCGTCGCCAACGGCGGCGTAAGCAGGGCCGGCGCCCCCCGCAATCGAGTCGCCAAGAAACGGCCGCGCAACCGCCGGAGCGGCGCTCCGGCCCGGCCCGCCCGCGCCCCGCGGCCGCCCCAGGCCAAGGCCAGCTAGAACCCCGCCCGGCCCGCGCTCAGCGCTGGTAGGTGCTGTAGATGTCCGGGCGCCGGGGCGCCGCCGCGCTGATGTGAACGTCGGGCGCGGGGTCGACGGAGACGTTGCCGCGGGCCTTCAGGGTTCCCACCACCGACCTCGCCCCCGTGGTCAGCTTGGCGGAGTCGCCGATCACCTGGAAGTTGTAGGGGGTGTTCAGGGTGTTGCCGTCGATGGTGAGGTTGCCATCCTTGCTGCCGATCACGCTCTTGGCGCTGAGCCGCTGGCCGTTGACGGCGATGGCCTCTGCCCCCAGCTGGCGCATCGAGTTGGCCAGGTCCTGGAGCTCGAACGGCTGCATCGTGAAGCCCACCGTCATCGTCACCCCGGGACCGTGGACCGGGACGGTGCCATCCAACACCTGCAGCTGGCTCAGCTGCTCCTGGAGGGCGGGGCTGCCAGAGCGGTTGCTGTCGGCGGCGGACTGCAGCTTCTGCGCCTCCGCGGTGAGGTCGGAGCGCGTCAGCACCAGCTGCTCGTTGGACTGCGCCAGGCCCGTGATCAGGAGCGCCAGGGTGACGTTGTCCTGGCCGCTGAGGAGCTTCTCGGCGGTCGCCTGGGAGCGCACCTGGATGGTGAAGGCGAAGCCCAGGACCATGATGGCGATGACGAAGACCACCAGGTCGCGGCGGGGCACGCGCAGCCTACCCAGCACTGGCGAACCGGGTGTTGACCGCGCCGTCGTAGGCGGGCAGGGTGAGGTTGCGCTGCGTCTGCCAGGTCAGCTTCAGCTGGTACAGCTCGCTGCGGCTCTTGAGCTCCTGCAGCTTGCCGTTGTCGGACAGCGCCCGGTTGAAGGCGTTGCCGTCGCCGATCGCCTGGACGTGGTACGGCGCGGTCAGGTGGGCGCCGTTGAGAAGGACGTCGGTGCCGGCGACGTAGAAGCTGCTGGAGGCGATAACCCGCTGGTTGTTGACGCTGACCGACTCGGCTCCAGCCGACCAGAGAAGGTTGACCACGTCCTGGATGTCGAGGTACTTGACCTGCCAGTCGCGCTTGTTGTCGCCAGGGATGTGGGGGTCGTTGCCGTTGGACAGGTCGACGGTGATGCCGGGACCGCTGACCGCGCTGAGGCCGGCTCGGTCCTTCTCGTCGACGGCCTGCGCCTGCAGCTGCTGCGCCTGGCCCGAGGTCCCCGCCAGCCGGTCGTTGAGGGCCTTGATCTGGTCCTCGAGCGACTTGATCTGGTCGCGCAGGGACTGGTTGTCACGGTCCAGCTGCTGGGCGCTGTCCACCAGCTGCTGGTCGCGGGCCACGGTGTTGGAGCCGGGGATCAGGCTCGACTTCAGCTGGGCCGTGACCGCGGCGGCCAGGATGAAGGTGACGATGACCACGGTGATGCCCCGGGCGCGGTTCTGCCCCGAAAAAGGAGATTGGCTCATCAGGTTTGGTGTTGGGGGATCATATCGGCATGGTGATGACGCGCGAGAGCGCTTATTCGATTGCCCAGAAGCAGTTCGACCGGGCGGCGGACCAGGTCGAGCTGGAGCCCTCGATCCGCCGGGTTCTCCGGGAGGTCAAGCGTGAGCTGACGGTGCATTTCCCGGTCCAGATGGACAACGGCGACACCCAGATGCTCACCGGGTACCGCGTCCAGCACAACATTACCCGCGGTCCCGCCAAGGGCGGCCTCCGCTTCCACCCCGAGGTCACGCTCGACGAGATCAAGGCCCTGGCGATGTGGATGACGTGGAAGTGCGCCGTGGTGGGCCTGCCCTACGGCGGCGCCAAGGGCGGCATCATCTGCAACCCCAAGGAGATGAGCGTGCAGGAGCAGGAGAACATGGTTCGCCGCTTCGCCACCGAGATCTCGATTCTGGTCGGGCCCGAGTCCGACATCCCCGCTCCCGACGTGGGCAGCAACGCCCAGATGATGGCCTGGTTCATGGACACCATCTCCATGCACAAGGGGTATTCGGTCCCGGCGACGGTCACCGGCAAGCCGATCGCCGTCGGCGGCTCGGAGGGTCGCCAGGAGGCAACCGGCCGCGGTGTCACCTACACCGTGATTGAGGCCCTCAACCACCTCGTTCTCAAGGGTCCCGAGTCCACCGCGGTGGTCCAGGGATTCGGCAACGTGGGCAGCACCTCAGCCCGGCTGCTGGCCAAGGAGGTCGGCATCACTGTGGTCGCGGTCAGCGACTCCAACGGCGCCATCTATAACGGCCATGGGCTCGACGTCGACGACGTGATCGAGCACAAGAGGCGAACTGGCAGCGTGGCGGGCTACGCCGCGGCGGACCAGATCTCGGAACGCGAGCTGCTGGCCCTGGACTGCACCGTCCTGGTCCCGGCCGCGCTGGAAGGCGTGATTGACGGCAGCAACGCCCACGAGATCCGGGCGCGGATCATCGCCGAGGGTGCCAACGGCCCGGTCACGCCCGACGCCGACGACATCCTCGACGCCAAGGGCGTCTTCATCATCCCCGACATCCTGGCCAATGCCGGCGGCGTAACCGTGTCCTACTTCGAGTGGGTCCAGGACCTGCAGGAGTTCTTCTGGGAGGAATCCGAGATCAACTCCAAGCTACGTCACATCATGACCAAGGCCTTCCACGAAGTCGTCAAGACCCACGCCGAACGCGGCCTGACGATGCGGACCGCGGCCTATGTCCTGGCAGTGGACAAGGTGGCGCGAGCGACCTCGGTCAGGGGCATCTACCCCTAGGCTCACGAGGAGATCTGGCCAACCCGCGGCGGAAAGCGGGCGGGGCCGCGTTGAATAGATGTGATGAAGATAGCCCTGGTTCGCTGCGTGGCGGTTGCCATGATCCTTGCCGGCCTGGTGGTCGGCGGCCGGGTCGTGTATGGCTTCATGCACGCCCAGAGCCAGGACTCCGCCCAGGACAAGGCGTGGCAGACCTTCGTCAGCGCCGCCGCCGGCCAGGAGAACGCCAGCGCCTCAGCCCCCACCCCCGCTGCCGGGACCGGGGCCGGGACCGGTGGGGGACCCGGCAACCTCTACCTCAAGCTGACCATCCCCAAGATCAACACCAGCGCCGTATCCGTCGACGGGGACTGGAACAGCCTCAAGCAGACGTCGATGGTCCACTACCATGACTCGCCCGCGCCGGGTACCAAGGGCAACGCCCTGGTGGCGTTCCACCGTGAGCCCCACTGGCTCGACATCAACAAGGTCGGCCCTGGCGACCAGGTCCAGGTCCAGATGGCCGACGGTAAGACCTACACCTACCAGGTCGACTTCGTGAAGGTGGTGAGGCCCGCCGAGACCGACCTGTACCGGCCGACGACCGGCTTCGACCTGACCCTCATCACCTGCGACCCACCCTGGCACGACAACGATCGGATGATCATCCGATCGCACCTGGTTACGGTTAGCCCTTCTGCCTAGCGATAACCTGGGCGGCGGCCGGCGCGGGCGTGGAAAACGCCCTCCATGAAGGTGCAGTGGTCGGTGAAGCCCAGCCCCCGGTACGTCGCCAGGGCGGCGTCGTTGCCGTGGCGGACGTTGAGGATGATCTCGTCACAGCCCAGGCGGAAGAGCTCCGCGGCCACCGCCGAGGTGGTGGTGGAGGCCAGGCCCCGGTTGCGGTAGTTGGAGTGGGTCAGGACGTTGCCGATGGCGCCCACGCCGTACAGCGGTGAGACCGCGTGGGTGCCGGCGACGGCGATCAGCTCCGTGCTGCGGTACACGCCGAAGTAGATGCCCCCCGTCAGCTGACCGGGCAGCTGGTGGCTGTCGGTCCACATGCCATAGATCCGCTTGACGGCGTCGAGGTCGTCGATGCCGAGCCTCGAAACCGCCAGCTCGCGGCGCGGGCGCAGGCTGCGGGCGTCCGCCCGCATCCGCCGCATCTGGTAGGAGGTGCTGATGTGGAAGTGGCGTTCGAGGCTGTGGAGGGCCTCCGCACGGACGCTGAAGACCCCCGACGCCGGTGCCGCCGGCAGCGCTTCCAGCACCCGGTCGACGGCGGCGGGGTCGCCACTGGCGTAGAGGCTGACCAACTGTGGCAGCTGGGCCAGCATCACCAGGCTGTTGGTCTCACCGGCCTCCTCCGAAGTCCAGACCTGGGAGAGCACATCGCTGGAGGGGTCGAGGTAGCCAAGCGGGTAGGCGCCCCACGTCCGGTCCTGGAGCAGGAAGCGCGCCGCCTCGTGCGGCCCGGGGGAGCTGATCGCCGGCGAGGTCTCGGACAGGGTCATCCTCGAATGTTAGTCGGCGCCGGCTCTCTCGCCGTAGGATCAGAATGCGAGATGGTAAAATCCGCGAAAACCTAGCTGAGGAGGCGTCATCAGCCACCGTAAATACAAGAGAGGCGACCAGGCGACCCGACCGCTTATGGCGGGCGCCGGAAGGGATGGCGCTGCTGTGCCCCGCGATGGAGTTTCGCGGGGTCTTTTTGTAACTGGGCCCAGGGGGGGCCTGAAACCGGTGAGGCCCTGATGGCGATCGACACCGACGTCGCCGCACCCGCGCGGGTCGAGGGCCTGCAGCCCATCGGGCGGAGCAAGCAGGCCCGCCGAGCGTATGGCTTCGACGAGGTGGCGCTGGTCCCCGGGCGGATCACGATCAACCCCGCCGAGATCGACATCTCCACCGAGATCGGCGGTCACCGACTCGATCTCCCGATCCTGGCCTCGGCCATGGACGGCTCCGTGGACGTCGACTTCGCCATCGCCATGGGCAGGTTGGGAGCGCTGGCGGTGCTCAACCTCGACGGTGTGCAGACCCGTTATGAAGACCCGCGTGAGGTCCTCCAGCAGATCGCCGACGCACCCGCGGATCGGATCAACACCCTGATCCAGCAGATCTACCAGGAGCCGGTCAAGGACGAGCTGATCCGGCGGCGCATCAGCGAGGTCAAGGCTGGCGGCGTCCTGTGCGCCGTCTCTACGATCCCGCAGCGCGCCGCCGAGCGGGCGCCCCTGATCGCCGCGGCGGGGGCCGACCTGATCTTCGTCCAGGGCACGGTGCTGACCGCGCGGCACGTGTCGAAGGCCTACACCCAGCTCTCCTTCCGGGAGCTCGTGCAGCGCTGCCCGGTGCCGATCGTGGTGGGCAATTGCGTGGAGTACAACACCGCGCTGGAGCTGATGGAGGAGGGCATCGCCGGCATCCTCGTCGGCGTCGGGCCCGGCGCCGCCTGCACCACCCGCGGTGTGCTCGGGGTGGGCGTCCCCCAGGTGACGGCCACCAGCGATGTCG